>JBBQWE010000198.1:0-1545 GCA_038210855.1 Sphingomonadales bacterium | reverse complement strand
GGGGCCCGCTCCGGGGCCCTCTCCGGGGCCCGCTTCGGGTTCCGCTCCGTGGCTCGCTTCGGGCGCCGGATCGCGGTTCGTGCCGTGGCCACCGCCGTATTCGCTCTCGCGGCGTCGGTTGCAGTGCCGGTCGCTCCCGCTGCCGCCACCAGCCTTTATGCCGTCCCCAAATATGCAGCGATCCTGATCGACGCGCAGACCGGCGAAGTCCTCTACGCCCGCCAGGCCGATGCCACCCGCTATCCGGCGTCGATCACCAAGGTGATGACGCTGTATGTGACGTTCGAGGAACTTGCCGCCGGCCGGCTGCGCGACGATGACCGCATCACCATCTCGCGCAGTGCAGCGGCGGCCCCGCCGACCAAGCTCGGCTTGCGGCCCGGCGCCACCATCGCGGTGCGCGAAGCCATGGGCGTGCTGGTGACGCGATCGGCCAACGATATCGCCCAGGCGCTCGCCGAACACGTCTCGGGCAGCGAAAGCGCCTTTGCGACGCGGATGACGGCAACGGCGCGGCGGCTGGGCATGAACCGGACGGTGTTCCGCAACGCCAGCGGCCTGCCCGATGCCGGCCATGTCACCACGGCGCGCGACATCGCCACGCTCAGCCGCGCGCTGGTCCGCGATTTTCCGGATCGCTACCGGCTGTTTTCGACCGTCAGCTTCGATTACGAAGGCCGCGCGATCGACAACCACAACAAGCTGCTGGGCGTGGTGCCAGGCGTCGATGGCATCAAGACCGGCTTCACCAACGCCGCCGGCTTCACGCTAGCGGCATCGGCGCAGAAAGACGGCCGCCGGCTGATTGCCGTGGTGCTCGGCGGGCCGAACCGCTTCCTGCGCGACGGCAATGTCACCGATCTGCTCGATGCCGGCTTCACCGTGCTCGACCGCCGCGCTTATGGCGAAACCACCACCGTTGCTGCCAATTTTGCCGAGCCCGACGATCTGTCGGACGCCGTGCTCGACCGGCTGGCGACGGAAGATGCCGCTGCCGATGGCCTTGTCACCGGCGTGCCGGCCCCGGCCGGGCAGGCGCTTGCCGGGTCGTTGCGCGCCGCCGGCAGCCCGCAGCGGTGACGCGGCGTCACATCCGCTCGGGTTCGCCGTTCGAGGACAAGGTCGGCTATTCGCGCGCCGTCCGCGTTGGCGACATGGTGTTCGTCGCCGGCACTGTCGGGCGTGACCCCGAAACCAACCTGCTTCCCGAAGGCGTTGCCGACCAATGCCGCAACGCACTCGCCATCATCGCCGCTGCACTGGCCGAAGCCGGTTCCGGCTTCGGCGATGTCGTCCGTGTCGTCTATTACCTGCCCGACCGGCATGATTTCGAAGCCTGCTGGCCGCATTTGCGCGAAGCCTTCGGCGCAGCCCCGCCGGCGGCAACGATGGTCCAGGCCGGGCTGATCGACCCGGCGATGAAGATCGAAATCGAAGTGACGGCGATCGTCACGGTTTGAATATCGAAAAACCGGCCTCCGGCGGCTGGGGCCTTGGGCCCCAGACCCCATTTTGTTGGCTGCTGCCTTGCCTGAACGGATTATC
>JBBQWE010000197.1:0-1678 GCA_038210855.1 Sphingomonadales bacterium | reverse complement strand
CCCGTGTCGTTTGGTATCAGTCTTGTCTTGAAAACCTGTTAAAACCCCCCCCCGGGGGGGGGGTTCCCAGCAGCAACGGGTCCCCCCGGGGGCGGGGGCCTATGCCCCCCGCCGCCGGAGGCCGTCTTTCCTAAACCAGTTCACCCCGCAGCAACGCCGGCAGCTTGCCGTTTTCGCCGCGGGCTTCGGCCATGAAGCGGGCTTTCAGCGGGGCGATCCGCTCGACGGCGGTGAGGCCGAAGCGGCGAACTGCTGCAGCGGGGCGTCCCGGCACGGCGAAAAGCCGGTTGAGCGTGTCGGTTGCGGCAAGAACCATCGAGTTATCGAGCCGCCGCCATGCCGAATAGCGTGCCAATAGCGCCGGCGAACCGAGGTCCTGGCCGGTGCGGACGCCTTCGACAAGCACTTCGGTGAGGGCCGCGACGTCGCGCCAGCCGGCGTTGAGGCCCTGGCCGGCGATCGGGTGCATGCCGTGGGCGGCATCGCCGGCGAGAACGAGGCGCTGCGCGACATAATCGGCGGCGTGATGATAGCCGAGCGGCCATACTGCCTGCGGCGCGATGACTTCGACCTCGCCGAGCGTGCCGTCGATGTTGGCCATGATTTCGGCGGCAAGCGCCTTCGGCCCGAGCTTGGCAGCGCCGGCGGCCTGCGGCGCATCGATCGTCCAGACGATCGCCGAACGCGGCCGGCCATCGTCATGGTCGGTCATCGGCAGCAGCGCCAGCGGCCCCGACGGATAGAAGAGTTCGCAGGCGACATTGCCGTGCGGGACGCTGTGCGCGACCATGGTGACCAGCGCGGCGTTGGGATATTGCCAGCGTGCCACGCGGATGCCGGCGGCGTCGCGAGTCGGCGAGCGGCGGCCGTCGCAGGCGATGGCCAGCGGCGCGCGGAAGCGCCGGCCATCGGCAAGATCGAGCGTGGCTGCCGTCTCGTCGCGGACAAGGCTGGCAATGCTGGCCTTTTCGATCAGTTGTACGGCACCGGCGGCGCGTACTGCCTGCAGCAGCGCCTGGCGCAGGTGGCGGTTTTCGACCATCCGGCCGAGCGGTTCGTCGTCGCCGGTGGCGTCGAAATGCAGGAATTGCGGCGCGATGCCGTCGGTGACCCGGATTTCGCGGATCGAGCAGCCATGGCGATCGAGCGTTTCGCCAAGGCCAAGGGCCCGAAGCATCCGCGCCGAGGCGCTGGCAACGGCGCTGGCGCGGCCGTCGAAGGCCGCCAGCAGTGTCGAATCGAGCTCCTTCGCATCGACGACGATGCTGGTGACCTCGTGCCGGGCCAGCGCCAGCGCCAGCGTCGATCCGACCAGCCCGCCGCCTATGATGATGACATCTGCGTCCATGGTCAGCGGCGTAGCGCACTCGGCCGCGACCCCCAAGCGGGACATGATGTCCTGATCACAGCCGCGGCCGCCGCGGGTTGACCGGCGACTCCGCCTCGGCAATGGTGGGGGAAGGCCCAAATCGTGAACAGGCGGGGTCATCATCCGCCCGGATCACCCCATCTGGACGGCAGCCATGGCCACGCGCGCATACCAGCCCGGCAAGGCAGGCAAGGGACCGGCCGCGGCGCGGCCCGGAGCGATGGCGCGGGCATCGGCGGCGGCGCGCCGGGTCGCGTTGCAGGCCGCCGAATGGCTCGGCGCTGCCCTGCTTGTGGCCCTTGCGCTCAC
>JBBQWE010000196.1:0-1742 GCA_038210855.1 Sphingomonadales bacterium | reverse complement strand
ATTCGCCCTTGGGCGTGCAGATGCCCCCCGGTTCCTTCTGGCGCATCCTGGCGCAGAATTCGGTATCGGGGCGCGGCGCCTGCGCCAGCACCGGCGCGGTGGCGCCGATGGCAAGCAGGGCGATGATGGCGAAAATCCTGTTCATGCCGCGCTTGTAGCGCTTCGCGCCTTGCACGCCCATGAATATGTCCGCCGCTTTCCCTCGGCCGTCGCTGCCGCTAAGCCCGGCGGCAATGCTGCCCCCGCCCCGTGCCTGGTTGACCATCGATCGTGCTGCCATGGCAGCGAACTGGCGGGCCTTCGCTGCCGCCGCGCCGGGGGCGTCGTGCGGCGCGGCGATCAAGGCCGATGGCTATGGCCTCGGCGCCGGGCTGGCGCTCGAAACGCTGGCGGCGGCGGGGGCAACCGACTTCTTCGTCGCGCATTGGGCCGAAGTGGCAGCGCTGGGTCCCTTGCCGCCGGGTGTCCGGCTGGCGGTGCTGCACGGCGCCGGTGCGGCGGACATGCCGGCGGCACTCGCACTGCCGGCGCGGCCGGTGCTGGTGACACCTGCGCAGGTGCAGGCCTGGGCTGCGACCGGCCGGCCCTGCGACGTGATGGTCGATACCGGTCTCAACCGCCTCGGGCTGACGCCGGCCGAAGCCACATCGGGGCTGCTCGACGGCCTGCCCATCGACACGCTGCACAGCCATCTCGCCTGCGCCGAAGACGGGCCGGCGGGCATGAGCGCGCGGCAGCAGGCGCTGTTCGCCGACGTCGCGGCCCGCATTCCGGCCCGCCGGCGCGCGCTGGCCAATTCCGCCGGCACCGGCCTCGGGTTCGACTATCATTTCGACATGGTCCGCATCGGCATCGGGCTCTATGGCGGCGGCCGCGCGCCCGGCGGCGGTTGCCTGGCACCGGTGGCGGGCATTGCGGCGCGCATCCTGCAAATGCGCGACATCGCGGCCGGAGAGACGGTCGGCTATGGCGCGACCTTCACCGCCGCGCGGCCGACGCGCCTCGCCATCGTCGATCTCGGCTATGCCGATGGCTATGTGCGGTCGCTGTCGAATTGCGGTGCGGCGCTGGTCGAAGGCATCGCCTGCCCGGTCGCCGGGCGAATTTCGATGGATCTGACAGCGTTCGACGTCACCGATGCGCCACCGGTGCGGGAAGGCGACCCACTTGCCATCGATTATGATCTCGGCCGCGCGGCAATTGCCTCGGGCCGGTCCGAATATGAACTGCTGACCGGGCTCGGCCGGCGCTTCGAACGGCTGGTTGCGTGATCGAGCTTGTCGCCCACGCCCTGATCGCCATCGGTGCCATCGTCCTCGATGTCTTTGCCGGCATCGGGCGGCTCGCCGGCTTTGCCGTGCTGGCGCTGCGCCGCATGGTGACGCCGCCTTTCTATCCGCTGCGCATCGCCGAGCAGATGCTGGTCATCGGCTGGTTCTCGCTGCCGGTGGTCGGGCTGACGGCGCTGTTCACCGGATCGGCGCTGGCGCAACAGATCTTCATCGGCGGCACCCGCTTCAACGCGGCGTCGACAGTCCCGGCGGTGACCGTCATCGGCATCGTCCGCGAGCTTGGCCCGGTGCTCGGCGGGCTGATGGTTGCCGGCCGCGTCGCTTCGGCGATGGCGGCGGAAATCGGCACGATGCGCGTTACCGAACAGATCGATGCGCTGGCGACGCTGCGAACCGATCCGTTCCGCTATCTTGTCGCGCCGCGGCTGCTGGCGGCGGTGGTGACGCTGC
>JBBQWE010000195.1:0-1830 GCA_038210855.1 Sphingomonadales bacterium | reverse complement strand
CAGACCGCGGGCGCTAGGGGTGGGGCTGCGGGGGGGGGCGGTCCGGTCACGCCCGTGTGACGTTGCGCTGGATATCCCGCCGGCTGCTGCCCCGACAGGGCGGGGCGGTCGAACGACAGGAACACACTGCCGCCCAGCGAGCGGCCGGCTGCGGCGATGGCGGCGTCGATTTCCGCCAGTGTCAGGCTGGGCTGATCGTCACGACGCAACGCGCCGGCCAGGTCGGCGAGCCGCCCTTTCTGCGGAACGGCGCGAGCGGTGATCCGGCCGTCGGGAAGCTTTTCGACATCGATCCGGTCGCCCGGCCGCACGCCGAGGTGATCGAGCAGTTCGCGGCGCAACGTGACCTGGCCCTTGGCAGTGACAGTCAACTGTACCATGGAGCCGAGGCAAGGCAGGACTGCCTTACCGACAAGCCCCGGTCAGTGCGCGTCGCCCCAGCTTGGCCCGGCGCCGATCTCGACGCCAAGCGGCACCGAAAGCTCGACGAGCGGGCGGTGGGCGTCGGCCATCACGGCGCGGATCACCGCCGGCGCGGCCGCGGCCTCGGCATCGGGGACTTCGAAGACGAGTTCGTCGTGGACCTGCAGCAGCATCCGCGTTCCCGTCAGCCCGGCAGCGGCGAGTGCCGGCGGCATCGCCACCATGGCGCGATTGATGATGTCGGCCGCGGTGCCCTGGACACGGGCGTTGACCGCGGCGCGTTCGCCGAACTGGCGCTCGCCCTGGTTCTTCGAATGGATCATCGGCACATGGCATTTGCGGCCAAAGAGCGTGGTGACGAAGCCCTTGTCCTTCGCGGTGACGATGGTCTCGGCCATATAATTGCGGATGCCCGGGAAGCGGCTGAAATACAGGTCGATGTAGCGCGCCGCCTCGCCGCGATCGATGCCGAGGCGCTGGGCAAGGCCGAACGCCGAAATGCCGTAGATGATCGAGAAATTGATCGTCTTGGCGCGAGCCCGGGTGTCGCGGGTCACCTCCCCGAACACTTCGCGTGCCGTCAGCGCATGGACATCGCCGCCCTCGGAATAGACTGCCTTCAGTTCCGGCACATCGGCGATATGGGCGACCAGCCGCAGCTCGATCTGGTTGTAGTCGGCTGCCATCAGGACATGGCCGGGTGCCGCGACAAAGGCATGGCGGATACGGCGGCCGAGCTCGGTGCGGATCGGGATGTTCTGCAGATTGGGGTCGTTCGACGACAATCGCCCCGTCGAGGTCGATGCCAGCGCATAATTGGTGTGAACCCGCCCGGTGGCGGGGTTGATCTGCGCCTGCAGCGCGTCGGTATAGGTCGATTTCAGCTTCGAATGCTGGCGCCAGTCGAGCACCTTGGTGGCGATTTCGGCGCCTTCGCCGGCCAGGCGTTCGAGTTCGGTGACATCGGTGGTCCAGGCGCCGGTCTTCGATGATTTCTTGCCGGATTTCAGCCCCATCCGTTCGAACAGCACTTCGCCCAGCTGCTTGGGGCTGCCGATGGCGAACGGCCCGCCGGCAGCTTCGTGAATCTCGCCTTCCAGCCGGGCGATCTCGATCTCATAAGCCGCCGACAGGCCGGCGAGGGCGCTGCGATCGACGAGGACGCCGGCAAGCTCCATTTCGGCGATCACCGGCAGCACCGGACGATCGACGCTTTCATAGATCGTCGTCGCCTGTTCGCGCCACATCCGGTCGCGAAACACACAGTGCAGCCGGAAAGTCACATCGGCGTCCTCGGCAGCGTAATCCGTCGCGGCGCGCAGCGGCACCTGGGCAAAGTCCCGATTTCCTTTCGGTCCGCCGGTCACGTCCTTGAAGGCGATCGGCGTATGGCCGAGGTGCCGCATC
>JBBQWE010000194.1:0-1901 GCA_038210855.1 Sphingomonadales bacterium | reverse complement strand
GGTCATCACCTCGGCCTACGACTATGTCTTCGGCTATGGCCATGGCGGCGACGAGCGCGTCCGCTGCTTTGCCGCCGGCACGGCGCTCAGATCGTTTCTGCTGCTCGGCCTTGGCTACAAGGGGCATTTCTTCTGGAAGATGAAGGGGGCGATGGGCGATGTGGTGATCGCGCCCCTGTATCTGGCGCTGCTGAAGCGCGGCGTCACCTTCAAATTCTTCAACCGCATCACGCAATTGAACCCGCACGAAACCGGCTACAGCATCGCAAGCATCGATCTGGTGGAGCAGGCGCAGCTGGCCGAGCCGACCTTGCCCTACCAGCCGATGATCGAGGTGCCGCTGCCGGGCTGGCCGGCCGACGCGCCGCTGCAGGGCTGGCCGGCCGAGCCGCGGTGGGACCAGATCGCCGACGGTGCCGCACTGCGCGCCTCGCGGCGCAATTTCGAAGACGATCATCTGGAGCTGCCCGGTGCCGGCGATATCGCGAAAACGCTGGTGCACGGGGTAGATTTCGATTCGATCATCATCGGCATATCGGTTGGCGGGCTGAAGCAGGTTTGCGCGCAGCTTCCCGCCCGCGTTCCGCAATGGGGGCGCATGTTCAACGCGCTGTCTCTCACGCGCACGGTTGCCATGCAGCTGTGGACCACCCGCACGCTCGATGATCTGGGCTGGCACGGCGGCGACCGGACGGTGGCGGGCGCGCCGCAGCCCTACAGCGCCTGGGCCGACATGACGCATCTCCTGTCGCGTGAAACCTGGAACGGGGCGCAGCGGCCGCAGGGCATCATCTACCTCTGCGGGCAATTGCCCGGTCCAGAAGACGGCGAACCGGCCACCCGGAAAGCCTTTGCCGAGGCAAAAGCCTGGCTGGCCGCAAGCACGGCCACCTTCTGGCCGCGCGCCACCGCTGCGGCGTCACCCTATGCCTTCGATCCGGCGCTGCTGTTCGATCCGGCACCAGGCGACGGCGGCGATCCGCTGACGCGGCAGTATATCCGCGCCAACACCAGCCCGTCCGAACTCTATGTGCAGTCGCCCAAGAACAGCGTCTACACCCGCATGGATGCCGACCAGTCCGGCTTTTCCAATCTCATTCTGGCGGGCGACTGGACTTTGAACGGGTTGAACGCGGGCGCCGCCGAATCGGCGGCCCGAAGCGGCGCGCGCGCAGCGCTGGCGATTGCCGGCACGCTCCGCGCCAAGGCCGGTTAACGGCGATGCCTGCCGCGCTGCAGGATCCGTCGCCGACAGCGGCGGGGCGGTCCGCACCCGACGCAACGCGGGATTCGCCACCGGACGCAACGCGGCATTCTTCACCGGCCGCAACGCGGCATGCGCCGCCGGCCGCAACGCGGCATACGCCACGGGCCGACACCTTCGAGGGATCGGTGCTCGTCGTCGACGTGTCGGGCTTCACGGTGCTCACCGCCGAGCTGGAGGCGCAGCATGGCCGGCGTGGCGCCGATCGGCTGGCGACGCTGATGGATACATTGCTGGGAGCGCTTGCCGACATTGCCGAGCGGCATTGCGGCACCATCGTCGACATCGTCGGGGATTCGCTGCAGATCATCTGGGCAACAGGGCCGTCGGACGATCTGGAAAGCACCAGCATGCAGGCGGCGGACGCCGCTCTGGCCATGCTGGCACATGCCGAAAGCGCCGGTGAGGAAGCGGGCACGAGGTTGCTGATCCGCGCCGGGATGGCTGCGGGCACACTGATCCGTGCCGATGTCGGAGGCCACGAGGGCCAGCACGATCGGCTGCTGTGGGGCCCGGCATTCATCGAAGCGGCGCTCATGACGGCAGCCGCCGAACCTGCGACGGCGGCGGTTTCCCCGGCGATGCGGCCGCTGATCGATGCGCACTTCGAAGGCCGGCAGCGCGACGGCTGGTGGCA
>JBBQWE010000193.1:0-2068 GCA_038210855.1 Sphingomonadales bacterium | reverse complement strand
GGCGCTGTCCTATGCCTCCGCCATCGGCGGCGGGCGTTCGGGGGTCATCGAGACCTCGTTTCGCGAGGAATGCGAAACCGATCTGTTCGGCGAACAGGCGGTGCTGTGCGGCGGCCTCACCCATCTGATCCAGGCCGGTTTCGAAACGCTGGTCGAGGCCGGCTATGCCCCGGAAATGGCCTATTTCGAATGCCTGCACGAAGTGAAGTTGATCGTCGACCTGATGTACGAAGGCGGCATCGCCAACATGCGCTATTCGATCAGCAACACCGCCGAATATGGCGACATCACCACCGGGCCGCGCATCATCACGCCGGAAACCAAGGCCGAGATGAAGCGCGTGCTCGCCGATATCCAGGCCGGGCGGTTCGTGAAGAACTTCATCCTCGACAATCGCGCCGGCCAGCCCGAACTGAAGGCCAGCCGCATCGCTGCCAAGGCCCATCCGATCGAGGAAGTCGGCACCCGGCTGCGCGCCATGATGCCGTGGATCGGCAAGAACGCGCTGGTCGACAAGGCGAAGAACTGAAGGCCGCTCGCTATCCCGGCGCTGCCGGCAGCGCCACTGGCGTCGCCAGCCGCAGCGCCGGGAACAGCTTTTGGAAGTCGCGGATGTTCCAGGTGACGATGGTATCGGCACCATGCGCCACGGCCGCCGCACCGATGCGGTAATCCTATACGCGCGGCCAGCTGCCGATCGCACGGAAACGACGGATGGGGTCGAGCGACGTCACAACATCGAATGTCACGACCGTGAATCGATCCGCGACGCGCTGAACCTGTGCCCGTGCCTCCGGCCATCATCCGGCATGGCTGCTGGCCGGCGAAGAGCTTCGCGCCATCGGCACGCGCAATCCGATGATCGGCGCCGTCGCCGACCGCGCATTCCGCGCCGACGAGACGCAGATGCCGGCCGATGCCAGCCTCTACCTGTTCAGCGACGGCGTTTTCGAAATCGTCGATCATGTCTCGCGGCGCTGGACGCTCGGCGATTTCACCGCGCTGATCGGCAAGCACTGCGACGACCCGGCCGGCGAAGCCCAGGCGCTGCTGCGCACCATGCGTGCCGAAGTGCCCAGCGGCGCGCTAGACGATGACTTCTCGCTCGTCAAAGTCCGCCTGCCATAGCGGGGATCGTCATGCAGGCCGAATATCAGGAAACAGGCGCCGTTCTGAAAGTGCGCCTCGACGGGCGTCTCGATACCGCTGGCGTCCACCAGGCCGAGCTCGGCTTCAGCGCGCGGGTTGCGTCGTCGCCGCTGCCGGTGATCATCGATCTGGCGCAGGTCAGCTTCCTTGCCTCGCTCGGCGTGCGCATGTTCATCAGCACCGGCCGCGTCCGCGCTGCCAAGGGCGGCAAGATGATCCTGTTCGCGCCGACCGAGGAAGTTCGCGACATCATCGAGACGATGGGGCTCGACGAGATCATCCCGGTCGCCGGCGACGAAGCCGCGGCGCTGGCGCAGGCACTGGCCTGACCGCGGCGCCGCGATGGAGGTTCGCCGCCTCGATGCCGGCGGCCTCGTGCTGCGGCTCGCCAACGACATCGCCGAAATCGCGGCGGCGCTGCCGGCGGTAGAGGAATTTGCCGCGCTTGCCGGCCTCGTGCCGCGCGCGCGCAACCGGCTGGAAGTGATTTTCGAGGAACTGGCGAGCAACCCCATCCGCCACGGCTTCACCCCCGGATCGGGCCAGCGCCTCGATATCACGCTGACCGCGGGAGCCGATGTGGTGACGCTGGTCTTCGACGATGACGGCCCGGCGTTCGATCCGCTCGCCCGAACCGCGCCGGCACCGCTCGACGATATCGCCACGGCGCCCGAAGGCGGTCTGGGCATCGCGATGGCCCGCCGGCTGGCACGCGAGGTCCGCTACGACGCCCGTCCCGGCGGCAACCGCGTCACCGTGGTGCTGCCGCGATGAGCACGCGCGCTGCTGGAGTCGGTTGCAGTCGGCCGGTACCGACAGCTCTCGGGCCGAGCAGACCCCAGAGCGGGTTGCGAACAAGTTGGTTAACCGGCACGGCGGCGATTTAGGGTCGCGGCCAGGCGGGTGGAGGCCGCGCAGC
>JBBQWE010000192.1:0-2305 GCA_038210855.1 Sphingomonadales bacterium | reverse complement strand
TGTTCGCAGGCTGCGGCTGGTGGCTGATGTGGCGGCACCGGTTGGCGGTGGCGCTGCCGGTGGCGATCGTTGCTGCCGCCGCCATCTTCATGGTGCACGGCGTGGCGTTTGCGCTATACGGCCTGACGCTCGGCGCGCTGGAGATCGGCTTGTGGCTGCAGGCGCGGCCGCGCCGGCTGGCGACGCTGGCCCGGTCGCTGGCGGCGCTGGCGGTGCAGGCGGTGATCCCCGTCCTGCTGTTCGTGCAGACGACGACAGCGCGCAGCGCCGAAGGCCTGACCAACGCCGATGAAAGCATCGCCCGCCTGCGCCGCGCCGGCGCGCTCGCCGACCGGATCCGCACGCTGATCGAATACCGCCTGCAGACCATCGTCCGCGTCGCCGAAGGGCCCAGCCTGTGGTTCGATGCAGCGACGTTCGTGGTGACGCTCGCGGCGCTCGCCTGGCTGCTGCGCCGCGGTGATCTGAAACTGCCGCGAGCAGCGTGGCTGGCGCTGGTTCTGGGCGGCGTGCTGGTGGTGGTGGTGCCGCCGGCGCTGTTCGGGGTCGGTTTCGTCGCCGATCGCATGCCGCTGTTCCTCGCGCTGCTGCTGGTCGGCGCCTTGCGCATCGGCGACGGCATCGGCGGGCTGCGCAGTGCGCCGGCGGCGGTTGGCGTGCTGGTCGCGGTCGCGGCGCTGCGGCTGGCGGCGATCGCTGTCGACTGGCAGGGCTATGCCCGCGACGATGCCGATTTCGCTCGCGTCGCGGCAGCGCTGCCGGCCGGCGCCATGGTCGAAACATTGTTTACCGGCACCGAACGCCTCGATCCGCGTCGCCGCTGCCAGATGTACGGGCCGCGGCTGATCGCCGAACATCGCGCTGTCGGCCGATTGTTCGCCAATGCCAGCCAGCAACCGCTGCAACTCGGCGGCCCGCTGGCGGCTGCCGTCGCGGCATCGCGGCGGCCGAGCTTTGCCGAACGCCGCGCGCCGGGTTATTTCGATCGCGTCGTCAGCGGCGCCGTCACGGCCGGCTTCCCGTGGCTGCTGATGTGCGACGGCAGCGCGCTTGCCCTGCCGCCCGACGCCCTTGTCGAGGCCAGCGCCGGGCGTTTCACCCTCGTTCGATTGCCGGAGCCGCGCTGATGGATCTGAAAGAAGAACATCTGCTTGGGTCGCAGGTCGACAGCCACTGGTATTACCAGGCCAAGCTCGATGCGCTCACCGCACTGGTCAAGGGCGTTCCCGTCACCGAAGTGCTCGATATCGGCGCCGGGTCCGGGTTCTTTTCCAAGGCGCTGCTCGCCCGCACCGGTGCGCGGCGCGCTACCTGCGTCGATCTCGGCTACCCCGCCGATCGTGACTCGCATGTCGCCGGCAAGCCGATCGGCTTTCGCACCTCGCTGGCGCACAGCAATGCCGATCTGGTGCTTATGATGGACGTCATCGAACATGTGGAGGACGATGTCGGCCTCGTCGCCGATTATGTCGGCAAGGTGCCGTCCGGCGCGCGCTTCGTCGTTACCGTTCCGGCGTTCCAGTGGCTGTGGAGCGGCCATGACGTCTTCCTCGAACATTATCGCCGCTATACCCTCGCCGGGATCGAGGCGGTGCTGGTCCGGGCCGGGCTGACGATCGAAAAGGGCGTCTATTTCTATGGCGCCGTGCTGCCGCTGGTTGCCGGCGTCCGCTTTGCCAAGACGCTTACGCAGCCCCGGGCCGAACCCGAAAGCGACATGCGCCGTTACAGCCCGCTGGTGAATTCCATCCTCTATAACCTCTGCCGCGCCGAAGTCGCGGTGATGGGCATCAACCGGCTGGGCGGAACGAGCGCGCTGGTGCGGGCGGTGAAACGTTGAGGCGATCTTGTCTCGGGGAAGTCGGCACCGGCCGCTCCCCCACCCGGCCAGCCCGCCCTGCCACCCAAAGCGTAAATCACTTGGGTGGCAGGGCGGGGGAGCGGGCCGGTGCCGCCCTTCCGCCATCGATCATTCCGCTGCGGGCGCCGATCTCCTCGCGGATCAGGTAGAGCGGCCGGCCCTTCACCTCGGCAAAGATGCGGGCGATATATTCGCCCTGCACCCCCAGCCCGGTCAGGATCAGCCCGTTGAACAGCAGGATCACGGAAATCAGCGAGGCATAGCCGGGCACATCGACGCCGGTCACCAGCGTCCGCCCGATGACGAACAGCAGGAAAGATATGGCGAAAAGCGCGGCGCCGAGCCCCACATAGGTCCAGATCTTCAGCGGCGCGGTAGAGAAGGAAACAATGCCCTCCAGCGCCAGGTTGAACAGCTTGCGACAGTTGAACTTGCTGGTCCCCG
>JBBQWE010000191.1:0-2372 GCA_038210855.1 Sphingomonadales bacterium | reverse complement strand
AACTGCCGCCAGCGGCAAGACATGGTCGGCTGCCGCTAACCATTCCCGCGGCTCGTTTACCCTCTTGTCGCCTGCCCGTCGCGGCGCGGCCATGCCATGGCTTTCCGCCTCGTTCGGTTCTTGTTGCGGAAGGTGTAATTCATGAAGGCATTGTTCTGGGCCGCGGCGGCACTTGCTGCTGCCGCGGCCAGCGCTCCGGCGCTCGCCACCCATATGGTGATCAACGGCAGCTTCGATCAACCGAGCGTCGGTGGTGCCTGGGGGCAATATACCGCGATCCCGGGATGGACCAGCGACACCGGCGACTTCATCGAAATCGGCCGCGCCGGCGTCTATGGCGCCACCTGCTTCACGCCGGGCTGCCAGGTTCTGGAAGTCAACGCCAACCGCCTCGGTTCGGTCTCGCAAGTCGTGACCGGCCTGAAAGTCGGCAGTGCCTATGAACTGGGATGGGCCTTTGCCGGCCGGGCCAACGCTGGGCCGCAGTGGCTCGACGTGCTGATCGACGGCCGGTCGATCGCCGTGCAGCACAGCAACGGCTTTGCCGGCTGGCTGGAAAAAGGCCACCGCTTCGTTGCCGATGCGGCCGAGGCCCGGATCACCTTCGCGTCGCGCGATGTCGGGGGCCGGCAGAGCTATGGCAATCTGATCACCGATGTGCAGGTGGCGGGCGTTCCCGAACCCGGCGCCTGGGCCATGTTCATCACCGGCTTCGGCATGATCGGCGGCGCGGTGCGGCGCCGGCGCCAGGCCGCCACCGCCTGATCGTCACTCCGCCGCCGGCCGCGCCTCGTGGCGCAGCAGCCAGGCCTTGCGATCGACGCCGCCGGCATAGCCGGTCAGCGTGCCATTGGCGCCGATGACCCGGTGGCAGGGCACGACGATGCCGATCGGGTTGCTGCCATTGGCCAGCCCCACCGCCCGCGCCGCGCCGGGCTTGCCGATGCGGGCGGCAAGCGCGCCATAACCGCAAGGCTGGCCCGGCGGGATGGCACGCAGCGCCGCCCACACCGTCTTCTGGAATTCGGTGCCGCCGGTGGCGACGGGAACGCTGTCGAGCGCCGCCACGTCGCCGGCGAAATAGGCATCGAGCGCGGCGACGATGGCAGGCGGCGCCGGGCCGGGTTCGAGCGCGAAATCGCCGTAATGGCGCGCCAGCAGCCGGTGCATGCGCTCACGGAAATCGTGGAAATCGAGCGCGCGCAGTTGCGCTTCGTCGTCGGTTACCAGCAGCAGTTCGCCGACCGGGGCGGCATAGATGGCAAGCGTCAGGGTCAGCATCGTCGGGCCTTTCATGCGGCGAGCGGGCACCGAAGCCTGCGTTCGGCGCGAACGCGCGCTGGTTTTCGTTCGGCGCGCACGCGCGCTGGTTTTCGTTCGGCGCGCACGCGCGCTGGGGCTTTCGCCATGAACCGCGGCAAAGACTTCGTTGAAGCGGCGAACGCTGCCAAACCCGGCCTCTGCCGCGACTTCGGCCATCGACAGCCGGCCTTCGTCGATCAGCTTGACTGCCAGCGCCAGCCGCCGCGCCTGCGCCACCGCCACCGGCGAAACGCCGAGGTGCCGGGCGAACAGCCGCCGCACCTGGCGAGCGCCGACGCCGAGCTTGTCGGCAAGCGCTTCGCCCGGCACCGATGCGGCTTCGCTGCGATCGAGGCCGCCGGCATCGATCAGGTCGAGCGCTCGCTTGACGCTGGTGGCGGTGCCGTTCCACGCCGGCGAGAACGGCGCGCTTTCCGGGCGGCAGCGCTTGCAGGCGCGAAAACCGGCGGCGACTGCTTCAGCGGCGCTGGCGACGAAACGGCAGTTCTTCGCCAGCGGCGTCCGCGCCGGGCAAACCGGGCGGCAGTAGATGCCGGTCGATACCACGCAGACGAAGAACACGCCGTCACAGGCCGGGTCGCGGCGCTCGATGGCGGCGTAGCAGGTGGCGGGGTCGAGCAACGTCATGCCGGCGATGTAGCTCGCCCGGCGCCGCAAGTCTGGCGGTTTTCGGACATCACCCGTGGCGAGTGACGCGCCGGCTCAGGTCCGGCAGACGAACTGCCCCGCCGCTGCCACGCCGCATTCCGCCCGCTGGCCGGCGCGGTTGAAGCGCACCGACGTTGCCCCCTGCCCGGCCAGCGCCACGACTTCGCTCGCCGTCGCCACCGCGCGGCCGCCGACCGCTTCGATAAGGTCGCCGGGCTTCAGGAAGCCGAGCCGGGCCGCCGGGGCGCCGCCGGCGATCTGCACCACCACGACGCCCTGTTCGGGCAAGCCGGCGCCCAGTTCCTGGGCATAGGCCGGCGACAAATTGGCCACCGTCACGCCGGCCAGGATCGACCGGCCGGCGATGGCGGTGATGCCGCGCGGCGGGTTTTCCGGCGGCG
>JBBQWE010000190.1:0-2381 GCA_038210855.1 Sphingomonadales bacterium | reverse complement strand
CGCATGACGTTGGCGGGCGAGAAGAAATGCATGCCGACGACGCTTTCCGGCCGCTGCGTGGCGGCGGCAATCTCGTCGACATTCAGATAGCTGGTGTTGGTGGCAAGGATGGCGCCGGGCTTGGCGAGGCCATCGAGCTTGGCGAAGATTTCCTTCTTTACGGCCATGTTCTCGAACACCGCTTCGATGATCAGGTCGCAATCGGCGAGGTCCTCGATGGCCAGCGTCGGCGTCAGCCGGCCGATGCGGGCTTCGACTTCGTCCATGCTGAACCGGCCCTTTTTGGCGCTGTTCTCGTAATTGCGGCGGATGACGGCGACGCCGCGATCGAGGGATTCCTGTTTGGTCTCGACGATGGTGACCGGCGTTCCCGTGCTGAGGAAGTTCATGGCGATGCCGCCGCCCATGGTGCCGGCGCCGATGATGCCGACGCGGGCGATCGCCAGCGGCGTCGCGTCGGCGGGCAGGCCGTCGATTTTCGCCGCCTGGCGTTCGGCGAAGAAGACATGGCGCTGCGCTGCGCTTTGCAGCCCGCCCATCAGTTTCACGAATTCGGAACGTTCGACCGTCATGCCGTCTTCGAACGGCAGGGCGACGGCCGCCTCGATGCACTTGATATTGGCTTCGGGTGCCTCGAAGCCCTTGAAGGCGCGCGCGTTGGCAGCGCGGAAGGCCGCGAACATCGGCGCCAGTTCCTCGGCACTGCCGCCCAGCCGCGAGGCATCGTCGCGGACTTTCTTCAGCGGCCGGGCTTCGGCGACGACCACCCGAGCAAAGGCAATGGCGGCAGCCTTGAGGTCGCCGCTGGCGATTTCATCGACCAGCCCGGCGGCAACTGCATCGGCGGCGTTCATCTGTGCACCGCTGGTGACCATTTCGAGCGCCTTTTTCGCGCCGACGATGCGCGGCAGCCGCTGGGTGCCGCCGGCGCCGGGCAACAGGCCAAGCTTGACTTCGGGAAGGCCGAACTTGGCGCGGGCGTCGGCAACGCGATAATGCGCGCACAGCGCCACTTCGAGGCCACCACCGAGCGCGGTGCCGTGGATCGCCGCGACCACCGGCACCGGCGCTGCCTCCATCGCATCCTGCACGGCGTGGAGCGAGGCACCGCGCGGGGCTTTTCCGAATTCGGAAATATCGGCGCCGGCGATGAAGGTGCGCCCGGCGCAGATCAGCACGATCGCTTTCGCCTCGGGCCCGATCGCCCGGAACGCGCCGTCGAGGCCATCGCGGACATCGGCGCTGAGCGCGTTCACCGGCGGCGAATCGATGGTGATGATGGCGATTTCGCCATCGTGCGACAGATCGACGACATTGTTGATGGCAGTCATGGCAGCAGTTCCCCAAGGCAATTCGTTGTGCCGTGCATAGCGATTTGAACCCGGCCTGCCACTCCCCATGGCGCCAGCCTCGCGCCGCTTGCAGCCGGCGCGCCGGCGGCCTAATCCTTTGGCGCCATGGACAGCCGCACCGCCTTTGTCGGAGCCACGCGCCGCGCCGCCCTGCCGGCGCTGTGCATCATGGCGGCCGTCTATTTCATCGGCCATGCCATCGCCGGGCCGACCGGCGTTCTCTCCTGGCGCGAATATCGTGCCGAAAAACAGCAGCTGGAATTGCAGGTCGCCCAGCGCCGCGAAACCCGCGCCGCGCTCGATCGCCAGTTGCAGTTGCTCGATCCGGCCCATGTCGATCGCGACCTTGCCGACGAGATGGTGCGCCGCGACCTCAACGTCGTGCAGCCCGATGAAGTCATCGTCCCGCTGGGTCCCGACCCTGCCGAAGCGCGCAGCCGGGGTTGAGACCGCGGCGTTTGGGTCGCTATAGCAGCAGCGACAAGCATGAGGTGACAAGGACATGGCGCGCTCCACCAAGGCCGTGACGGCGGCGCCTGCGCTCGCGACCGCAGCCGCAACCGCTTCCGGGACCGCCCCCACCGACTGGCCGCGGCCGCCGCAGCCGCCGCGCGCTGCCGCCAGCGGGGCGGAACTGGTCGGCCATTTCCGCCAGATGCTGCTGATCCGCCGGTTCGAGGAACGTGCCGGGCAGCTTTACGGCATGGGCATGATCGGCGGTTTCTGCCACCTCTACATCGGCCAGGAAGCCGTTGTCGTCGGCATGCAGGCAGCGCTGGCAAAAACCGACTCGGTCATCACCGGCTATCGCGACCATGGCCATATGCTCGCCGCCGGCATCCCCGCCAACGCAGTGATGGCGGAACTGACCGGGCGTGCTGCCGGCATTTCGCGCGGCAAGGGCGGATCGATGCACATGTTCAGCGTCGAACATGGTTTTTACGGCGGCCATGGCATCGTCGCGGCGCAGGTGCCGCTTGGTACCGGGCTGGCGTTCGCTCACAAATATCGTCAGCAGATCTTGGGGGG
>JBBQWE010000189.1:0-2803 GCA_038210855.1 Sphingomonadales bacterium | reverse complement strand
TCGACGATGTTCGCCGCTGGATCGAGATCCTCGACCGCGAGGGCGAAAGCGCCGGGCCGCGGCTGTTCGTCTACCGCGTCCAGAACGGCCGGGCTCGCGATCTGGCGCGCACGCTGGGCAGTGCTTTCGGCACCGGCGGCGATGGCGGCGGCGGCGCTACGGCCGATCCTTTCGCCAACCAGCAGAACGGCGATGCGGTACCCGCGCCGGCTGCCCGCGCCGGTGCTGCCCCCGCCGCGCGTGCCAGCGGCCCGGCCGGCACCGCCGGCGGCAACGACAGCGCGCCCGGCCTTGCCGGGCTGGCGGTGCGGATCAACGCCGACGAGGTCAACAATGCCGTCGTCGTCTATGGCAGCCCGCGCGACTATGCCGTGGTCGAGGATGCGCTGCGCAAGCTCGACGTGCCGCCGGCGCAGGTGCTGATCGAGGCAGCGATCACCGAAGTGACGCTGACCGACGCGCTGCGTTTCGGCGTGCAGTGGAACTTCCAGGCCGGCGATGCCAATTTCGCGCTCAGCGAGACTACCGGCGTCAACCCGACGCGGCTCGTGCCCGGCTTCTCGTTCTTCTACGGCAGCAACAACATCAACGCGACGCTGAACGCGCTGGAAACCCGCACCAACGTCAAGGTGGTTTCGGCGCCCAAGCTGCTGGTGCTCAACAACCAGACGGCGGCGCTGCAGGTCGGCAACCAGGTGCCGATCCTCACGCAGAGCGCCGTGGGCGTGGTCAACCCCGATTCGCCGATCGTCAATTCGGTGACCTATCGCGATACCGGCGTCATCCTGCGCATCACCCCGCGCGTCAACGCCGGCGGGCTGGTGCTGATCGACATCAGCCAGGAAGTCAGCGGCATCAGCGACACCCAGTCGAGCGGCATCGATTCGCCCACCTTCACCACCCGCCGTGTCGCTTCGACGATCGCCGCGCAGGATGGCCAGGTGCTCGCCATCGGCGGGCTTTTCACCGATTCCAAGACCGTTACCAAGGCCGGCGTGCCGATCCTGTCGCGCATCCCGATACTCGGCGGTTTCCTGTTCGGCCGCGACAGCAATTCGGCCAATCGCACCGAACTCATCATCTTGTTGAAGCCGACCGTGCTGCGCACCGTCGATGATGGCCGCGCCGTGACCGAGGAACTGCGCGCCAAGCTGAAGACGCTGGAACCGTTCCGGACCCAGGGCAAGATCCCATGATCGCGGCGGCGCGCTGATGGCTGCGCCGGACCAGCGCGAGGCCGGCTATGCGCTGGTGGCGGCAGTGGCGGCGATCGTGGTGTTCGCCATGCTGGCGCTCGGCCAGGTGACGGGCATGCGCGCCGCGGTGATCAGCGGCGAGGCCGAAATCGAACAGGCGCGCGCCGCCGCCGCCGTCGATGCCGGCGTGGCGCTGGCGATCTACCGCCTGCTCGACAGCGACGACCGGACGCGCTGGACGATGGACGGGCGGGTTCGCGAGGCGCGGTTCGACGCAGCGCGGCTGCTGGTGCGGATCGACGACGAACGCGGCAAGATCCCGCTCAACCTGATCGACGAGGGCCAGGTGCGGGCGATGCTCGAATCGGTCGGTGTCGTCGGCGAAGCCAATGAGGTGGCGCGCGACAGCTTCCTCGATTGGCTCGACGACGATGACGAGCCGCGGCTGAACGGCGCCGAAAGCGCCTGGTACGCCCGCCAGGGCCAGACCATCCGCAACGGGCCGCTGTCGTCGGTGGGCGAAATGGCGCGGATTCGCGGTTTCACGCCGCGGCTGGTGGCGCAGCTGGCGCCGTTCGTGACGGTGCATTTTGCCGGCGGCGTGTTCGAAATCCGCTATTCGCAGCCCAAAGCGCTGGCGGTGATGTACGGCGAAGGCGGCGGCGGCCCGCAAGCGATCGCCCGGGCCCGGGAGCTTGCCGGCCAGACGACGGCGCTGGATTTCGTCGATGCCAAACAGGTCGTCGGCCGGCCGCTCGGGGTTCATGTCGTGGCGCTGCTGCCGGGCGGCGGCCGCGCCGAACGCACCGTCATCATCGAACTGACCGGCACCGAACTGCGGCCTTATGTGGTGCGGGCCTATGAATGAGGCGGCGGCGGTGACGGCAACAGCCCCCAGGGGGCGAAGGGCGTGGGTGCCGGCACGGCCTCGGCCGCATCGGTGACGATCGGCGCGGCGCTGGCGACTTCGGCGCCGGGCAGGCGGTAGAAGACATGCGCACCGATCCGTCCGAGGCGGATCAGGCTGGCGGCCCAGACCGGCGCGACGCTGGCGGCGTGGTAGTGCGTGGCGCCGGCGGTGCGCCGCGGTGCGGTGCCGGCAAGGGCATCGGCAGCGATCCGGCGCGCGCTGGCAAGCACCGCCGGCGCAACGGCTCGGGCGCGCGATCCGTCGCAGGTGAAGCTGAACTGGCAGCCGGTGCGGCGATCCGATCCGGCATTGACGACGCCGCAAAGCGATTTCGGATAGGCGCGGTGGCGCAAGCGGTTGAGGACGACTTCGGCGACGGCCTGCTGGCCGGCCTGTGGCTCGCCGCCGGCCTCGCGCGCCACGGCTTCGGCGAGGCAGTCGAGCGCCGGCGCGTCGGCTGCCGGCAATGGTGCCGCCTGCGCCGCGCCCGGCACGGCGCTGGCCAATGCCAGAAAGAGGATCGTCGCCGTCACTGCGCGGCGGTGGCAGGGTTTCGTGACATTTCGGGGACAGTGCGGCCAGCAGGGTTGGAAGCGGCGGGCGGCGGTGGCATGGGGCATCGCATGCGCCACGCCCTCGCCCTGATGATCCCTGCATTGTTGATCCCCGCCCTGATGAGCATCGCCTCGGCTGCCGG
>JBBQWE010000188.1:0-2863 GCA_038210855.1 Sphingomonadales bacterium | reverse complement strand
CCCAATTGGCTGTCGCGCAACCGGCTGACGGCGTCATATTCGTACAGGCCCTGCTGCGCCTTGGTCGTCGATTTGACGTTCCATTCGATCAGCGGCGCATCGAAGGCGGCTGCGATCTGCGCCGCCAGCACCGTCTTGCCGCTGCGTTACCGAGGCGTTGACCGCCACTTTCAGATCATCGGTCGCGACATAGCCGCCGGTGCCTTCGAAACGCATGGGTGAGTGCCTGTTCTGGTTGCTGCCGCGTGACGCTAGAGATGGCGGCGCACCGCTGCAATCCAGCGATTGTCAGAGGCGGCGGCGCCGGGCATCACGGCAGCGTGGAATTGCGCCGGCCAGCCATCATCTGCATCGCCGGCGGCATCGCTGCTGCAATGTTCGCAGCGCCTGCGAGCGTTGCCGCCAAGCCATCGGCGCTGCTGCGTTGCGACGGCCGCGGTGCGCGCGCCGGTGCCGCGACTGGCCTGGCGCGGGTGCCGGCGCTGCTGCGCGACCTCGGCCTCGTCGGGCCGGGGGAGGCCGATGACGCGCGCGCTCGTGCCGAAGGCGAGGCCGGGCTCGCCGCCTGCGATCGGGCGCTGCGCGATGCCCGGGTGCGCGGCGATCCGGTGCGGCGGGCGGAAATACTGTCGATGCGCGGCATCCGGCGGCTCGAGCGCGGTGACGCTGCGGCAGCTTTCGACGATGGCGCTGCGGCGCTCGCGGTACCGGTGCGGGATCGCGAGGCGGCGGCGTTCGCGCGCAGTGTGGCGGTTTCGGCGCTGCTGCTGCAGGCGCAGGCACGGTTGGCGATGGGGCAGGGGGCCGAGGCCGAGCGGCTTGCCATGGCTGCCGCCGCGGCCCGGCCGTTCGCACCCTTCGTGGCTGGCGAAGCGCTGCAGATCGTCGCGGCAGCAGCCACGGCGTCGCCATCCGCGGCGGCGCTGCGCGATCGCGCCGGCAGGCTCAGCCCGCGGTCGGTGCCGATGTTCGGCGCGCTGCCGGCCGGTCGTGGCCGGCTTGCCACCATGGCGCTGGCCTGGCCGCGCTGGGAGGATGCAGCCGTTGCCAACGCGCTTGGCCGCGACATCGTGCGCCGCCCGGCGAGTGTTAGCATCGATGGGCCCGGCCCGGCGCAGGTTCGCTTGCGGCGGGCAGCGTTCGCCGACAGCCAGTATGAAGCGGCATTGCTGCTGGCGGCGCGGCTGGCAACGGCGCGCGGTGCCGATCGGCTGGCGATCGTCGATCGCGGTACCACGCTGGCGCTGGGCCGCGCCGGGCTGGTTTCGGATTTCCAGCGGCTGGCGTTCGTCATTCCCGGCGATTCGGGCTGGCCTGCGAGCGCGGCAAGGGCGATTCCAACGGCGGAAATCGAGGCAGCACTGGCGCCGGTGTTCACGCCTCAGCGATAGGCGTAGGTCGTCTCGCTTTTCATGCCGCCGGCAAAACCGAACATCGAACCGCGGCTGTCGGCGGTTTGCGTGCGCAGCCGCGGCCGGCCGGCGGCATCCAGCCCATATTCGCTGACCTGTTCGAAGCTGGTCACCTTGATCAGCATGTTCAGCTTGAAATCATCGCGCGATTTTACGTGCAGGCGTTCGACGAACGGCTGGCCGGCGGCAGTGCCGATCACCGCTTCGCCCGAAAGGTGGCGCGAAATGTCGCTGCTGTCGGTGCGCACCGATCCCGATGGCAGCACCGGAATGACGAGGATGGTGCGGCCATCGGCACCGGTGCGGCGTTCGGTGGCAGCGGCGACCAGCCCGGCGAGGCAATGATAGCCCGGCACCGGCGCCGCGCGCGCTTCGGCTTCGGCGGCCTTGCGCTCCTCCGGCGTTGGCGGGCGGCCGTTGACGCGCACCAGGCTCCAGCGGCGGCCGTCCCAGCGTTCGATGCGGACGGTGCGGTTCGTGCTGCCGCCGCCGTCGCGCACCATGGTGGTGGTGCGATCGAATGACAGTTGCGCCGGCGTCGTGGCACGCGCCGCCGCGATGATGCGATCGGCAACGGGATCGGCCGGCGGCGCCGCGGCAGCACCGGCGAGCAGAACGGCCAGGGGCAGCAGATGTCGCACTGGACGGTCCCGATCACACCATGACAGGCGCGCCGAATGGCGACCTTGACACCGTGTATCGTCTGGCTGCCTGCCGCGCCAGTGCTGCCGATGCGGAGCCTGCGCCGGCGATCAGACGTCGAGGAACGACCGCATCTTGCGTGACCGCGACGGGTGCTTCAGCTTGCGCAATGCCTTGGCTTCGATCTGGCGGATGCGTTCGCGCGTCACGCTGAACTGCTGGCCGACTTCCTCCAGCGTGTGATCGGTGTTCATGCCGATGCCGAAGCGCATGCGCAGCACGCGTTCCTCACGCGGAGTTAGGCTGGCCAGCACGCGAGTCACGGTTTCCTTCAGATTGGCGTGGATCGCTGCATCGACCGGGATGACGGCGTTCTTGTCCTCGATGAAGTCACCCAGGTGCGAATCCTCCTCGTCGCCGATCGGCGTTTCGAGGCTGATCGGTTCCTTGGCGATCTTCATCACCTTGCGGACCTTTTCGAGCGGCATCGACAGCCGCTCGGCGAGTTCTTCCGGCGTCGGTTCGCGGCCGATCTCGTGCAGGATCTGGCGGCTGGTGCGCACCAGCTTGTTGATCGTTTCGATCATGTGCACCGGGATACGGATGGTGCGCGCCTGGTCGGCGATGCTGCGCGTGATCGCTTGGCGGATCCACCAGGTCGCATAGGTGCTGAACTTGTAGCCGCGGCGATACTCGAACTTGTCGACCGCCTTCATCAGGCCGATATTGCCTTCCTGAATGAGATCAAGGAATTGCAGCCCGCGGTTGGTGTATTTCTTGGCGATCGAGATGACGAGGCGCAAATTGGC
>JBBQWE010000187.1:0-2888 GCA_038210855.1 Sphingomonadales bacterium | reverse complement strand
GAGCTTGCGTCCGATAACCGGCACAACGAACGCCAGCGGCGTCAGGCCCTTTTCGCGGTGCGGCGCGCCGACGACAAGCACGTTGCCGACCGGCGAATCGGGATCGAGCGACTTGTCGCGTAGCACCGCGCCTTCGATCTCCTCGGTCCCCATGCGGTGGCCCGAAACGTTGATGACATCGTCGCTGCGCCCTATCCCTATCTGGCGCGCACCGTCTGGGGGGATCCCGAAAATTTCCATGTCGAGGACGGCGCCGTGCTCGGTGACTGGCGCGGCGATTTCGGTCGCTGGGCCGATGGCTATTGGCGGCGCTGGCAGGGCGTCTGGGCCTATACCCAGGGCGATTTCGCCGTTCGCCATGCCGATGAAGGCTTTTCGCTGCACGGCCGGTCGGACGACGTCATCAACGTCTCCGGCCACCGCATGGGCACCGAGGAAATCGAAGGCGCCATCCTGCGCGACAAGCAGCTCGATCCCGATTCGCCGCTCGGCAACGTCCTCGTCGTCGGCGCGCCGCACCGCGAAAAGGGCCTGACCCCGGTTGCGTTCGTCACCGCCGGCCCGGGCCGCACGCTTACGCGCGATGATTTCCGCCGCCTTTCCGATCTCGTGCGCCAGGAAAAGGGTGCCGTTGCAGTGCCCGGCGACTTCATCGAAGTCAGCCAGTTCCCCGAAACCCGGTCGGGCAAATACATGCGCCGCATGGTGCGCGCGCTCGTCGAGGGCGGTGACGTCGGCGACGTCACGACGCTGCGCAACCCGGAAAGCCTCGACGAGATCCGCGGCGCCGTCGCGCGCTGGCAGAAGAAGCAGCAGCTTTCCGAAGACCAGCAGATCTTCGACCGCTACCGCTATTTCCGTATCCAGTACAATGCGGTGGCCGGGCACGAGAATGTCGGCAAGAAGGTGGCGACGGTTTTCGTCACCAACCCGCCGGTCAATGCTCTCAACGAACGCGCCATCGACGAGCTGGTGATCGTTGTCGAACATCTGTCGCGCCGCGACGATGTCGTGGCGGTGGTCTTCACCGGCGACGGCACCGCGAGCTTCGTTGCCGGCGCCGACATCCGCCAGTTCCTCGACGAGATCCACAGTGTCGAGGAAGCCCGCGTGCTGCCCAACAACGCGCAGCTGGCGTTCGGCAAGATCGAGACGATGGGCAAGCCCTGCGTCGCCGCCATCCAGGGCGTCGCGCTCGGCGGCGGCATGGAATTCGCGCTCGCCTGCCATTGGCGCGTTGCCGAAAGCCATGCCCGCTTCGGCCAGCCCGAAATCCGCCTGCGCCTGCTGCCCGGCTATGGCGGCACCCAGCGCCTGCCGCGGTTGCTCGCCGGCAAGCGCGGCCCTGATGGCCTGCGCGATGCGCTCGATCTCATCCTCGGTGGCCGCAGCATCGATGGCGAGGCAGCCCATGCCATCGGCCTTGTCGAAACGCTGGCCAGCGGGGCCGATGATGCGCTCAGCCTCGCTCACGCCGCGGTGCGCGAATATGTCCGCCACGGTGAATTGAGCCCGCTCGGCCGCACCTGGGCCGAACGCCGCAAGGCAGCGAAATCGGAATGGCAGCACCCCGGCACCGTCGATCTCGACGCGGCGCTGGAGGATGATTTCGTGCAGCGCATCCGCCGCCAGCTGGTCTGGGCCGGCCGCGATGCCGCCGGTGATCGCGCCGTCGATGCCATCCGCACCGGTTGGACCGATGGCATGGCTGCCGGCCTTGAGCGCGAGGCGCAGTTGTTTGCCGAAGCCGTCGTCGATCCGCAGGGCGGCAAGACCGGCATCCGGCTGTTCCTCGACAAAAAGGCACCGCCGCTGCCGGTGCGCCGCAACGGCGTCTATATCGAGGCCGATCACGAAGCCCGTGGGCAGCGGCTGGAGGCAGCGGGTGACCTGCTGGCCCGCGGCGCAGCGTTTTTCCCGGGCGTGACGCCGCTGCCCGGCCATCAATATGCCTTCGGCATTGCCCGCGATGCGGACACCGGCGCGCCGCGCTTCGGCCAGCCTGCCAGCCACGAGAAGGAACTGATCGTTCCGGTGCCGACGCCGGAACCCAATGAAGCGCTGGTCTACCTGCTGACGTCCGAAGTCAATTTCAACGACATCTGGGCGCTTACCGGTATTCCGGTGTCGCCTTTTGATGGCCATGAGGAAGACGTCCAGGTCACGGGCTCCGGCGGCCTCGCGCTCGTTGCCGCGCTGGGCAGCGAAGTGCGTAGCCAGGGCCGGCTGAAGGTCGGTGACATGGTCGCGGTCTATTCGGGCACTTCCGATTTGCTGTCGCCGGCTGCAGGCCGGGATCCGATGTATGCCGATTTCTCGATCCAGGGTTACGAGACCAAGACCGGCAGCCATGCGCAGTTCCTCGCCGTGCAGGCGCCGCAGCTGCATCCCGTTCCGGGCGACCTGACGCTCGAACAGGCCGGCAGCTACATCCTCAACCTCGGCACCATCGTGCGCTGCCTGTTCACCACGCTGCAGATCGTCGGCGGCAAGACGATCTTCATCGAAGGTTCGGCGACCGGTACCGGCCTCGATGCGCTGAAGACGGCCAAGGCGAGCGGCCTGGCAGTGACGGGCCTTGTCTCGTCGCAGGCGCGCGCCGCGTTCGTGCAGACGAAGGGCGCGGTCGGCGCCATCGATCGTACCGATCCGCGCTTTGCGGCGCTGTTCACCGGCATTCCCGACGGTGCCGAAGCGGCGCAGGCTTGGGAAGCCGCCGGGCAGCCGCTGCTCGACGAATATCGGGCGCTGAACGGCGGCAAGCTCGCCGATTATGCCGTCAGCCACGCCGGCGAAACCGCCTTCCCGCGCAGTTTTCAATTGCTCGGCGACGGCGGTGTGCTCGCCTTCTACGGCGCCTCGTCAGGCTATCACCTTGGCTTCATGGG
>JBBQWE010000186.1:0-2970 GCA_038210855.1 Sphingomonadales bacterium | reverse complement strand
CGCCGGCTGGCTGCCTGCCGGGCTCGTCCGGCTGGCGGCATCGCACGTGCCGCTGCGCGCCGTCGTCGCCCATGTTGCCATCGCCACCGGCCTCGCCATCGCCGGCAGCTTCGCCGCGCTGGCGGTGGTGTCGTCGCTGCTGCTGGTGGTGCTGTTCATCGGCGCGGCGCTGGCGGCGCTGCAACTGCGCCGCCGCGGCATCGCCGACAGCGGCGCCGTCTCCCCGCTGCCCGGCCTGGCGCTGGCGGCGCCCTTGGCGATCGTCACCATGGTCTGGGTGGCCAGCGGCGTGTCGGCCGCCGCGGTGCTGGTCCTCGCCGAAATCCTTGCCGGCATCGTGCTGTGGTATGGGGTGGTGGAGGATAGCAAGTGGCGCCTCCGGCGGCCGGGGCCTTAGGCCGAGACCCCATTTCTGATTTGTTCCGAACCGATATTGTTGAAGCGTAAGCCAATAAAATGGGGTCTGGGGCCCATAGCCCCTCCGTCCGGCGGAGGCAATTCTTCCTACCCCCAGTTAAGCTCCTTCTCCGCCGCTCGCCGATCGAGGTCCGCGCGGGATATCTTTTCGCTGGCCGACTTCAGTTGCCCGCAGGCGGCCATGATGTCGCGGCCGCGCGGGGTGCGGACGGGGGCAGAGATCCCACCCTTGAAGACGATGTCGCTGAACGCGCGGATGCGGTCGTCCGACGAACATTCATAGGCGGAGCCCGGCCACGGGTTGAACGGGATGAGGTTGACCTTGGCCGGCAGGCGATAGTGGCGGATCAGCCGGACGAGTTCGCGCGCATCGGCATCACTGTCGTTCTTGCCGGCGAGCATGACATATTCGAAGGTGATGCGACGCGCGTTGTTGGCACCCGGATAGGCGGCGCAGGCGGCGAGCAGTTCGTCGATCCCGTATTTCTTGTTGATGGGCACGATCTCGTCGCGGATTTCCTTGCTGACGGCGTGCAGCGAGACAGCGAGGTTGACGCAGATTTCGGTGCCGGCGCGGGCCATCATCGGCACGACACCCGATGTGCTGAGCGTGATCCGGCGCTTGGAAAGCCCCAGCCCCTCGCCGTCCATGACGATGGCAAGCGCGTCGCGAACATTGTCGAAATTGTACAGTGGTTCGCCCATGCCCATCATGACGATGTTGGTCAGCATGCGGCCTTGCGAGGTATAGTTGCTGCCCGGCCGGCCCTTGAGCGACATCGGGATTACGTCACTGGAGTCGTCCTGGTCGTCATCCTCGTCGGGCAGCGCCGCGAGCGCCTTGCCCTCGCCCGGCCATTCGCCGAGCGCGTCGCGAGCCAGCATGACCTGGCCGACGATTTCGGCCGGTGTCAGGTTACGCACCAGCTTCATCGTGCCGGTGTGGCAGAAGCGGCAGTTGAGCGTGCAGCCGACCTGCGACGAGACGCACAGCGTGCCGCGCCAGGCATCGGGGATGAACACGCATTCGGCTTCCTCGCCATCGTCGAAGCGCAGCAGCCATTTGCGGGTGCCGTCGGCGGAAACCTGCGCGGTGACCACCTCGGGTCGCCCGACGAAGAAATGCCGGTCGAGCAGCTCGCGCATGTCCTTGGAGATGTTGGCAAAGCCGGCGACTTCGGTGGCGCCGCGGTGGTAGAGCCAATGCCACACCTGGCGCATCCGCATCCGCGCCTGTTTCTCGGGGATGCCGATTTCTATCAGTGCGGCGCGCAGCTGGTCCTTCGACAGGCCGACCAGCGGTCGCTTGCCATCGGCGCGCGCGGCAGCAGGCTTGCGCGGCAGGGTAACGGGATCGACGTTCCCGCCGGAATAGGGGCTGGTGAGTTCCATCCCCGGCGATATAGGCGCCGGCAGTGGCGGAAGAAAGGCGCGAGGCTGGTGTCCGGCGCCGCGCCTTCGGCTCCCTTCAGCCAATCGTCACCGGCAATTTCAGGAATATCCGGCCGCCCGGGGAGGCCGGCGGCAGCGCGCCGGCGCGGATGTTGACCTGAAGTGACGGCAGCAACAGCGTCGGCGCCGGCAGGCTGGCATCGCGGGCCTCGCGCATCGCGACGAAATCGGCTTCGGCGATGCCGTCGCGAACATGGACGTTGCCGGCGCGTTCGGCCGCCACGCTGGTTTCGAAACGAAAATCGCTGCGCCCCGGCGGCAGATAATCATGGCCGACGAACAGCCGGGTTTCGGGCGGCAGATCGAGCAGGCGGCGGATCGACCGGTACAGTGTCGCAGCGTCACCGCCGGGGAAATCGGCGCGCGCGGTGCCGTAGTCCGGCATGAACAACGTGTCGCCGACAAAGGCGGCATCGCCGATGCGATAGCTGACGCACGCCGGCGTGTGGCCCGGGGTGTGCAGCGCGGTGATCGTCAGTTCGCCCAGCGGCAGGCTGTCGCCTTCGTGGAACAATATGTCGAAAGCCGCGCCATCGGCGGTCACGTCATCGGCTTCGAACAGGGCGCCGAACACGGTCTGCACTGTAGCGATGTGCGCGCCGATCACCAGTTTCGCACCGGTACGCTGGCGGATCAGGTCACCGGCCGAAAGATGATCGGCATGGGCATGGGTTTCGAGGACATAGGCGAGCGTCAGGCCGCGCGCCGCGATTTGCGCGAGCGCGCGATCGGCCGACGCCGTCGACAACCGGCCATTCCTTGGATCGAAATCATGCACCGGATCGATGATCGCGGCGACGCCTGTGGCCGGATCGCTGACGATGTGGGTGGCGGTCGAGGTTGCCGGATCGAACAGGGTTTCGACGACCGGGGATTGCAGGCTGGCGGCAGTGGGCATGGTGACGATTCCTTTGCTATGGCTGTTACATAAGGCGTTGCTAATTTAGAATCTACTGATATATAGCCGGCATGATCGATGCTTCCCGGTTCGACCCCGTCCGTTTCGAAGCCAGTGCCGCGGCTGCGGCGCGGCTGCTGAAGGCGCTCGCCAACGAACGCCGGTTGATGATCCTGTGCCAATTGTCGGGCGGCGAAATGACC
>JBBQWE010000185.1:0-3112 GCA_038210855.1 Sphingomonadales bacterium | reverse complement strand
GGTCGATATCCGCCTTGCCGACGAAGCCGAGTATCGCTGGCACGGCCGCATGGATTTCGTCGACAACGCCATCGATCTGGGCAGCGGCACCATCCG
The DNA here is from genome assembly GCA_038210855.1 of Sphingomonadales bacterium. Classification (GTDB taxonomy): domain Bacteria; phylum Pseudomonadota; class Alphaproteobacteria; order Sphingomonadales; family Sphingomonadaceae; genus Sandarakinorhabdus. Next base: position 3,016 of record JBBQWE010000185.1, on the reverse strand, counting down.
CGGCCGTGCTGTCGTCGCCAATCCCGATGGCTTCCTCACCCCCGGCATGTTCGGCCACATGCGCCTGCTCGGATCGGGCAGTTATGACGGGATGCTGATCCCCGAAGACGCGGTGGTCACCGACCAGTTGCGCAAGGTGGCGATGGTCGTCGGCGCCGATGGCGTCGTCAGCCCGCGCGTCGTCGAGCTCGGCCCGCTGGTGGATGGCCTGCGCGTCGTTCGATCGGGGCTGAAGCCTGCCGATCGCATCATCATCGATGGCGTTCAGCGCGTTCGCCCGGGCATGAAGGTTTCCGCCAAGGCCGGCAAGGTGGTGCCGCCGGCACCCGGCACCGGGCCGGCGGTTCCCGCCATCACCACGCCGCCGGCCACCGAAGCGACGGTCGTGACGGCCGGCGGGCGCCGCTGACCGATGCGCTTTTCGCACTTCTTCATCGATCGGCCGATCTTCGCGAGTGTCATCTCGATCCTGATCGTGCTGGTCGGCATCGTCGCCTATCCGACGCTGCCGGTGGCGCAATATCCCGAAATCGCTCCGCCGACGATCACCGTCACCGCCAGCTACCCCGGTGCATCGGCCGAAGTCCTTGCCGAAACCGTGGCGGCGCCGCTGGAACAGGAAATCAACGGCGTCGAGGACATGATCTACATCACCTCCTCGTCGACGGGTGACGGCCGCGCCACTGTCAATGTCGTCTTCAAGCTCGGCACCGATCTCGATAATGCCCAGGTGCTGGTGCAGAACCGAGTCGCTTCGGCCGAACCGCGGCTGCCCGAAACGGTGCGCCAGCTTGGCGTCACCACCCGCAAGAACACCCCCGATATCCTGCTGGTGGTGTTCCTTGCCTCGCCGAACGGCACTTTCGATACGCAATATGTCTCGAACTACGCCACGTTGCAGCTGCGCGATCGCATCGCGCGACTGGACGGGATCGGCGGCGTCAATGTCTTCGGTGCCCGCGATTACGCGATGCGGATCTGGATCGATCCCGACAAGGCGGCCGCGCGCGGGCTCAACGCCGGCGAAATCGTCGCGGCACTGCGCGCCCAGAACGTCCAGGTCGCCGCCGGCAGCATCGGCGCGCCGCCGTTCGATCGCGGCGGTTCGGGGTTCGAACTCAACGTCCAGGCGCAGGGCCGGTTGACCCGGCCCGAACAATTCGCCGCCATCGTCATCAAGGCCGATGGCGAACGGGTAACCCGCGTCAGCGACGTCGCCCGCGTCGAAGTCGGCGCGCAGGATTACAGCACGTCGATGTATGTCGATGGCAAGCCCGGCGTAGGGCTGGGCATCACCCAGCGGCCGGGATCGAACGCGCTGGCCACCGCCGAAGCCGTGCTGGAAACCATGCGCGACGCCGAACAGGATTTCCCGCCCGGCCTTGCCTGGTCGGTACCCTACAACCCCACCGATTATGTCGCCGCGTCGATCGAATCGGTGCAGGAAACGCTGGTCGAAGCCATCGTCCTCGTCGTCCTCGTCGTGCTGATCTTCCTGCAAAGCTGGCGCGCCGCCGTCATCCCGGTGCTCGCCATCCCGGTCAGCCTCGTTGGCACCTTCGCGATCATGGCCGGCTTCGGCTATTCGCTCAACAACCTGTCGCTGTTCGGGCTGGTGCTGGCGATCGGCATCGTCGTCGATGATGCCATCGTCGTCGTCGAAAATGTCGAACGCGAGCTTCGCGATGGCTTCACCCCGCGCGAGGCGGCCTATCGCACCATGGACGAAGTCGGCGGTGCGCTGATCGCCATCGCGCTGACGCTGTGCGCGGTGTTCGTGCCGACGGCGTTCATCAGCGGCATCGCCGGGCAATTCTATCGCCAGTTCGCGCTGACCATTTCGGCGGCAACACTGATCAGCGCGCTGGTCTCGCTCACCCTGTCGCCGGCGCTGGCGGCGCTGCTGCTGCGCCGCCACGACCCGAACGCCCATGCGCCGGCCGGCTGGCGCCGCGTCCCCCAGGCCGCCGCCGATCGCTTCAACGCCGGCTTCGACTGGCTGGCCGAACGCTATGGCCGGCTGACGGCGCGCACCGTGCGCAGCATCGTCGTCGTTCTGGTCGTCTATGCCGGGCTGCTCGCGCTCGCCGGCTGGCGCTTTGCCGCGACGCCGGCGGGGTTCATCCCGGCGCAGGACCAGGGCTATCTGATCGCCGCTGTCCAGTTGCCGCCCGGTGCCAGCCTGGCGCGCACCAACGCCGCCGTGCTCGCCACCGAAAAGATCGCCAACGCCACCAACGGCGTCGATCATGTCGTCGCCATTGCCGGTCTCGATGGTGCCAGTTTCTCCAATGCCCCCAATGCCGGCACGCTGTTCGTCTCGCTCGATGATTATCCGGTGCGCGAAGGCAAGGGCCTGACCGGCGCTGCCATTCTCGGCGATCTGCGCCAGCGCGTCGGCGCCATCACCGGCGCCAATGTCCTCGTCATCCCGCCACCGCCGGTGCGCGGCATCGGCACCGGCGGCGGTTTCAAGATGATGATCCAGGATCGTGATGGCCGCGGCTATCAGGCGCTGGAGGCAGCGACCTTCCCGATGATGATCGAGGGCAACCAGACTCCGGGGCTGACCAGCGTGTTCACGCTGTACAACACCGGCACGCCGCGGCTGTTCGCCGATATCGATCGGGACAAGGCGCAGTTGCTCGGCGTCGCGCCGTCCGATGTGTTCCAGACGCTGCAGGTCTATCTCGGATCGTCATACATCAACGATTTCAACCTGTTCGGCCGCACCTGGCGCGTGACGGCGCAGGCCGATGCGCCGTACCGTTCGGCGCCGACCGATCTCATCAACCTGCGCGTTCGATCGGCATCGGGTAGCATGGTGCCGCTCGGCTCGCTGGTAACGATGCGTGACACCAGCGGGCCGTACCGCGTCGTCCGCCACAACCTCTATCCGGCCGCCGAACTGCAGGGCGATCGCATCCCCGGCACTTCGTCGGGCGAAGCGCTCGACAGCATGGAGGCGCTGGCGGCGAAGACCCTGCCGGAAGGCTTCGGCTTCGAATGGACCGAG
>JBBQWE010000184.1:0-3231 GCA_038210855.1 Sphingomonadales bacterium | reverse complement strand
GGATTCCCCACAACCACGTCCGCCGCCGGCCATTCCGCCCGGCTGCCGTCCGGGGCCAGCACCGCATCGCGGCATTCGATCGTCTCCAGCTTTCGCAGGATCGGGTTGCGCGCCACGTCGAAGCCGTTGCGGCGCATCCATTGAATCTCGCCGATCCACACCGAAACCCGCGCCAGTTCGGCGGCATAGGGGTTGAGTTCGATGCCCAGCACGCATTCCGGCCCGACGCGCGGGAAGCCGCGCGGCAGCCCCAGCGCCTCGGCGTCGAGATTGGCGCGATGCTCGATATCCTTCAGCGCGCGCAGCGCCACATAGAGGAAATTGCCCGACCCGCAGGCCGGATCGAGCACCCGGAACGCCGCCAGCCGCTCGATGAAGCCGCTGTGCAGCGCCGCCGCCTGCGCCAGCGCCGTTTCGGCGCGGCGGCGCTCGGCCGGGGTCAGCAGGCGGTCGGTGCTGCGCTTTGGCGCCGCGTCGATCAGCGCGGCGATCGCGGCGTGCGTCGCCTGCCATTCCGCCGCCAGCGGTTCGATGATCACCGGGCCGACGATCAGCATGATCTTTTCGCGATCGGTGTAATGCGCCCCCAATTGGCTGCGCTTGGCCGGATCGAGCCCGCGTTCGAACAGCGTGCCCAGGATGGCAGGATCGATCTGCGACCAGTCACGCCGTGCCGCGGCGCGCAACAGTTCGATATCCTCGGCGGTAACGGGCAGTGCTTCGTCGTCGTCGAACAGCCCGCCGTTGAACCATTCGACCGGCTCGAAGCCAACCCGCCCGTGCTGTTTCCACATGGCGTGGAATAGCAGCGGCGCGTTGCGGGCGAATTCGTCGGGGCGGCGGCGGCTGAGATCGAGCAACTTCGACAACATGCGGTCGGGCAGCAGGCCGGACCATTGCGCAAACAGGCAAAATACCAGCCGGTTGACGAAATGCGCGACGCGGCCCGCGTCATGGCCGCGGTCGCGCAGGCTTTGCGCCAGCGTGGCGAACTCGCGTGCCGTCTCTTCGGTCAGTTGCGCCCTCGTCTTTTTCGGGCGAAACAAATCGGGATCGATGAAGGCGCTGCGCAACCGGTCGCGAACCGTCGCATCGAGCAGCTCTTCGGTGGTATAGTCGTGGCGTTCCTGAACGCTGTTGGTCCAGTTGGTGCGGATGACGATCCGATCCATGTCGGAGACGATCAGCAGCGGCGGGTTTTCCAGCGCCACAGCATATTGCAGCAACTGGCTGTACGCCTTGTCGAGATTGGCGTGCCGGCCCTTGTATTCCCAGGCAAAGGCGCCGCGCCGCCAGACATCGGCCCAGCCATCGCCGCCGCTGGTCTTGCCGGCGCCCCTTTCGAAGGTGAACCATTCGCCTGTGGGATCGGCACTGACCGGATCGACGACGCCGAGCAGGGCGCAAAGATCGTTGAAGTGGCTTTGCGAGGCGCTGCGCTCCTTCAATTCGACATGGCGCCATTTGTCGAGAAACTGCCGGGGTGTCATCGCCGCCAGTCATAGCCAGTTGGGGCAGTGGGGCAACCGGTGACCGCCCGGGCCGACAGAAAGGCAAAAGCGCTGCCGGACGCCCGCCCCCGGCTGCAAGCGGCGCCGCCGGCTGCAAGCGGCGCCGCCGGCGTCCGCAGGCGGCCCGCCGCCACGCCCGGCACCGTACACAACCCCCGGCTGCCAGTGCGCCACCCACTGGCTGCCTGTCCTACACCCCCCGGATCGGCTATCGTCCGACCATGGCCATCGCCCGCCCCATCGCCGCGCGCGCTTGCTGCTTTTTTCGCGATTCCGCTGAACATCGTGAACTTTCGCGATGCTGTCCGGCGGCGCGCGGTCAAGGTTGCTTGTCCCGTCGCACCAGCCTGCTAGACGTTCCGCCATGAGTGGTCCCATCGATATTCTCGTGCTCGGCGGTGGCGGCCGCGAACATGCGCTGTGCTGGAAACTGCGCCAGTCGCCGCGATGCGGCAGGCTGGTCTGCGCGCCGGGCAATGCCGGCATCGCCGAAATCGCCGATTGCATCGATCTGGCGACGGCCGATCCGGCCGCCGTTACCCGGTTCGCCCGGGAAAACACCATCGGGCTGGTTGTCATCGGTCCCGAAGGCCCGCTGGTGGCCGGTGTCGTCGATGCCTTGCGCGCCGCCGGCATTGCTGCCTTCGGCCCGACGGCAGCAGCCGCGCAACTGGAAGGATCGAAAGGCTTCACCAAGGACATGGCGCGCGCTGCCGGCATCCCCACCGCCGGTTATCGCCGTTTCGCCAGCGCGGCGGATGCGCATCATTATGTCGCCGTCCACCCGCTGCCCGTCGTGGTCAAGGCCGATGGGCTGGCCGCCGGCAAGGGCGTGACGGTTGCCAAAACCAACGAAGAGGGCCTGGCGGCGCTTGCCGAAATCGCCGGGCCGGTGGTTGTCGAGGAATGTCTGACCGGCCCCGAGGCCAGCCTGTTCGTGCTCTGCGACGGCAAGGATATCGTCGTCCTGCCCTCGGCACAGGATTACAAGCGCGCCTTTGATGACAACAGCGGCCCCAACAGCGGCGGCATGGGCGTCGTCTCGCCGGCGCCGGCGTTCAGCGATGCGCTGCGTGACCGTGCCCTTGCCGAAATCGTCCACCCGACGTTGCGCGCCATGGCGGCTGCCGGCACGCCGTTCACCGGTGTCCTCTATGCCGGGCTGATGCTTGCCGCCGATGGCCCCAAGCTGATCGAATACAATGTCCGCTTCGGCGATCCGGAGGCGCAGGCGCTGCTGCCGCGGTTGACCAGCGATCTTGTCGACCTGCTGCTTGCCTGTGCGCAGGGGCGGCTGGCCGAGGTCACGCCGACCTGGTCGGCTGAAACCGCGGTCACCATCGTCTATGCCGCGATGGGCTATCCGGGAACGCCGGTGACCGGCACGGTGATCGAGGAAATCGCCGCGGCACAGGCGCTCGGTGTCGAAGTGTTCCACGCCGGCACCTTGCGCAATGCGCAGGGCAGGCTGGTCGCCGCCGGCGGCCGGGTGCTGGCGATCACCGCGCTCGGCGCCGATCGCGGCGAGGCGCGGTCGCTGGCCTATGCCGCTATCAGAAAAATCCGCTGGCACGGCGGCTTCTATCGGCGCGATATCGGCAAGGCCTGACCCAAAAATCGTAAGGAACCGAACGCGTGCAGATGAGCGAACGCCAGCAGCAGTTTTCCGGCACCGGCGATGTCCGCGAAGGGCAGGAGATCGATCCGGCGCGCCTCGATG
>JBBQWE010000183.1:0-3231 GCA_038210855.1 Sphingomonadales bacterium | reverse complement strand
GTCCATGACGTGACGATCACGCGCGAGGCGCCGAATTACCCGACGACGGGGTCGTGATGATGCGGTGCCGGTCCGCGCTCCCGTCCGGCCGCCCTGCCGAGGACACTTCCGTGGGTGGCCGGGCGGGGGCGGGGGCGGGGGCGCGGGCGCGGGCGGGGGCGGGGGCGCGGGCGGGGGCGGGGGCCGGCACCGCATCCGCGTCCGCGGGTCGAAAAACCTCATGACGCCGGGTGCCCGCGTTCAGGCGGCGATCGAGATCCTCGATGCAGTGATCGTTGCGGCCCGCGAAGGCGGCGCGGCGGCCGACACGCTGGTGCAGCGCTATTTCGCGGGCGCCCGCTATGCCGGATCGAAGGACCGGCGCGCGGTGCGCGATCTGGTGTTCGATGTCGTCCGCAACATCGGCGAGCCGCCGGCCAGCGGCCGCGCCGCCGTCATCGGCCACGCCCGGGCGCAGGCACCGGAAGTGCTCGGGTCGTTCGGCAGCGGCGGCCATGCCCCGGCGGCGCTGGAACCGGGGGAACCCGAAGCCACGCCATCGCTGGCGCCGGCGTGGCAGATGCGCAAGCTGGCGATGCGCTTTCACAAGCAGACCCATGCCGCAGTGGCGGCGCTGCTCGAACGTGCTCCGCTCGATTTGCGGGTCAACACGCTCAAGACGACGCGCGATGCCGTGCTGGCGGAACTTCCCGACGTCGTCGCCTGTGCGCGGGCGCCGGACGCGGTGCGCGCGCCGGCGGGGCTCAACATCGAAACGCTGCCGGCGTTCGCCGCCGGCTGGATCGAAGTCCAGGACGAAGGCTCGCAACTGGCGGCGCTGGCGGTCGGCGCTGCGCCGGGCGACACCGTCATCGATCTGTGCGCCGGCGCTGGCGGCAAGACGCTGGCGCTGGCGGCCGCCATGGCCAATCGCGGCCGGTTGATCGCCTGCGACACCGATCGCGGCCGCTTGCAGGCGATGCCGCCGCGGCTGGCACGCGCCGGTGTCGACATCGTCGAAGGCATATTGCTCGACCCGCGCCGCGAGCTCGACCGGCTCGGCGATCTGGTCGGCACCGCCGATGCGGTGCTGGTCGATGCACCGTGTTCGGGCACCGGCACCTGGCGGCGCAATCCCGAAGCGCGCTGGCGGTTGACGCCGCAGCGCCTCGAACGCTTGGTTGCCGAACAGGGCCGGCTGCTCGATCTGGCGGCGGCGCTGGTACGGCCCGGCGGCAGCCTGACCTATGTCGTCTGCTCGGTGCTTCCCGACGAGGGCGAGGCAGTGGTCGCCGGTTTTCGAACGCGTCACCCGGCGTTCGTCGAGCACGGCTTCTGCATCCCCGGCGATACCGCGGTCGTAGCGCAGCGCGGGCTGTCACCTGGGGGCGAGGGGTGCGACGGATTCTTCATCGCTAGGCTGATGCGAAGCTGCTAGCTTGCGCAACAGTGAGTGGAGACGATGACATGCGCGCTTCTTGGGCCATACCGCTGGCGCTGCTGGCGGCCGGAATGGCGGCTTCGGCGACAGTCGGTGCAGCCCCGATGGGCGACGATCTGCTGAAGCCGCTGTCGGTGCGTATGGGGACCGCCGGCGCCGCCGCGCTGACGAGGGGCGACGCCGCCGCCGCGATCGACGCCTATGAAGCCGCGCTTGCTGCCGATCCGCGCAACATCCAGGCTTATGTCGGCATCGCCCAGGGCTATGAAAAACTCGGCCTGCCCGGCAAGGCGGTGAAATATTACCGCGAAGCACTGGAAATCAACCCGCAGGACCTTGGCGCGCTGGAAGGCCAGGGCAAGGCGCTGATCGTGCGCGGTGCGACTGCCCGGGCACAGGTCAATCTCGCTCGCATCAAGGCACTGTGCAAGGCCGATTGCAGCGCCGCGGCGCGGCTGCAGGCGGCATTGGCGGCGGCTGCCGCGGCGCCGGCCACCGCCGCGACGACGAGCGCCGAAGCCGCCAAGCCGGCACCGGTCGCGGCCAAGAACTGACGCGACGGCCCTTCAGGATTTCGGTTCGACGATGATGTAGATGGCCGTGGTGGTGCCGATGTTGACTGCCTCGTGCCAGTCGATGGCGTCGCTCCACCAGCTGCTGCCGCTGGCCAGTTCGCGGGTAACCGTGCCGCTGGCGGTGGTGATCCGCATCGTGCCGCCGGCGACGATATAGCCCCAGTGGCGGCGGTGCGAATGGCGTTCATGGCCGCCGCCGGGTGGAAACACGCAGCGCGCGCTGCGCATGTGGGCATTTTCGTGCAGCAGGGTGCAGACTTTTTCGCCGCGCCAGCCAGCATCGAAAGCATCGGGCAGCGGCGCAGCGACGACCGCGAGTAGCAGGGCAGCGATCATGACGCGCCGGCGCCAGCGAATTGCCGGCGGAGAGACGCGCCGGCGATCACAGCCGCCCGTCCAGCCGCGCTGCGGCGCGCGCGAAGGCCATGACGGGCACCGTTTCGGCGCGCGCTTCGGGGCTGATGCCTTCCGCCACCAGCGCTTCCAGCGCGCCGGGCATGCCCTTCAGGCTGGCGCGCAGCATCTTGCGGCGCTGCCCGAAGGCAGCGGCGGTCAGTTGCGCCAGCCGCGCCGCGCTCGCCGGTGCGGCCGGTTCGGCGGGCGTCAGGTGAACGACGGCGGAATCGACTTTGGGGGCCGGGATAAAGGCGCGCGGCGGCACCGTGAAGGCGATCCGCGCCGTCGTCCGCCACTGCGCCAGCACCGACAGCCGTCCATAGGCGCCGCTGCCGGGCGGAGCGACCAACCGCTGTGCCACTTCCTTCTGGAACATCAGGGTCAGGCTTGCCCACCATGGCGGCCAGGCGTCGCTGCCCAGCCAGCCGGTCAACAGCGCCGTGCCGATATTGTAGGGCAGATTGGCGACGACATGGGCGCCCGTGCCGGCGACCGCGGCGGCATCGACCGCCATCGCATCGCCTTCGATGACCGTCAGCCGGCCATCGGCGACCGCTGCCAGTTCGGCAAGTGCCGGCAGCGCGCGGGCGTCGCGCTCCACGGCAACCACGCGTGCGCCGGCGCGCAGCAACGCCCGGGTCAGCCCGCCGGGGCCGGGGCCGACTTCATAGACGGTGGCGCCGCCGAGCGGCCCCGCCACCCGGGCGATGCGATCGAGCAGATTGCCGTCGAGCAGGAAATTCTGGCCGAGCGATTTCTTGGCATCGAGGCCATGCGCGGCGATGACCTCGCGCAGTGTCGGCAAGCCGGCCAGGCCGGCGGGGCATGGCGAGCCGGCCA
>JBBQWE010000182.1:0-3239 GCA_038210855.1 Sphingomonadales bacterium | reverse complement strand
TGCCATGGCCGCTGCAGCGCCGGCGCTGGCGCAGGAAGCTGCGGTGGCTCCGGAAGCAGCGGCAAACGACGGCGAGATCATCGTCACCGCGCGCCGCACGTCGGAACGGCTGCAGGATGTGCCGGCGAGCATTTCGGTGCTGACCGCCGAAACGCTGGCGCGCACCGGTGTCACCCGCGCACAGGATTTCCTGCAGCTGACACCGGGGGTTACCATCGTCACCGGCACGGCCGAAGCCGGTGATACCCAGATCAACATCCGCGGCCTGAACGGGGCCCGCGACGCCGAAAGCAATGTCGCGCTGGTGGTCGACGGCATCCTGAAGACCAATACCGCGCAATTGAACCAGGTGCAGGGCAACCTCCGCCAGATCGAAATCCTGAAAGGCCCGCAGGGCGCGCTTTACGGTCGCAACGCCGCCGCCGGTGCCATCGTGATCTCCACCGTGATGCCCGGCGATGAAACCAGCGGCGCCATCCGCGCCAGCGTCGGCAACCAGGCGCTCGGCGATGTGAATGCCTATGTTTCGGCGCCGCTCACCGACACGCTGGGTTTTGTGCTGGGCGGCAATTTCCGCACCACCGATGGCTTCTGGAACAACGACTTCCTCGGCGACCGGGTCGTCGCCGATCAGCAGACCTATGGCCTCGATGGGCGGCTGGTGTGGAAGCCGGGGCCGGACACGACGGTCGATTTGAAGGCGCGCCATGCGGTGTTTTCGGGCGCGTCGATCGCCTTCAATGCCGCGTTCCACTTGCCGAACTTCGCTGTGGTCGATCCGGCCTTTTATGAAGACGTCAACGCGCATCCGTTCCGATTCTATTCGAACATCCGGCCGACGAACGATCAGGAAACCAGCGAAATCTCGATCAAGGTCGATCACCAGTTCGAAAAGATGAAGCTGACGGCGTGGTTCCTCGCCAGCGATGTGCGGCAGGAACTTACCGCCGACGGCACCTCCGCCGACTTTGCACGCTACATCACCAACATCGACACGCCGGCCAGCCGGGCCGCGAACAATGCCTGTTTTGCTTCGACCGCGGCGCTCACCGGCTTTCCGCTGGTGGCGCCGACCTTCATCGGGCAGATTCCGGTACCTTTCATCTTTGCACCGGCAAACGGTTCCACCTTCGGACCCTATTCGCCGACGACCTGCGACGGCACGCAATATCAGCGCCGGACGCAGAAAGACGTTTCGGCGGAACTTCGGTTGTCGTCCACCGGCGACGGGCCGCTGAACTGGTCGATCGGCGTTTATTACCTCGGCCTGCAGCGCGAAACCGGCGTCAGCCTCGGTGCCGATCTCGGCCAGGGCGTCACGCGCAACCTTTACAATCCGCCGGGATCGACCAATCCGACCTCGCAACTGTTCAGCGATCGCTTCGACACCGATGTCTATGCCGGGTTCGGCACGCTCGACTGGAAACCGAACGAGGCGCTCGCGATCGGTCTTGCCCTGCGCTACGATGTCGAGGACCGGCGCGCCACCAACCTCGTGCCCTTCGTCACCGATCCGATTACCGGCGGGCCGATCAACCCCGGCCAGGCCGGCGGGCCGATTGGACCGCAGGCCAACAGCTTCAAGCAGTTGCAGCCGAAAGTGACGCTGCGCTACCAGTTGACCGACACGATTGCGGCATTCGCCAACTGGGGCGTCGGCTTCAAATCGGGCGGGTTCAACAACCAGGGGTCGGCAGCAATCGTCGACAGCAACTTCAACAATGGCGTGACGCCGGGCACCATCAACGCCGGCGTCGCCATTCGCGACCAGTATCGCCTCGAACGATCGAGCGCTTTCGAAGCCGGGCTGAAGGGCAGCCTGTTCGACGGCCGCGTCGGCTGGGACGTGGCCGGTTACTTCACCGATGTTCGTGACATGCAGTTCTTCGAATTCTTCGTCGGCAGCTTCGGCTTGCTCCGCGTTGTTTCCAATATCGATCGCGTCCATGTCTATGGCGGCGAGATCAACTTGAACGCCCGGGTGACGGACGGCTGGACGGTCTTTGCCAGCGGCAACTACACCCAGAGCGAGATCAAGCGGAACAGCAGCCGGCCGAACACCGTCGGCAACAAGGCGCCCTATACATCCGACTATACGATCAACCTCGGCACCCAATATATCCGGCCGTTGAACGACAAATTGAGCCTGACACTGCGCGCGGATTATCGCCTGACCGGGCCGACCTGGTTCCACACCGTGCAGGACCAGGAAACGCCGACGCTGTTCACCGCGCTGCTGCCGATTTCGGCGCTGGCGCTGCCCGGAGTCGTCGGCAACGCGCGCTACGACCGCGCGCGCCGCGACGCCTTCGGCATCGTCAACCTCCGCGTCGGGCTGGAAGGCCCGAACTGGACGCTGACCGCCTTTGCCAACAATCTGACCGACAAGGTCTGGCTGGCCGAAGTCATCCCGGCGATCGAATTCGGCGGATCGTTCATCTCGCCCGGCGCCCGGCGGGTGATCGGGGTGGAAGCGGGCTTCAAGTTCTGAGCGATGCGCCTGTCATCCCGGGCTTGACCCGGGATGACACTATCGTCGGCCTGTCATCGATAATTGAACGAGATGCTGATCCGTTCGGCCTTCGCCGGCACGGCGGGGACTTCGTGGCGCAGCCAACTTTCCCACAGGAAAACAGTACCAGGCCGCGGCGTCATATAGACGAACGGCGCTGCCGCCGCCGTGCGCTGCGGCGCCGCCATCATCAGCGGCAAGCGCGGATCCTCCAGCTTCAGCGCGGCGGCGCCTTCGGGAACCTCGATATAGACGGTGCCGGAAACGACGCTGTGCGGGTGGATATGGCCGCTGTGGCCGCCGCGCGGTTTCAGGATGTTGACCCATAGATTGTCGAGCTTCAGCCGGCGCTGCAGGTCGAAATGCGCCGCCGCGGCGAAGACGGCGACCTGGGCATCGAGGCGGCGGACGAGGGCGGCGATATCGGGATCGCGGCGCGGCAGGTCGTTGAGCGAACCATAGGACGTGTAGCCGGGGTAATGGTGTTCGCGGCACCAGCGCCGGCCGGCGGCATCGTCGGCGGCAAGGCTGCGCGCGCTGTGCGCCAGCGCGGCGACGAGTGCCGGATCGGCAAGATCGCCTTCATGGAAGGGCGTGGCGATCAGGCTTAGCACGGCCATGCCGGTGTTCCAGCCGGCTTCGTCGCAAAAAGGCATGGGCTGTCACGCAGCGATGCGGGCAGAGCACATGCCCGCTGCGTCGTCGGGCCGCGGGAAACACGTGCTTC
>JBBQWE010000181.1:0-3240 GCA_038210855.1 Sphingomonadales bacterium | reverse complement strand
ATGCGTTCCACACCAACAAAATGGGGTCTGGGGCCGACGGCCCCAGCCGCCGGAGGCAAAACTTTCACTTCCTTTCGTCCCGCGCTAACCTCGCCCATGGATCTGCCGCCGCGGCCACCCCCCTGTGACGCCGTCTGGCAGGATCCGGCCCGGGCGCGGGCCATACCGGTGCGGGTTCGGCTGCCGGCCGGCGCTGGCGCAGTGCCGGTGGTGGTGTTCAGCCATGGTCTGGGCGGCAGTGTTTCGGGCGGCACCAGCTGGGGGCAGGCCTGGGCGGCGGGCGGCATTGCCGTCATCCATGTCCAGCACCCGGGGAGCGACACCGCGGTCTATGCCGGCACCGCTGCCGGGCCGGAGCGCGCGGCGCGGGTGCGGGCGGCGGCGACGGCCACGCAATTGCTGGCGCGGATCGGCGATGTCGGTTTCGTTGTCGACGAGGCCGGCCAGCGGGGGGCGCGGCGTGAGCGGGAGGGCGGCTGCGATCTCGCGCGGCTCGATCTGTCGCGGCTCGGCATTGCCGGTCACAGCATGGGTGCCTGGACGACGGCGGCGCTTGCCGGGCAGCGTTTTCCGGGCGGCGCCAGCTTCGGCGATGCCCGGTTTCGCGGTGCCGTCGCGTTCAGCCCCTCGGCGCAGCCGGGTGTCGACCCCTTGCTCTCGTTCGGCGCGGTCGGCATCCCCTTTTTCGCGGTGACGGGGACGGAGGACGGCATGCCGCTGGCCGCCAGTGCCGATCGCCGGGCGGCAGCGCTTGCCGATCGGCGGGCGCCCTGGGCGGCGATGCCGGCGGGGCAGAAGTATCTGCTGGTGTTCGAAGCGGCCGACCACCTGGTGTTCAGCGGCAATTTCGCGCGCGCGGCGCGGCCGAGCGACGGCCATGTCACGCGCGTCGCAGCGGCGGCGACGACTCGTTTCTGGCAGGCGACGCTGGCCGGCGATGCAGCGGCGGCGCGGTGGCTGATCGAACCGGCCGGGCTGCGGGCGATGCTGGCTGCCGGTGACGTGCTGGAAGCGAAATAGGAAGGGCCCGGGCTCCCGGGCCCGGGAGCCCGAACTTACACCCCGACGAGCTTGCCCGTTGCCACCACCGGCCCGGTGGGGCGCCGGTCGGGGACCCGCCCGGCGGTTCGATCGAGATGGCGAGCACGTCGCCGGCCTTCAGCCCGCGCAGGCGCTCCGCCGGGATGCGATGGGTATTGGCGTCGTCGATGTCGATCAGGCCGAGCGAGGCCGGCGGCTTGCCATCGGCGATCACCCAGAGTTCGGGGCTGCGGCCCTGATGTTCGGAAGCAGACGCCGGCGCCGGGCGCGGCACGGCCGGCGGCGCGGTTTCGGCAGCGATCCGGTCCCACAATTCCGGCGGCGGCGGCACTGCGGGCGTGGCGGCATCGAGCGGTGCAAGGCTCGCCTGCCAGCCGGCGACGAGCGCGGCGAAGGCCGGATCGGAGCGCAGCCGCGCCTCGACGGCACGGCGTTCGGCGCGTTCGAGCGCACCGACGGCATAATCCAGCGCCAGCGCTGCATCGGGCGTCATTTCCGGGGGCGCTTCGTTGTCGGGCCCGGTCATGCCGTTGCCCCGTCCAGATGTTCGCGCAGCTTGAGCAGGCCGCGTCGCACCCAGCTTTTCAGCGTGCCCACCGGCACCTGCTGGCGCTGGCTGAGTGCTTCATAGGTACTGCCTTCGAAGTAGCAGGCACGGATGGCGGTGGCGTGCGCCGGTTCCAGCAGCGCCAGCGCCGCATGCACGCGCGCCGCGTCGCCGGCCGCGCCGATCAGGACATCGGCGCCGGGGCTTTCATCGGCAAGGTCGAAGGCAGCTTTTACCGGCAATGTCGGGCGATTGCCGCGCGCGCGCAGCCGGTCGATGGCGCGATTGCGGGCAATGGTCGCCATCCAGGTGATCGGCGACGCGCGCGATGCATCGAATTCCGACGCCTTTCGCCACACCGTCACATAGACTTCCTGCAAGACATCCTCGGCTTCGCCGCGCTCGATCAAGATACGCAGGATGATGCCGAACAGTTTTGCCGAGGTGGACGCGTAGAAATCGCGGAACGCCTCGGGCGTCACCCTCGGCAGCGCGCGCCAGCAGGGCGACGAGCACGGCGGATGCCGCGGGCAGCGCAGCCCGCGCCACTGCGGGATCGGAGGCGCGATCCGCCTTCACCCGCGCCTTACCGCCATGGCGATCGGCCCATCGGCACGCCCCGCAACAAACTGGTCAACAAAGGGATTCCCGGAATGATCGGTGCTGGCGACGGGACCGTGCCAGATGATTTCCCCTTCGTACAGCATGGCCACCCGATCGGCGATGCGGCGAACGCTCGCCATGTCGTGGGTGATGGTGATGGCGGTAATGGCGTCCTCGCTGACCAGCCGGCGGATCAGCGAATTGATGACATCGGCCATGATCGGATCGAGCCCCGTCGTCGGTTCGTCGAAGAACAGGATCGCCGGGCGCACTGCGATCGCCCGCGCCAGCGCGACCCGTTTCTGCATGCCGCCGGAAAGTTCGGCCGGCCGCAGATCGGCGACATCGGCCGCCAGCCCGACACGCGCAAGATTGTCGATGGCGGCGGCGCGGCGATCGGCGGCACGGCCGGGCAGGGCAAAGGCGACATTGGCCCAGACCGGCAGCGAATCGAACAGCGCGCCGCCCTGGAACAACATCCCGAACCGCGCCTGGTGCCGCGCCAGTGCCGAACCGCGCAAGCCGGTCACATCGACGCCATCGATGCTGATGCGGCCGGCATCGGGGCGGATGAGGCCGAGGATGCACTTCAGCATCACCGATTTGCCGGTGCCGGACCCACCGATGACGACCAGCGATTCGGCCGGCGCCACCGCCAGCGACACCGATCGCAGCACCGCCTTGCTGCCGAAGCGCTTCGCGACGCCAGCAAGTTCGATGCGCTGCGTCATGATCCGAACACCACGACGGTGATGACGAGGTTCGACAACAGGATCAGGATGAACGCCGAAACCACGGCATTCGTCGTCGCCTGGCCGACGCCGGCAGCGCCGCCGCGGCTGTGATAGCCGTGGAAACACCCCATCAGCGCGATGATGAAGCCGAACACCGCCGCCTTGACCAGCGAGGAAGCGATATCTTCCGCCCGCAGATAGCGCGCCGTGGTGGCGAGATAGGCGCTGCTGTTGAAACCGAGCCGGAACGTCGCCAGCAGCCAGCCGCCCATGACGCCGAGCGCGTTGGACACGAGCACAAGCAGCGGCATCACC
>JBBQWE010000180.1:0-3321 GCA_038210855.1 Sphingomonadales bacterium | reverse complement strand
GCCGGCGGTGCCGGGATCGCCCTGGCCGGCGGTGCCGGGATCGCCCTGGCCGGCGGTGCCGGGATCGGGCTGTTGCTGGCGGTGTTCGGCGGCGGCGGATCGGTGCTGGCGACGCCGCTTTTGCTCTACGGAGTCGGGGTGCGCGATCCCCACGTCGCCATCGGCACGGCGGCGGCCGCAATGGCCGCCAATGCCGCTTCGGGCCTTTTCGTCCAGGCGCGCGCCGGCCGGGTAAAATGGCCGTGCGCGCTGGTTTTCGGCGGCGCCGGCGTCAGCGGCTCGCTGCTCGGGGCGGGGCTCGCCAAGCAGATCGACGGCGAGGCGCTGTTGCTGTGGTTCGCACTGGCGATGGCGCTGGTCGGCGCCGCGATGCTGCGGCAACCGTCCGGCGAAGGCGATCCCGCCGTCCGGCTCGATCGGCAATCGATGTTGCGGCTGGCGCCGGTCGGGCTGGCTGTCGGGCTGGCTGTCGGCCTTGCCGCCGGTTTTTTCGGTATCGGCGGCGGTTTCCTGATCGTGCCGGGATTGATGGCGGCGACGGGGATGACATTGGCCAATGCCGCCGCATCGTCACTGGTTTCGGTGGTGCTGTTCGGCGCCGCCACCAGTGCCGGCTACGCGGCATCGGGGCTTGTCGATTGGCGCGTCTTTGCCGCGCTGGTTGCCGGCGGCGTCCTCGGCGCGCTGGCCGGCGCGCCGCTGGCGCTGCGGCTGGCGCAGCACAGCGGCGTCGCGCGCCGCGCCTTTGCCGCGATGGTCATCCTTACCGCCGACTATGTCGCGTGGCGGGCCGTGGCGGGCTGAACGCCTGTCGACCGCGTTCGTGGTCCGCAGCCCTGCCCGCATCGGCAACATCGGGCCGGCTTCCGGCCGTAACAAAGCCGTGTTAGCCGCAAACCGGAACAGTCCGCTCCCCGGCGGGTTGTGGAATGGAGCCGTTGCGGAGTGCCCGATGCCCGATGCCACCCCGAAAAACCGGCTGCCGATGGTTGCCGAAAGCGAAATCCCGACGGTTCTGGTCACCGGCGGGGCCGGTTATATCGGCAGCCATGCCGCGCTGGCGCTGCTCGACCGCGGCTGCCGGGTGGTGATCATCGATGATCTGAGCACCGGATCGCGGCTGCTGCTGCCTTCCGGCGCGGTTTTCGTGAACGGCCGCGCCGGCGATCGTGCGCTCGTCCGCGACGTGATCGCGCGCGAGGGGATCGGCGCCGTAATGCACTTCGCGGCGTCGATCAGCGTCGGCGATTCGGTGCGCGCGCCGGCCGAATATTACGCCAACAATGTCACCGAAACGCTCGATCTGGCTGCCGTTTGCGCCGAAACCGGGGTCCGCGCGCTGGTTTTCTCCTCGACCGCCGCAGTTTTTGGCGATCGGCCCGAGCCGCGGGCTTCCGAACCGCTGCGCGAGGACGATACCCTGGCGCCGATCAACCCCTATGGCTGGTCGAAATTGATGGGGGAGCGGATCATCGAGGACATCGTCCACGCCGAAAGCCTGAAGGATGGCGCGCTTTCGGCCGGCATCCTGCGCTATTTCAACGTTTCCGGCGCCGATCCGGCCGGCCGATCGGGGCAGAACAGCCACCATCCCCACCATCTGATCGAAATTGCCGCCCATGTCGCCACCGGCCTGCGCGGCCAATTCACCGTTTATGGCAAGGATTATCCCACCCCCGATGGCACCGGCATCCGCGATTATGTCCATGTCGGCGACATCGCCGAAGCCCATGTGCTGATGCTGCGCGCCTGCCTCGCTGCGCCCGGCCGGATGCACCGCTACAACCTCGGCTATGGCAAGGGCGCCTCGGTGCTCGAAGTGCTGGCAGCGCTGGGCCGCGCGGCGGGGTTCGGCATTCCCTATGCCTTCGGCGATCGCCGCGCCGGCGATCCGGCGGTGCTCGTCGCCGATGCTTCGGCAGCACGTGCCGCGCTCGACTGGAACCCGCGCTATGCCGATATCGATGCGATCGTGACGCACGCGCTGGCGTGGGAAAAGCAGCGCCAAAGCCGGCTGCAGGCCGCCTGACGACTGCAATCCCGGCCGCGCCATCGCCTTGCGCGGGGCCACACCCCGTGCTAGCCGCCGCCCGGCCTGTCGACGCTCGTTTGTTGGCGGGACTCGACAGTTCGCAGCCTCTCATCGCCGGACCCGGACCCTTGGACGCATCTCCAGCCTTACCCCAGACGAATGTCGCGCTGGGTCTTTCCGGCCGCTACGCCCGGGCGTTGTTCGATCTCGCCGTCGCCGGCGGTGTCGTGGATGCAGTGGCGGCGAGCCTTTCGACGCTGAAGGACGCCATTGCCGCTTCGGCCGACCTGCGCCAGCTGACGACCTCGCCGATGGTCGGCCGCGGTGCCGCTGGTGCGGCCATCGCCGGCGTTGCCGAAAGCCTGGGGCTCGACATGCTGACCACCAAATTCCTCGGCGTTCTGGCCGCCAACCGCCGGCTTGCCGCTCTGCCCGCCATCATCCGCGACTTCCGCGCGCTGGTCGCCGGCCGCAAGGGCGAAGTCACCGCGCTCGTCACCTCTGCGCATCCGCTCAGCGCCGATCAGCAGGCAGCGCTGGCGGCGAAGCTGAAGGCCGGCATGAAGCGCGATGTCGCTCTCGAAATCACCGTCGATCCGGCGATCCTGGGCGGGCTTGTCGTCCGCATCGGGTCGCGAATGATCGATTCCTCCTTGAAGACCAGGCTCGATTCGCTCGGCCAGGCACTGCAGGCCTGAGAAAGGGTATCCCATGGACATCAACGCCGCCGAAATTTCGCGCGTCATCAAGGATCAGATCGCCAATTTCGGCAACGAGGCGCAGGTCTCGGAAATCGGCCAGGTGCTTTCGGTCGGTGACGGTATCGCCCGCGTCCACGGCCTCGACAACGTCCAGGCCGGCGAGATGGTCGAATTCCCCGGCGGCATCAAGGGCATGGCGCTGAACCTCGAAGCCGACAACGTCGGCGTCGTGATCTTCGGCAGCGACAGCACCATCAAGGAAGGCGACACCGTCAAGCGCACCGGCACCATCGTCGATGTGCCGGTCGGCAAGGGCCTGCTCGGCCGCGTTGTCGATGGCCTCGGCAACCCGATCGACGGCAAGGGGCCGATCGTTGCCGAAAAGCGCATGCGGGTCGAAGTCAAGGCGCCGGGCATCATCCCGCGCAAATCGGTGCACGAACCGATGCAGACCGGCCTCAAGGCGCTCGATGCGCTCGTCCCCGTCGGCCGCGGCCAGCGCGAACTGATCATCGGCGATCGCCAGACCGGCAAGACCGCCGTCGCCATCGATACCTTCATCAACCAGAAGGGCGTCAACGCCGGCGA
>JBBQWE010000179.1:0-3410 GCA_038210855.1 Sphingomonadales bacterium | reverse complement strand
GGCATTGATCTGGATCAACGGCACCGATGCACGATGTGCGACATGTTGACCGGTAACGCCGCCGGACGCTCCTCGTCGGGGCAGGCGCGGGCGGTTGCCCGGTGATGGCCGGCCTCGTCCCGCCCGGCCTCGTCCCGCTCGGCCGCGTCCCGCTCGGCCTCGTCCCGCTCGGCCTCGTCCCGCCCGGCCTCGTCCCGCTCGGCCTCGTCCCGCTCGGCCTCGCGCTGGCCTATTCGGCGGCGCTGTTCGTGCTGGCGGCGTGGACCGAACAGCGCCGCGATCGCTTCGCGCGGCCTCGCTATCGCCGCCCGGCCTATGTGCTGGCGCTGGCGGTCTATTGCACCAGCTGGACCTTCTTCGGCGCCGTCGGCAGTGCTGCCGCCGATGGCTGGAGCTTCCTGCCGATCACGCTCGGCCCGATGCTGCTGCTGCTGCTGCTGCTGCTGCTCGCCCCGCGGCTGCTGCCGCGGCTGGTGGCCGCGGTGCAGCGCGACGGCGCCAGTTCGATCGCCGATTTCATCGGCGGACGCTTCGGCAAGAGCCGGCTGGTCGCAGCGCTGGTCACCCTGCTCGCGCTGTTCGGCACCATCCCCTAACTGGCGCTGCAACTGCGCTCGGTCGGCACCAGCGTCGTCGAACTCGCCGGCGGGCCGCCGCTGCTGCCGATGGCAGTGACGGCGGCGGTGCTGGCGGCCTTTGCGGTGCTGTTCGGCACCCGCCGCTATTCGGTGTCGGGGCAGAGCGAGGCGGTGCTCTATGCCGTTGCCGTCGAAGCGCTGGTCAAGCTGGCGGCGCTCGTCGCCGTCGCCGGTTTTGCCGTGCCGGTGTTCGTTGCCCAGCCGGCGGCGGCGCGGGCGGCAGGGCTGGCGCGGCTGTCGGCGCGCTTCGATCCGGCGCAGATCGGCAGCGAATTCGTCGTCATCACGCTGCTGGCGATGGCAGCAATCGTCTGCCTGCCGCGGCAATTCTACATTGGCGCGATCGAGGCAGCGAGCCCGGCCGACGCCCGCGCCGCGCGCTGGCCGTTCATCGCCTATCTTGCCATCGTCACGCTCGCCGTCGGCCCGATCACGCTCGCCGGGCTCACCGTGCTGCCCGCCGGCAGCGCTCCCGATCTGTACGTCCTCGACCTGCCGCTCGCCGGCGGCGCGCGCGGCGTGGCGTTGCTGGTGTTTCTCGGCGGCTTTTCGGCGGCGACCGGCATGGCGGTCGTCGAAACCATCGCGCTTTCGACGATGATTTCCAACGATCTGATCGGGCCGCTGCTGCTGCCGCGGCTGGCGGCTGGTCGCCTGCCGTCGCTGGCGGCCGATCGCGAGCTGCGGCTGGTGGCGTGGAACAGCCGCTATCTCGAACTGTTCCGCTATCCGGCCGGGCTGATCCGCGTCGGCACGCCGGTCGCCGATCTCATCCGCTACAACGCCGTGCACGGCGAATGCGGGCCGGGCGAGGTGGAGGCGCATGTCGAACGCCGCCTCGGGGCGATGCGCCGCGCCGTATCGCACAGTTTCAAACGCGTCCGCCCCAACGGCCGGGTGATCAAGACCGTCGGCGGGCCGATGGCCGGCGGCGGCTATGTGATGTGCTTTACCGATATTACCGCCGAAGCCGAAGCCCGCGCCGGGCTGGAGACGGCGCGCGCCGAACTCGAAAGCCGGGTCATCGAACGTACCGCGCAGCTGCAGGCCGCAAACGCCGCGCTGGGCCGCGCCACGCTTGAAAAGACGCGCTTTCTCGCTGCCGCCAGCCACGACCTGCTGCAGCCGCTGCACGCCGCCCGGCTGTTCACCGCGGCGCTGACCGGCGATGTGCCGCCGCCGGCGCGGTCGCTGGTCGAAAATGTCGATCGATCGATCGCTGCGGCGGACCAGTTGCTGCGTGCGCTGCTCGATATCTCGAAACTCGATTCGGGCGGCGTGCGCCCGGTACGGCCGCGCTTTTCGGTGCGGGCGCTGCTGGCCGATCTCGTGACCGGCTTCGCACCGCTGGCGGCCGAAAAGCAGCTGTCGCTGCGGCTCGGGCCGGGCGATGCCTGGGTGGAGACCGATCGCGACCTGCTGCGATCGGTGGTGCAGAACTTCGTGTCGAACGCGCTGCGCTATACCGATGCGGGCGGCGTCGTCATCGGCGTGCGCCGCCGCGGCGGACACGCGCGGATCGAGGTTCGCGACACCGGCATCGGCATCGCGCCGGCCGACCAGCAGCGCATCTTCGCCGAATTCGAACGCCTCGGTACCGGCAGCGAAACCGGCCTCGGCCTCGGCCTTGCCATCGCCCAGCGCACCGCAGCGCTGCTGGAAGCGCCGATCGACCTGTGGTCGGTGCCGGGGCGCGGCAGCCGGTTTGCCGTGTCGTTGCCGATGATCGCTGCCGGGGTGGCCAAGGTCGCGGCGCCGGCACCTCGGCGATCGCCGGTGCTCGGCACGCTTGCCGGGCGGCGCGTGCTCGTGGTCGATGACGATGCGGCGATCCGCGACGGCAGCGCGGCGTTGCTCGCGCAATGGGGCTGCACTGCCGTTTCTGCCGCATCGGCAGGCGCTGCACTGGCAGCGGCGGCGGATTGCGACGTGGCGCTCGTCGATCTCGATCTCGGCGCTGGTGGGGACGGCCTGGTTCTGATCGCCCGGCTGCGCAGCCATCGCCCCGGCCTCGCCTGAGCGGCATCGGCCGGTGCCTCCCCATTTTCGTTGCTGCGAGTTTATGCGGCGAGTTTCCGGTTGTCGACCAGCACGGCAACCACCGACGGATCGGCCAGCGTCGAGATGTCGCCAAGGTTGTCGACTTCGTTTTCGGCGATCTTGCGCAGGATGCGCCGCATGATCTTGCCGCTGCGCGTCTTGGGCAGGCCGGGGGCGAACTGGATGATATCGGGCGTGGCGATCGGGCCGATTTCGTGGCGCACCCATTTCACCAGCTCCTGGCGCAGCGCGTCGTCGCCGTCGTCGCCGGCGTTCAGCGTCACATAGGCATAGATGCCCTGGCCCTTGATGGGGTGCGGGCAGCCGACAACCGCGGCTTCGGCGACACGGCAATGCGCGACCAGCGCCGATTCGACTTCGGCGGTGCCCATGCGGTGGCCCGAAACATTGATGACATCATCGACCCGGCCGGTGATCCAGTAATAGCCACCGGCGTCGCGCTTGCAGCCGTCGCCGGTGAAATAGCGGCCGGGGTAGGTGGTGAAATAGGTCTGGAAAAACCGGGCGTGGTCGTTCCACACCGTGCGCATCTGCCCCGGCCAGCTGCGTGCGATGCACAGATTGCCATCGGCGATGCCGTCCAGCACGCCGCCCTCGGCATCGACCAGCACCGGCTCGATCCCGAACATCGGGATGGCGGCGGAACCGGGCTTCAACGCGGTGGCACCGGGCAGCGGCGACATCAGCGTGCCGCCGGTTTCGGTCTGCCAA
>JBBQWE010000178.1:0-3445 GCA_038210855.1 Sphingomonadales bacterium | reverse complement strand
GATCGCGCCTGGGCAGCGGCGCGCGCCCGCGACCTCGGCAGCCGCGGTTTCGGCGCGCGGCGGGTGCGCGGCGCGCTGGCTGCTGCCGGCGTCGGGCGAGAGGACAGCGCTGCGGCCACCGGAGACGACGATGCGACCGGCGCGGTTGCCGCGGCGTGGAGCGCGGCGCTGCACTTCGCCCGCCGCCGCCGCTTCGGCCCGTTCGCGCGCGCGCTTGCGGCGCCTGCCGACAGTCCCGACCCCGGCCGCCAGCGCCGCGAACTGGCTGCGATGGTCCGCGCCGGCCATGATCCGCAACTGGCCCGGCGACTGCTTTGCGCCCGCGATGCCGACGATGCCGACGCGATCGTGGCGGCGATGTCGGAAGGCTGACGCGGCGTCCCCGGCGTGTCGGTCAGAACGGCACGTCGTCGTTCAGATCGTCGTCGAACGCCGCCGGGCGCTTGGGCGCGCCACCGAAGGCCTGGGCCGGGGCGCCATAGCCATCGTCATAACCGCCGCCACCGCCGCCACCGCCGCCACCACCGCCACCGCCACCGCCACCGCTACCGCCACCGCCACCGCCCTCGCGGCCGTCAAGCAACGTCAGTTCGCCGCGGAACGCCTTCAGCACGATTTCGGTGGTAAAGCGGTCCTGGCCGTTCTGGTCCTGCCATTTGCGCGTCTCGAGCGCGCCTTCGACGTAGACCTTGGAGCCCTTGCGCAGATATTGCGATGCAACCTTGCCGAGATTTTCGTTGAAGATCGCGACATTGTGCCATTCCGTCTTCTCGCGCCGCTCGCCCGACTGCTTGTCGCGCCAGGTTTCAGAGGTAGCGAGCGGAAACCGCACCACCGATCCGCCGTTGGCGAAGCTCTTCGATTCGGGATCCTTGCCCAGATTACCGACCAGAATGACCTTGTTGACGCCCGCCATCGAAATTGTCTCCTTGCTGCGCGCATCTTACGGTCGCCGCCCGGCGTCGGCAACGCCGGCTTGCCCTTGCGCGTGACTTCGCCGATTTTCGAAACGGATACGGCAGGGGACGGCCACGGACGGCGAGATCGAAGCACTCGGCGGTGCCGTCACGGCCGGCCTCGCGGCGCACAGCCTCGATCGGCCCAAGGCAGCGCTGCCGGCATCGCGACCCGGTAGCGGCATCGATGCCGCCGAAATCGCCGACGCCCATCATGTCTGCGCCGATTGCGATGCACCGCTGCACGGAAACTATTGCGGCAACTGCGGGCAGAAAGCCCATCTGCACCGCAGCCTGATCGATGTCGGCGAGGAGTTCGTGCATGGCATCACGCATTTCGACGGCAAGGCCTGGCAGACACTGCCGATGCTGCTGTTCAAGCCCGGCAAGCTGACGCGCGACTATATCATGGGCAAGCGCGCCCGTTACATCGCGCCGGTGCCGCTGTCACTGCCATGGCTGTGGCTGCTGTTTGCCTGGCGACGCGAAGTCCGCATGTACGATCATGCGATCTTCGCGCTCTATTCGATCAGCTTCATGTCGCTGCTGTTCATCATCGCCAGTGTCGCGCTGGCCCTCGATATCGGCGCGGCTTGGTTCTGGGGGTCGCTGTCGCTGGCGCCGCTGGTCCACATGTTCGCCCAGCTGAAAGGCGCCTGTGCGATCGGCCGGTTCGGCGCAGCGTGGCGAACGCTGGCGCTGTCGTTCGCCTCGGTCATCACCCTGTCGCTCTATGCCATGCTGATGATCGTCATCGGCGTCCTCGACTGGAGCGGTTTTGCAATCAAGTCGGATCGTTCCGCCGCGAAGCGGTCGCCCGCAGGGCGATGACGCCGGTTCGACTTGGTCGCAAAACCGCTCCAGGCGCTATTCCGCCGCATCACGCTCCGGCGCCGGCAGCAGCGAGGGCACCAGTTCCGCCGAGGTCGGCAGCATCGGCACCTGCGCCACCGGCACCAGTTCGGCGATATCGTCGATCCCCGTCGCGGCGCCCATGTCCTTGAAGCGGCGCGCCCGGCTGATGACACGCGCATCGGCCTGGCCGACCAGCTTGTTCCAGTTGCCGACAACGCCTTCCAGCGATTTCTGCACCGCGGCGAAATTGTTGCCCATGATCCGGATCGAATCGTACAGGTCGCGCCCCAGCCTGGCGATCTCCGCCGCTTCCTTGGCCAGCCGCGCCTGGTCGCGCAGCGCACCCACCGTGCGTGCCACGGCAACAAGGTTCACCGGCCCGGCGAGCACCACCTGGCGCTTGAAAAAATCGTTCATCAGCGTGCGGTCATGCTCCAGCGCCGCGCCGAGAAAGTTTTCGCCCGGCACGAACAGCACGACGAACTCCACCGCATTGCCGACCGCCTTGGCATAATCCTTCTTCGCCAGCCCATCGGCATGGGTGCGAACGGCGCGAGCGTGCGCCGCCAGATAGGTTGCCCGCGTCGCGCCGTCATCGGATTCGGCCGCCGAGACATAGGCATCGATCGAGCATTTGACATCGATGATCAACGCGCGCCCGCCGGGCAGGTTGATCTTGAAATCCGGCCGCTGCTTGCCGTCCTCGCCGTCGACCGACCATTGCGTTTCGAAATCGATGCCTTCGACCAGCCCCGCTGCCTCCAGCACATTGCGGCACTGTTCCTCGCCCCAGCGGCCGGCGACCTTGCCCGACGATCGCAGCGCGGTTTCCAGCTTCGCCGCCGCGCCGCTGACACGCTCCTGGCCCAGCACGACATTCGCCAGCTGCGTCTTCAAACTGCCATAGGCCTCGGTCCGTGCTGCCTCGACCTCGCCCAGCCGCACCTCGTACTTGACCAGCGTGTCCTTCACCGGCGCGATCAGTTCGGCCAGCGCATTGCGATTGGCCTCCAGCCCGGCACCGGCCGCCTCGCGCTGCCGCACCATCAATTGCTCTGCACTTTCTGCCAGCCGCACCTGCGCTGCCTCCAGCGCCTTGCCGGCCAGCGCCTCGAACGTCTCCCGCACCCGCGCGATTTCGGCGGCATGGCTGCGATCGCGCTCGGCCTGCCCGGCCTGCAAGCTGGCAACCTCCCCCGCCAGCCGATTGCGATCGGCCTCCGCCACTGTCAGCTCGGCCACACGCGCCTGCAACATCGCCACCTCGGTGGCATGGCGGCCCCGCTCCTCGCGCTGGCGACTGGCCTCGGCCAGCGCGTCGGCCACCTCGCCCCGCGCCGCTGCCGCCGCTGCCCGCGCTTCGGCCAGCGGCCTGGCCCAAAGCGCCCAGCCAAGACCAAGCGCCAACGCGATGCCGGCAAGCCCGGCGAGAATGATTTCGGTCACGGCAACGCCCCCGGTGCGGAACAATGCCGGAACATTAAGCGGGGCAGTGGTTGTTGGGAAGGGGTGAAAGGCGAGAAGAAGGGCCCCCGGCGGCTGGGGCCGCAGGCCCCAGACCCCAGACCCCAGACCCCAGACCCCAGACCCCAGACCCCAGACCCCAGACCCCATTTTTGTGGGTTTGCGCCATC
>JBBQWE010000177.1:0-3481 GCA_038210855.1 Sphingomonadales bacterium | reverse complement strand
CTGGGGTTATCTGCCGCTGCGCCAGACCATTGCGCGCCTCCTTCATGAGCGAGCGATCCTAGCCGAGGCGCGACAAGTGCTACTGACGCAGGGCGCCAACCACGCGCTCGACCTGTCGCAAGCCGAAGCCCGCAAGCGCTTCGCCATCTATTTCGGCGTGAAGCTGGTCGGGCTGATGGCGCTGTTCGGCGCGGTGTTCGTGTCGAAGGACGGGCTCACCCTCGCCGGCGGCGTGCTGCTGGCGATCGGCGGCGCCGGGCTGTTCGTGCGGCCGCGCCACCTCGGCCTGACGACCCCCAAGTCCGGCTCCAAGTGAAGCGCTTCTACACGGCAGCGCACGTCATCGGCGATGCGGCACCGTTCGGCATCGCTCTCGATGCGCGTGGTTTGCGCACCCCGGCGCGGGCGCCGCTGGAATTGCCGAGCCGGGCGCTGGCCGACGCCATCGCGGCCGAATGGAACGCGCAAGGCGACACGGTCGCGCCGCGGTCGATGCCGATGACCGGCCTTGCCAATGCCGCCATCGACCGGGTCGCCGCCGATCGTGACGGCTTTGCTGCGGGCCTTGCCGCTTTTGCCGAAAACGAGCTGCTCGCCTATCGCGCCGATGCGCCTGGAGTGTTGGTCGCCCGGCAGGCGGAACATTGGGACCCCTGGCTCGATTGGGGACGGCGGCGCTACGATATCGATTTCGTGGTGGTGACCGGCATCATGCACCGGCCGCAACCGCCGGCGACCCTGGCGCGCATCGCTGCGGCCTATCGCGCCTTCGATGCCTTCCGGCTGGCGGCGCTGCACCCGGTGGTGACGATTACCGGATCGGCGATCCTGGGGTTGGCGGTCGCCGAAGCCGCGATCGATGCCGAAACGGCATGGCAGGTCAGCCACCTCGACGAGCTATGGCAGGCCGAACAATGGGGCAAGGATCCGCTCGCCGAGGCCGGCCATGCCGTGCGCCAGGCAGATCTTGCCGCAGCCGTCGCGATGCTGCACCGGCTGCGGATGCAGCCGGGCGGTTGACGTCAGGCGACGGCAGCCCGCCGACGCCGGCGCATTGCCGATCCGGTCATCCCGAAACCGGCGATCAGCAGCGCCCAGGACGCCGGCTCCGGCACCACGCCGGCACGATCCGGCAGGACGATGATCGTCGTCGAAGTGACCGAATCGACGTTGCGGATATCGAAAGCGAAATCACCGGTGCGGCCGTTGAAATCATCCTCGCCCTCGCAGGTGAAACTATCGTCGATCAACCCGATGGCATCGTTGTTGTACGCCGTGAGGACGAGACGGTAGCTGCCGGCGCCAAGCGCAGCGGTCAGGCCGGAATCATAGCATTCGTCGGTATCGGGATCGATTGCCGACACGCAGACCGGGAAACCATCGCCATCGATGAACACGCTATCGTCGTTGAAATCGATCAGCGCGCCGCTCGCCACGCCGAACAGGAAGAACTGCGTGTCGAAGCCGCCCTTCACTATGGTGGTCCCGGCCTGATTGACCCCGCCGGCATACCCCAGAGACCGCATCGTCACGGTCGCATCGCTCAGAATCGTGAAGTCGAAGTTCTGCCGGCTGTTCGCGGTGGGAAGCGTGCCGGTGAACGAGAAGTCGGCGGCACCGGCAGACGCCGCAGACAGCGCCACAAGAACGGCCGCGAACTTGTTGAACAACCTCGACATGCTGAACCCCCTGCCTTTCGCCGCGCCCGTCATTCCGAATGCCGATACGCCCCCGCGTTTCTTCAGCCGAAGAGGTCGATCGTTACTGGAGTGTCAAGCGCGGCGCCGAAGTGGAAGTACGCCGGCGGTCGCCGTGTCCGGTCGTAGAGCCGCCCCAATCCGCGGCCGTCTCTTTACCTTGGCGGCGCGGCTGCTAAGCACCCTTGAAAATCCTTGGGGAAAGCCATGCTGAAGACGCTGGAAGAACTCGAACGTCGCCGCGCTGCCGCCCGCCTCGGCGGCGGTCAGGTGCGCATCGATGCCCAGCACCGCAAGGGCCGCCTCACGGCGCACGAGCGGCTCGACATCCTGCTCGATCCGGGGTCGTTCGAGGAAGTCGACATGTATGTCGAGCACAATTGCACCGATTTCGGCATGGCCGATCAGATCATCCCCGGCGATGGCGTCGTCACCGGATCGGGCACCATCAACGGCCGGCTGGTGTTCGTGTTCAGCCAGGATTTCACCGTGTTCGGCGGATCGCTGTCGGAACGCCATGCCCAGAAAATCTGCAAGATCATGGACATGGCGATGAAGGTCGGCGCGCCGGTGATCGGCCTCAACGACAGCGGCGGCGCGCGCATCCAGGAGGGCGTCGCCTCGCTCGGCGGCTATGCCGAAGTCTTCCAGCGCAACGTGCTGGCCAGCGGTGTCGTGCCCCAGATCAGCCTGATCATGGGGCCCTGCGCCGGCGGCGCCGTCTATTCGCCGGCAATGACCGACTTCATCTTCATGGTGAAGGATTCAAGCTACATGTTCGTCACCGGCCCCGATGTGGTGAAGACCGTGACCAACGAAATCGTCACCCAGGAAGATCTGGGCGGTGCCGTCACCCACACGACGAAATCCGGCGTCGCCGATCTGGCGATGGAAGACGATGTCGATGCCTTGCTGCGCACTCGCCAGTTCTTCGATTACCTGCCGCTCAACAACCGTTCCGGCGCGCCGTTCCGCCCGTCGAGCGACGATCCACGCCGCGAGGAGCCCAGCCTCGACACGCTGGTCCCGGCCAGCGCCGCCAAGCCCTATGACATGCACGAACTGATCGCCAAGGTCGCCGACGACGGCGAATTCTTCGAAGTGCAGCCACGCCACGCCGCCAACATCATCACCGGCTTCGGCCGCATCGAAGGCCATACCGTCGGCTTTGTCGCCAACCAGCCGATGGTGCTTGCCGGTGTCCTCGACATCGCGTCATCGAAGAAGGCGGCGCGCTTCGTGCGTTTCTGCGATGCCTTCTCGATCCCGATCGTCACGTTCGTCGATGTGCCGGGCTTCCTTCCCGGCGTTGCACAGGAACACAGCGGCATCATCAAGCACGGCGCCAAGCTGCTGTTCGCCTATGCCGAAGCGACAGTGCCCAAGATCACCGTCATCACTCGCAAGGCCTATGGCGGCGCCTATGACGTGATGGCATCGAAACATCTGCGCGGCGATCTCAACTATGCCTGGCCGACCGCCGAAATCGCCGTGATGGGCGCCAAGGGCGCAGTCGAGATCATCTTCCGCGGCAAGAGCCCGCAAGAAATCGCCGAGCGGACCGCGGAATATGAAGCGCGCTTCGCCAACCCCTTCGTGGCCGCGTCAAAAGGCTTCATCGACGAAGTCATCATGCCGCACTCGACGCGCCGCCGCATCGCCATCGGCCTGCAGAAACTGCGCAGCAAGACGCTGGAGAATCCTTGGAAAAAGCACGACAATATTCCGTTGTAGGCGCTTTCCGTCCGGCAAGTGCGACGCCGGATTTGCCGCCAATCGTTCGG
>JBBQWE010000176.1:0-3510 GCA_038210855.1 Sphingomonadales bacterium | reverse complement strand
GGCCGGCGGCCGAGGCCGGCGGCGGCCCGGTCCAGGAAAGGTTGCTATGATGCTCGATACGATGGGTGGGCCGGCGCGACTGCGCTATCTGTCGGGCAGCTATCATGTGGTGAAGCCGGGCGCTTTCGTCAGCTGTGCTGTCACCGGGCGGCGCATCCCGCTGCCGGCGCTGCGTTACTGGAGCCACGAGCTGCAGGAGGCCTATGCCGATGCCGCCGCCGCCAACCGGCGCCACGCCGAACTGAAGGCGAAGGGCCTGCTTTGAAGCATCCGGGGGGAGCAGCCATCCTCATCGCCGCACTGCTCGGGGGGGCAGCAACGGCGGCTACGGCAGCGACGGTCGCCCAGGGCGGCGTGCTGCGCGGCCGGCTGCCGATGGGTTCCGACGGCCTGACCTTCGATGGCAGGCCGGTGCTCGTGGCCGGTGACGGCCGCTTTATCGTCGGCGTCGGCCGGGATGCCGCCGCCACTGTCTGGCTCGGCTGGTTCGATACCGATGGCGAAAACGGCGAGGAAATCGCCATCGCCCCGCGCACCTGGCCCACCCAGGCGATCCCCGGGCTGCCGGCTCGCCCGGTTGCCGACAGCGAATTCGCGGCGCGCCGCCCTGCCGAGCTGGCGTACATTGCCGCAGTGCGCAGCGCAGCCATCGCCGATCCGTCGGCGGCCGCAGGCTGGGCCGGCAGCTTCACCGCGCCGGCTGCCGGTCCCGTCACCGGCGTCTTCGGCTCCCAGCGCATTCTTGGCGGCGAGCGCCAGGCACCGCATGCCGGCATCGACATCGGCGCCCCGGCCGGCGCTGCGGTGCAGGCTCCGGCCGCCGGCATCGTCCGGCTGGCGGCGGGGCCGTTCACGCTGGAAGGCAATCTGGTGATGATCGACCATGGCCTGGGCGTCGTTTCCGCGCTGCTGCACCTGTCGCGCATCGATGTCGTGCCAGGGCAGTTCGTTTCGCGCGGCGAAGTCGTCGGCGGCGTCGGGTCCACCGGCCGCGCGACGGGCGCGCACCTGCACTGGGGTGTTACCATCGCCGGGACGCGCATCGACCCTGCCGTATTGCTGGAGACCCGATGATGGCTGCCCCCGACGATCCCCGTGCGCTGAATGCTGCCGGGCTGCAGGCGCTGCAGTCCGGTGACGCCGCCCGCGCCGCGGCGTTGATGCGCCGTGCCGCCGATGCCGATCCGAAGGCCGCCGTGCTCTGGTACAATCTGTCGACTGCGCTTTCGGCGACCGGCGACATGACGGGCGAAGCGGCGGCTCTGCTGCGCGCGCTCGATCTGGAACCCTACCTGACCCACGCCCTGCTGGCCCGCGGCCGCCTGCACGAGGAAGCCGGTGAAACCGTGCAGGCTGTCGAATATTATCAGCGCCTGCTCGCCGCCGTCGATCCTGCGGCGCCGCAGGCGCCGGGCTTTGCCGCCGGGCTGGCGCACGCGCGGGCGGCGGTCGACGCCCATGGCGAAGCGCTCGCCGCCAGCCTCGAGGCGGCACTCGGGCCGCATGTCGAAGCGGCCGACGCGGCTAGTGCCTTGCGGTTTTCGCATTGTGTCGAAATCGGTCTCGGTCGCCGCCGCGTCTATGTCCACCAGCCGCTGGTGCTGCATTACCCCTATCTGCCCGCCGAGCAGTTTTTCGCAGAATCGCTGTTTCCGTGGTTGCCCGAGCTGGAGGCGGCAACCCCGGCGATCCGCGACGAACTACAGGCATTGCTGGCGACCAGCGGCGACGGCTTTGCCCCCTATGTCGCCTATCCGCCGGGCACGCCGGTCAACCAATGGGCCGGCCTCAACCACAATGACGCCTGGGCGGCGCAATTCCTCGTCAAGCACGGGGTCGCGCAGGATGCAGTGCGCGCGCGGTGCCCGCAGACGGCGGCACTGCTCGATCGGCTGCCGTTGTTCGATCTGCCGGGGCGCGGGCCGGTGGCGTTCTTTTCGCTGCTGAAACCGCGCACGCGCATCCCGCCGCACACCGGCGCCACCAACATCCGCTGCATCATCCATTTGCCGCTGATCGTGCCGCCGGGTTGCCGCTTTCGCGTCGGTTCGGAAACCCGGGCGTGGCAGGAAGGCCGCGCTTTCGCCTTCGACGACACGATCGAGCATGAGGCAGTTAACGATTCGGACGAGCTGCGCGCCGTTCTGATCATCGACGCGTGGAATCCGCACCTTTCGCCGACCGAACGCGACCTGTTGCGCCATTATGTTGCGGCAATAGATGCCGCCCGGCCCGGCAGCAGCGGCTTCGAGCCGAACTGACCGCCGTCACACCGCCGGTGGGCGGCATTGTTGTTGCCGCGTTGCAACACCTTGGTTGCGGAATGCTGGCGCTGCGTGACCGGCACTTTACAGGCCGATGCCCAATAACGGACATAGCAGCCATGCCGAAAGGCTGAAGCGGTGCGCTGCTGAGGGGCAGGGGTATCGGGGATTGCGGGACAGGGTGTATTTCGGCGCAAGCCGGAACGGATCGGCCGGCCTTTTTCGACATCGCTCAACCACAACCAAGGTGAAGGATCTGTCTGTGATCGCTGCGAAGACGCTAAACCGCGCTGCCCTGCTGGGCGGGGCTGCCACATTCGCTCTGGCGCTTGCCGCCCCGACTGCCGCGTTTGCCCAGGCAGCGCCGGTGCAGACCGCGGCTGCCGATGTTGCCGAGGATGAAGGCACGATCGTCGTCACCGGCTCGCTGATCAAGAACCCCAACCTCGTTTCGGCAACGCCGGTCACCGTGACCACTGCCGACACCATCCAGTTGCGCGGTTCGAACCTTGCCGAAGAAGTCCTGCGTGACATCCCGGGCGTCGTCCCGAACATCGGCTCGGCCGTCAACAACGGCAACGGCGGCGCCTCGTTCGTCGATCTTCGCGGTATCGGTTCGACCCGCAACATCGTCCTTCTCGATGGTGATCGCCTGGCCCCGTCGGGCCTCGCCGGCCGCGTCGACTTGAACAACATCCCGCTGGCCCTGGTCGAGCGCGTCGATGCGCTGACCGGCGCCGCCGTGACGACCTATGGTGCCGACGCCATCTCGGGTGTCGTCAACTTCGTCACCCGCAAGGACTTCACCGGCGTCAACCTGCAGGTCTCGACCGGCCTCGCCGAAAAGGGTGATGGCCAGAGCTTCCGCACCGATCTGACGGTCGGCGGCAACTTCGATGGCGGCCGCGGCAACGCGGTTCTGTCGGTCGGCTACCAGAAGACCGACCCGATCTACCAGGGCGCCCGCGATTTCTCGGTCAATGGCGTTGACAGCTTCACCGGCGGTTCGGGCGGTTCAGGCACGGCCATTCCGTCGCGCTTCACCGGCGCGCGTCCGATCGATGCAGCCACCGGCCTGCCGAGCACCAACCCGGCAGTTGCCAACGGCAACCTGCAGCTTGACCCCGCCACCGGCCGGGCACGTGCACTGTTCGCGCCTTTCAACTTCAACCCGTTCAACATCTTCCAGACGCCGTTCCAGCGCTTCAACATCTACGGCGCCGCCAAATATGACATCTCTGATGCC
>JBBQWE010000175.1:0-3525 GCA_038210855.1 Sphingomonadales bacterium | reverse complement strand
CCGCTTGTCAGCCGGCGTTCAGCATGTGGCGCAGCACCCCGGCCCCGGCGGCAAGCGCCAGCACCGGCACCAGCGCGGCACCGCGGCGCAGCAGCACCCAGGCAGCGGCGGCGAGGGCCACCGCCAGCCAGTCGGCCGCGCCGCCCGGCCACCACAGCTGCAATGGCCCCAGGCGCTGCACGCCGACATCGGCAAAGGCGACATGCAGCGCGAACCACAGCCCCAGGCTGGCGACGACGCCGACCACTGCCGCCGTGACGCCCGCCAGCGCGCGTGCCAGCAGCGGCGCCGCCAGCAACCGGTCGAACTGCGGCGCCAGCGCCAGCACCAGCGCGAAACTGGGCGCAAAGGTCATCCACAGCACCAGAACCATGCCGATCGCCGCGCCGGCCTCGGGGCTCCACGGCCCCGGGATGCGAAAGCCGGCGAGCGCGCCGACGAACTGGTAGGTCAGCACCAGCGGGCCGGGCGTGGTTTCGGCCAGCGCCAGACCGTTGACGATCTCCGCCGGCGTCGCCCAGCCGCGCGCTGCCGCTGCCCCTTGCGCGACATAGGCCAGCCCGGCATAGGCGCCGCCAAAGCTGACCGCCGCCAGCCGCGCGAAGAAGCTGCCGAGATCGACGATGCCGTGATCGGGCCCCAGCCACAGCGCCAGCGCCGCCAGCGGTGCCAGCCACACCGCCACCCCGGCGGCCAGTGCCAGCCCCGTCCGCCCCCATCCGGGGTGCCCCGCCGGCGCCGTTGCCGACTTTGGCGCTTCCCGGCCGAACACCGCGCCGACGGCCGCGGCCAATGCCACCACCAGCGGAAATGGCAGGCCGAACAGCACCAGCAGCAGGAACGCCGCCACTGCCACTGCCATCGCCAGCCGAGTCTTCAGCGCCTTGCCGACCAGCCGCAGCAGGGCCTGCGCCACCACCGCCACCACGGCGGCCTGCACGCCGGCGAACACTGCCCGCACTGCCGGCACATCGCCCCAGGCGATGGCAATCGCCGCCAGAATTGCCATCACCAGCGCGCCGGGCAGGATGAACAACAGCCCCGCCGCCAGCCCGCCCGGCGCGCCGCGCAGCTTCCACCCGCACCAGGTCGCCAGCTGCTGCGCCTCCGGCCCCGGCAGCAGCATGCAGAAATTCAGCGCACCGAGGAACGTCGCCTCGTCGAGCCAGCGCCGCTTGTCGATCAGCTCGCGGTGCATGGTGGCGATCTGCCCGGCCGGGCCACCGAAGCTGAGCACGCCGATGGTCAGGAAGGCGCGCAGGAAGCCATCGCCGGCGAAGCCATGATCGGGCCCCGGCGGCGTCGGGCCCGCATTTGCGCCAGCTTCCAGCCCGGCTGCCTCCTGTGTCATGCTCCGACATCCTCGATCACGGGAGCCGGGATGTGTCACAGCCGCTACGCGGAATCCACCACAGTGCCTATCGTTGCCGCGATGCCGAGGAAACCCGCGCCTTTTACGAAGACATTCTCGGCCTGCCGCTGCACGGCCTCGTCATCGAAGAAAAGGAGCCCGGCAGCGGCCGGCGCAACCCCTTCGTGCATATCTTTTTCGCTCTCGGCGACGGCAATTTCCTCGCCTTTTTCGATGCACCCGGCAGCGCCGCGCCGGAAAAGTTCGACCTCGTCCACGGCTTCGATCGCCATGTCGCCTTTGAAGCCGCCGACGAAGCCGCGCTGATCGACTGGCGCGATCGCCTCAATGCCGGCGGCGTGCCGTGCTTCGGGCCGATCGACCATGGCTTCGTCCGTTCGGTCTATTTCAGCGATCCCAACGGCCTGCCGCTCGAAATCACCTGCCGGCTGCCCGATCACGACGCGATCATGGCCAGCGAACTTGCCGCCCATCGCGCCCGGCTGGCGGAATGGACGGCAGCGAAGCGGGCGGCGGCGTGAGGGAAACAGGCCTGCCTCCGGCGGCTGGGGCCGCAGGCCCCGGACCCCATCTCGATTTGTTCCGGCATCAAAAACAGCAGCAGCCTCTGCGCGCAGAAAAAATTGGCGGCTGGGGCCCGCGGCCCCAGCCGCCGGAGGCCTTCTTTCGATGACATATCAAAGGATCCCGCTCCTCCTGGGCTGGCGCGAGCCCGTCGGGCTGCGCGACACCTATGGCGGTGTCGATGGCGTCGTCGCGTTGCAGGCGCAGCATCTGGTTCCCGAAACGCCGTTGCCGGCGCTGGCCGATACCATTGTCATCTTCATGCACCCGATGGGCATCATGCATTATCTGCCGCTGCCCGGGGCGCTTGCTGCCGCCGGCGTGCATGTGCTGACCGCGGTGTCGCGTTATCCCAACAACGACAGCGCGCTGATCATGGAAAAGGTCGCCATCGATCTCGGCAAATGGGTGGCGCATGCGCGCGAAAGGCTCGGCTACGCCCGGGTCATTCTTGCCGGCTGGTCGGGCGGCGGCAGCCTGGCGCTGTTCTACCAGTCCGAAGCGGAAGACCCCCGCGTCCGCGCCACCCCGGCCGGCGACCCGCCCGACCTGACCGCGGCCGGATTGCCGCCGGCCGATGGCGTCATGCTGCTGGCGGCGCATGTCAGCCGTGCCCATACCCTTGCCGAATGGCTCGATCCGTCGATCACCGACGAAGCCGATCCGCGCAGCCGTGATCCGGCGTGGAACCTCTACCATCCCGACGCGCCGCAGCCGCCGTACAGCGATGCCTTCCTTGCTGCCTATCGTGCCCGCCAGCTGGCACGATCACAGGCGATCACCGCCTGGGCCGAAGCGACGCTCGCCGAACTTAAGGGGCGCGAGGGCGAACATGCCGAACGCGCCTTCATCGTCCATGGCACCATGGCCGATCCGCGCTGGCTCGATCCGGCGGTGGATCCCAACGACCGCGCGCCCGGCCGCTGCTATCTCGGCGATCCGCGGCTGATCAACGATTCGCCCGGCGGCCTCGCGCGCTTCACGACGCTGCGGTCGTGGCTCAGCCAGTGGAGCCTGAAGTCCACTGCCGATGGCGTCGCCTGCGGGCCGCGGATTTCGGTGCCGGTGCTGGTGATCGGCAACAGCGCCGACGATGCCTGCACGCCGAGCCACACGCAGCGGCTGTACGATTGCGTGGCGCAGGTACCGCGCCGGCTGCACATCGTCGCCGGCGCGACGCATTATTACGCTTTCCAACCCGACAAGCTCGCGGAAGCGACGGCGGCGGTGACCGACTGGTTGGCGCAGCAGGGTTGAACGCAAGCCCGGTTCGCTCGCGCCAGTGCCAGGCCGTGAACTCATAAAATCCATGCCCCGTCATGCCCCGGAGAGGCCAAATGGCTAGGCGCGACAGCGCGGGCGGGGCTTTGCCCCCCAGCAAGCTGGCGCAACGACGCGATTTGGCCTCTCCGGGGCACCCGAAGGGCGGTGTCAGGAAGCCCGGCCCTGCGGCGGATGCCGCGAAACGCGGCAGCGCGCTCAGTCATTTGCCTGATAGCGGTGCTATCTGGCTGCAATCGCTCACTCCTGCCGGGATTCCTGACACCGTGCCGGGGCATGGATTTTATGAGTTCACGGCCTAGAGGAAC
>JBBQWE010000174.1:0-3656 GCA_038210855.1 Sphingomonadales bacterium | reverse complement strand
TGGCAAAGGCGAACAGGCTGCCCGGCACCCCGGCTTCATCGTCTTCCAAAGTGAACGCAATCACCGGCAACGGCGGCCGGTCGGCGCGGCCGCGTTCGAGTTTCAGCTTGTCCTCGTTGAACACCCAGGTCGGCAGGTTGGCGACGAGGCCGCCATCGACATAGCGCGGCCGTTCGCTGCCGTCGCCGCGCACCACTGCCGGCCGGAACACCAGCGGGATGCTGAACGAAGCGACGACAGCATCGGCGATCACCGCATCGGGCGTTTCCGGGCCGAACATCTTCAACCGCCGCTGTTCGATATCGGTGGCGATGATGCGCAGCGGCAGCAGCGACCGATCGACGGCCTTGTCGAGATCGCGGAAGCGGATCGGTCGCCGCAACGGCAACCCCTTTGCCGCATAGGCGGGGGCGAGCGCATCATGGAGCACGTCATCGATGAAATCGCGCGCGCCGGTCGAATCGAACAGGCCGTAATGGCGCAGCAGCCGCAGCGGCGGCGGCGCCCGGCCAACCAGGCGGAGCAGCAGCCAGATCGGCGCGGTGACGAGGCCGAGCGCCAACGCCGAGATCGCTGCCAGCACGAGTGCCGGCGTGAGCAGCCGGCGGGCGCGCAGGAACCAGCCCCAATCGCCGGCACCGATCAGGTCGGTCGGCGATTTGCCGCGCGCCGAAAAGATATCGCCGCCGCTGGTATCGGGATCGAAAATCTGTTTCGGTTCGAGGCCGACTGCCGCCAGCGTCGCAGCAATCGCCCCGGCCGATGATCCGGCGACGCCCTGGAATTCGATGCCGACGCGGCGCGCCGCCTCCAGCGCACCGATATGGGCGATGCCCTTGGCGCCGCCGCCTTCGAAAATGGCGAAGGCCGGCAACGGCGGCGGGCCGCTGCCCTTCGCTGCCTCGGTCGCCGCCGCCATCGCGCCTGCTCTCCCTGCTTGCGGCCAGCATAGTCGCGTCAACGGGGTTGCGGAAAGCCATCACCGCCGTTTCGGTCGAAACATGCCCGTCCGAGGTCGCTTTGAAAGGAGGCCTCCGGCGGACAGAGGGGCAATAGGGTCCGGCCGCCGGAGGCTCTCTTTTGTCATCAGAGTTCCGTCAGGCCAGAACCACTCGCGCCTGCGCTGCGAGGTGCGCCAGCATTGCCGTGGTGACGACCCCGCCGCTCCGCGCCCGTCCGACCGGGCCGGCGATCCGTGCCAGCCGCGGCGCGTTGCCGGCGAGCCAGGCGGTCACCGCCTCGGCCGGGTCCCCACCTGCCGAACCGACGATTCGGCGCACCTGGTCGAGCCGCAATTGTTCGAATTCGCGCACCAGCCCGGCTTGCAGCAGGCGTTCCCAGGGGTCGGTCGGGCTGAGCGCTGCCGCGGCGCCCTTGGCCCAATCGAGCCCGCTCGCTTCGCCGAGCAGCGTGTAGGCGCGCGCCGTTGCCGCTTCGTCACTGCCGAGATCGGCCGCCAGCAACCCGACGCCGACGCCGCCATCCAGCGCCTCGATCCGCACGAGCGCGCTGCGAATCTCGGCCGGCGCGCCGATGGCGGCGAGCCGCGCCGCGTAGCGATCGAGTTGCGCCCGCGGTTCGGGGCGAAGCAGGCTGTCGAGCGCTGCCGCCAGCCGATCGAGCGAGACCTGCAGCCGCGCGACGGTACCCGACGGCGCCGCGCCGGTGGCAGCGCGCAGCAGGTCGGCCATCTGGGTGCGCAGTGCCGTGATCGCTTCGACATGCAGATCGAGCTGGTCGGTGCCGGCAATCGGCGCTGCATCGATCGCCGACCAAAGGTCGCGAAAGCCGAACAGTTCGCGTGCCGCAACGAAGGCACCGGCAACGTCGGCCAGACCCACTCCGAATTCCTCGGCAAGTTCGAAGGGCAGCGTCAGCCCGCTGCGGTTGACCATTTCGTTGGTCAGCTTGGTGGCGATCAGTTCGCGGCGCAGGCGGTGGCCATCGATCGCCGCTGCAAAGCGCTGCTGCATCGCCGACGGGAAGGCAGCGTAAAGATCGGGCACCAGCAGCGGGTCGTCGCAGAGCGGGCTGACGACCAGCGCGTCGTAGACCGCCATCTTGGCATAGGCCATGACGACGGCGAGTTCCGGCCGTTGCAGACTGCCGCCGGCACGCGCGCGCTGCGCCAGTTCATCGTCACCGGGCAGGCCTTCGACACCGCGATCGAGTTCGGCCGCCGATGCCTCCAGCGCCTGGATCAGCCGGATATGGCCGGGAAGTGCCGCGGAACCGCCGCGTTCGGCGATCGACAGCGCCT
The DNA here is from genome assembly GCA_038210855.1 of Sphingomonadales bacterium. Classification (GTDB taxonomy): domain Bacteria; phylum Pseudomonadota; class Alphaproteobacteria; order Sphingomonadales; family Sphingomonadaceae; genus Sandarakinorhabdus. The sequence goes on along the minus strand of JBBQWE010000174.1, from coordinate 1,396 downwards.
GCGTCTGCAGGCGATTGTCGGTCAGCACCAGTTCGGCGACATCGTCGGTCATTTCGGCAAGCAGCGTGTCGCGATCGGCCGGCGCGAGGCGGCCGGACTGGACTTCGCTGCCCAGCGCGATCTTGATGTTGACCTCGTTGTCCGAACAATCGACGCCGGCGGAATTGTCGATGAAATCGGTGTTGATGCGGCCGCCGCCACCGATCCTGCTGCTGGCGAATTCGATGCGGCCGGCCTGGGTGACGCCAAGATTGGCGCCTTCCCCGACGACGCGAGCGCCCAGTTCGCGCCCGTCGATGCGGTGCGCATCGTTGCCGCGATCGCCGACTTCGGCGTGGCTTTCGGATGTCGCCTTCACATAGGTGCCGATGCCGCCGAACCAGACGAGGTCGGTCGGCATCTTCAGGATCGCGGCGACGAGTTCGGACGGGCCGAGCGCTTCGGCCGTCACCCCCAGCATGGTGCGCACTTCCGGGCCGAGCGGGATCGATTTCAGGCTGCGCGCGAAGACACCGCCGCCAGCCGATATCGCGGCCCGATCGTAATCGTCCCACGACGACCGCGGCAGCGCGAACAACCGCTGGCGTTCGGCAAAGCCTATCGCCGCATCGGGATCGGGATCGAGGAAGAAATGGCGGTGATCGAACGCCGCAACGAGGCGCAGGGAACGCGACAACAGCATGCCGTTGCCGAACACATCGCCCGACATGTCGCCGACACCGACGACCCGGATGGGGTCGGATTGCACATCGATGCCCATTTCGCGGAAATGGCGCTGCACCGAAATCCAGGCGCCGCGCGCCGTGATCGCCATCGCCTTGTGGTCGTAACCATTGCCGCCGCCGCTGGCGAAGGCATCGCCCAGCCAGAACCCATGGGCTTCGGCGATGGCATTGGCGGTATCGGAAAAGGTCGCGGTGCCCTTGTCGGCGGCAACGACCAGATAGGGGTCGGGCGCATCATGGCAAACGACATCGGCGGGCGGGATGTTGCTGCCGTCGGGCGCCAGATTGTCGGTCAGCGACAGCAGCGCGCGGATGAAGGTGCGATAGCTTTCGGTGCCTTCGGCCAGCCAGGCGTCGCGGTTGGTCGGCGCCGGCAGCTGCTTGGGATAGAAACCGCCCTTGGCACCCGTCGGCACGATGACGGTGTTCTTGACCTTCTGCGCCTTGACGAGGCCGAGCACTTCGGTGCGGAAATCATCGCGGCGGTCGGACCAGCGCAGCCCGCCGCGGGCGATCGGCCCGCCGCGCAGGTGGATGCCCTCGACGCGCGGGCTGTAGACCCAGATTTCGCGATAGGGGACTGGCGGGGGCAGATTGGGAACGGCGCGGCTGTCGAGCTTGAAGGCAAGCGCCTCGGGACCGCCGGGAACGAACGCGTTGGTGCGCAATGT
>JBBQWE010000173.1:0-3824 GCA_038210855.1 Sphingomonadales bacterium | reverse complement strand
CATCTCGAGCTGCTGCAGGAACGACGGCAGCAGCCGCAGCCGCTCGTCATAGGCGAACACCCCGCGCACCGGCCGCCGCAGATAGCGCGCCGACCAGACGTCGAGCTTGGCCGCCAGCAACGGCGCGTTGCCGGCATCGGGCTGGTTACGGAAATGATCGTCCATCGCCTGCGCGCCGGCGAGCAATTGCTGCCACGCCGGCACGCCGCAACGGATGGCGAACGGCAGCCCCACCGCCGACCATAGCGAATAGCGGCCGCCGACGGTTTCGGCGAAGGGCAGCACCGCGCCGGCGCCCCAGGCTCGGGCCTTTTCCGGCGCGGCCGTCACTGCGATGCTGCGCGCGCGCGGATCGGCGATGCCGGCTGCCGCCAGCCAGGCCATCGCCGCATCGGCATTGGTCATCGTTTCGGTGGTGGTGAAGGTCTTGGAAACGATGACAATGCGGGTTCGCTGCGGATCGCAGGCGGCCGCGGCGCGGGCAAAGGCAGTGCCGTCGATATTGGCGACGATCTGCACCGCCGGCCCGTCGCTGCCGCTGCCCAGCGCGTCGACCAGCAGCGCCGGGCCGAGCGCCGATCCGCCGATGCCGATATGGATGATGTGCTGAACACCGTCGTCGCGCACCGCCTGCGCGCACGCCGCCATTGCCGCCTGCCCGGCCGCGGCTGCCTCGACAACGGCTTCGGCGCCCGATCCGCGTTCGGCAGCGTGCGTCGCGGCGCGGCCTTCGCTGGGGTTGACGATGGCGCCGGCGAACAGCCGGTCACGCCAGCCAGCGATATCGGCTTCGGCGGCAAGCCGATCGAGCAGCGCCAGCGCCGGCGCATCGATGGCATGCTTGGCGAAATCGAAGCGGACGCCGCAAGCATCGATGGCGAGCCAGCCGAGGCGGTCGGGATCGGCGGCGAACAGCGCCGGCAGCGACGCCAGCGCCGGCGCATGCGCGGCCAGCGCGTCGGTGGCCGACAGAGAGACCGGGGCAACAGGCTCGGAAAATGTCGTCGTCACGCTGGTCTCCGATGGCGGCTGCGGCCCGCTTACCGCTGCTGCATGACAATCCGCAACCGACACCGGGGGCTGCACTTGACCCGCCCGCCGCGGCTCGTCAGGACAGGCGATGATGAGCGCCAGCCTTTCGGACGCCCGGACCCTGCATATCGCCCGTGCCGAGCGCCAGAAAGCGGCCGCGGCGCGGTGGCTGCGGCTTGGCCTTGTTGCGGCCGGTGCAGCGCTGGCGCTGCGCAGTTTTGTTTATGAACCGGTCAGTATCTCGTCGGAATCGATGCTGCCCGGGCTGGTGGTCGGCGATTATCTGCTCGTCGCGAAATGGCCTTATGGCTTCGGCCGCTACACGCTGCCGGTCGCACTGCCGGTGGCAGCACGCTTCGGATTGCCCGGACTGTCGGCGGCGCTGCCGGCACGCGGCGACGTCATCGTCTTCAAGACCCCGCGCGACAATCGCACCGACTATATCAAGCGCGTCATCGGCCTGCCCGGCGATCGAGTCCGCCTTGTCGATGGCCGTATTCGCATCGACGGCGTGGCGCTGGACAGCCGGCTGGCGGCGTTGCCGAACGGGGATGCCGGCTGCGTCGAGCGTATCGGGCAGCGCCGCTGGCTGGTCCTCGACGTCCCCGGCAGCCGTACCGATACCGTGGCAGTCGTCGTCCCGGCCGGCCATGTCTTCGTTCTCGGCGACAATCGCGGCAATTCCGCCGACAGCCGCTTCAGCACGGCCGAAGGCGGCGTCGGCATGGTGCCGGTCGCCAATATCGTCGGTCGCGCCGACATCCTGTTCTTTTCGGGTGCGCCGGGCGGATCGGTGCGCGCCGATCGCATCGGCCGCCGCCTGTGAAATCGCGATCGTGAAACCGCGATCATGAGCGATCCCGATCTCGCCGCCTGGTCGCGGCAGCGGCTGGGGCATGATTTCGCCGATATCGGCCTGCTGCGCCGCGCCGTCACCCATGCCAGTTGCAAGGGCGAGGCCAATTACCAGCGGCTGGAATTCCTCGGCGATCGCGTTCTCGGCTGCGCCATCGCCGCCTGGCTGCACGCCAGCCACGATGAACCCGAAGGCCAGCTCAACCGCCGCTTCCATGCGCTGGTCGAAGGCATCGCCAATGCCCGGGTGGCGCGCGGCTGGGGCGTTCCCGAAGTCGCCCGGCTGGAAAATGCCGCCCGCGCCAAGCGCCTGCACCATGGCGACAATGTGCTGGGCGACATGGCCGAAGCCATCGTTGCCGCGGTTTTCGTCGATGCCGGCTGGGATACGGCCGAAGCGTTCGTGCGCCGCCACTGGGCGCAACTGCTCGGCGATGGCCCGCGTTTCCTTGCCGATCCGAAATCGCGGTTGCAGGAATGGTCGCTCGATCGCCGGCTCGGCACGCCCGCCTATGTCGTCGTCGATCGTCGCGGCCCCGATCATGCCCCGCATTTCACCGTCGAAGTCACCGTGCGCGGCCATGAACCCGCTCGCGGCGAAGGCGGCAGCAAGCAGGAGGCCGAAAAGGCCGCCGCCGATGCGCTGGCAGCGCGACTGGAGACGATGTGAACGACCCCCTGCCCGAAAATCCCGCCCAGCGCTGCGGATCGGTTGCCATTGTCGGCGCCCCCAACGCCGGCAAATCCACCCTCGTCAATGCGCTGGTCGGCCAGAAGGTCGCCATCGTTTCGGCCAAGGTGCAGACAACCCGCACCCGGTTGATCGGCATTGCCACCGAAGCCGACGCGCAACTGCTGCTGATCGACACGCCGGGGATCTTCGCGCCGCGCCGCCGGCTCGATCGCGCCATGGTCCGCGCCGCCTGGGAAGGCGCGGAGGGTGCCGACCTGATCGCCTTCGTCGTCGATGCAAAAACCGGCTTTCGCGACGATGCCTCGGCGATCCTGACCGCGCTGCGCGACCGGCCGGAGCCCAAGCTGCTGGTGCTCAACAAGGTCGATATCACCAGGAAACCGCGGCTGCTCGATCTGGCGGCGCATGCCAACAACATCACCGATTTTGCCGAAACCTTCTTCGTCGCCGCCGCTGTCGACGATCATGTCGCCGAACTGAAGGCAGCGCTGGCCACGCGGATGCCGCCCGGCCCCTGGGCCTTTCCCGAAGACCAGTTGACCGATGCCACCACCCGGCTCATGGCGGCCGAAATCACCCGGGAGCAACTCTATCTCCAGCTTCACGCCGAGCTGCCCTACGCCAGCGCCGTCGAAACCGAAAAATGGGAAGAACGCCGCGACGGCAGCATCGCCATCCACCAGCAGATCCTGGTGGAACGCGAGACGCAGCGCGCCATCGTGCTGGGCAAGGGCGGCACCCGCATCAAGGAAATCGGCGCCACCGCCCGCGCCGGCATCGCCGACCTGACCGGCAAGCCCGTCCACCTGTTCCTCCACGTCAAGGTCAAGGAAGACTGGGCGGAGGACCGCGCCGTCTATCGCGATTCGGGGCTCGGCTGGGTCGATTAGCGCAGCACGACGCGCAGGCCGTCGATCGCCATCCGGAACAACAGCGTGCCGCTGCCCGCGGTGGCCGCCGGCGACGGCACCGCATGCGAGCGCAGCCGCGCCAGCCGCGCACCACGGCCAGCGTAGGGGACTGCGGGCGCGGCGGCACCCGAAGCGAGCGGCGGCCGGCCGGGCGGCGCGCCGGGGGCCGCACTGGCGGCATCGGATTGCACCGCCCGGGCACCCGCCATGGCGAGGTTGAGGACCAAACCGCACGCCAGCCTGCACCCGTCCTGCATCGCCCCCTCCGGCTCTCGGCGCCCGGAACATCCCGGAAGATCCCGGAAGATCCCGGAAGATCCCGGAAACCCGGG
>JBBQWE010000172.1:0-3853 GCA_038210855.1 Sphingomonadales bacterium | reverse complement strand
CGCCACCACCGCGCCATCGGCAGGCGCGAGCAGGCGGGGTCGCGCCTCGGCGGGATCGGTGACCCGGAACAGCGATTGTTCGGTACCGGCGAGGAACAGGTCGCGCCGTGGCGGCTCGATGGCCGGATCGTAGCGGATCGGGACGCTGGCGACCCCCGGCGGGAGCGCGAAAGCTCCGCCGGGGCGGGCCATGTGCAGGCCGCGCAGGATCGCCGCCCAGGCTGGTGCAGCGCCGCTGCTGCCCGAAACGCCGACCATCGGATCGCCTTCGAAATTGCCGACCCACACCGCCACCGTGAAGCGATCCGAAAAGCCGATGCACCAATTGTCGCGCAGCGCCTTCGACGTGCCGGTCTTGACTGCGGCCGGAAACGGCAGCACCAGGCCGTTTTCCGGCCCGAAAGTGGCGGTGCGCGCCGCCGGATCGGCAAGGATGTCGCGGACGATAGCGGTAGCGCCGGAGTCGATAAGTTGGCGCAGCGCCGGCGCCGCGCCGGGCTCGACGCGCAGCGGTCCGCCACGGCCGCCGAGCGCGAGTGCCCGGAAAGCCGCCGCCTGTTCGAGCAGCGTCACCTCCGCCGACCCCAGCGCCAGCGAAAAGCCGTAATAATCGCCGTCGCGTGAAATGCCGCGATAGCCGACATCGTAGAGCCGATCGCGGCATGCCCCGACCCCGCCGCGCAGCAGCGCGCGCACCGCCGGCACGTTGAGGCTGTTGCCGAGCGCCGAGCGCACCGAAACCGGGCCGCGGAAGCTGCGATCGTAATTCTGCGGGATATACAACCCCGAAGCGGTGTCGAGATCGACGGGTTCGTCGCGCAACACCGAGGCCGCGGTGAGCAGTCGCCGCTCGATGGCCAGGGCGTAGAGCTGCGGCTTCAGCGTCGATCCGGCCTGGCGCGGCGCCGTCACGCCATCGACGTCGCCCGCCGTCGATGCCGGCCCCGCCGATCCGACCCAGGCAAGGATTTCGCCGCTGGCATTGTCGATGACCAGCGCCGCGCCGTCGCGGACGTTGCGCGGGCCGATGCTGGCCAGTTGCCGCACCAGCGCCGCGTTCGCCAGTTTCTGGATATCGAGGTCGATCGTCGTGCGCACCGCGCCGCGGGTGCCATCGGGCAGCAGCCGCGCCGCCAGTTGCGGCGCCAGCCCGGGCCCGGTCAGTGGCGGCCGGGGGCCGAGCATCGCATCGGCAGCGGCGCGGATTTCGGCGCAGGCGATATCGGGCGCCGCCCGGCAGGCCCGTGCCACCACCGTCGCCGGCGCCGCCGACGGCCCGCGCGCCAGGGCGACGAGCACCGCGGCTTCGGCCGGACCGAGCGCACCTGGCGCGCGCCCCGCCAACCCGCGCGCCGCGGCATCGATGCCGACCAGATCGCCGCGCAACGGCAGCAGGTTGAGCCAGGCTTCGAGGATCTGCGGCTTCGTCCAGCGTGCCTCGATCGCCAGCGCGGCGCGCGCCTGGATCAGCTTCTGCCGCCAGCCGCGGCCGCCAGCGCGGCCGAGCCGGGGGTCGAGAAGGGCAGCCAGCTGCATGGTGATGGTGCTGGCGCCGCGGCTGCCGCCAGCGCCGGCCAGCCGGGCCCACGCTGCGCCGGCGACGGCGCGCCAGTCGATGCCGCCATGCGCCTGAAAGCGGCGGTCTTCGCCCGCCAGCAACCGCTCCACCACCGCCGGGCTGATTGCCGGCAGCGGCACCCAGTCGAGCCGCCGCGTGCGCGGATCGGTGCGTCGCCGCTCCAGAACCCGGCCATCGCGCGCCAGCAACACCGCTTCGCTGCCGCTTTCCGCCCGGGAGACGGCGGCAAAGTCGGGGATCGGGGCCGGTTGCGTCGCGAAAATCAGCACAACCAGGGCGAGAAGTGCCGCCGCTGCCAGCCAGTTTCGGGCTTTCACTGCGGATCAGCGAGCAAGAGCGCGGTGCCCAGGAGGCACATTGCCGGTCCGGAGCACCGGCGTTCGCCCCGGATCATCGACGAAGCCGCGTCCCCGCAGCGCGTGTCCGGTCTCCCGATGCTGCTTTTTGCGCAAGAAACATAACCGGATTTCGCCCAAAACAGCCTCAGGACCCCGCCACGACGAGCGGCGGGAGGGGTAGCATCGCCTGCATCTCGGGCGAATAGAGCGCTTCGACGCGGGTCGGCGGCAAGCGAAAACGCCCTGCCGACCCCAGCCGGACGGTGTATTCATAGGTCACCGGGGTGCGGCCGAGGGCTGCATAATGGGCGTGAACGGCGTCGCTGCGGCGTTCGACATAGGTCGGCGGCTCGGCGTTGCCATCCGCGCCGGCCAGAAGCTGCGAGCGGCCGCCCAAGGATCCACCCAATATCGTCGCGCCAGCGGGCACCGGGTCGTTGATCACCACCCATTCCACCGGCGCGCGCGGCGTCACGGTGAGGGTGACGCGCATGACATCGCCGCGGCTCCAGCGGCCGGGGACGGCCTGTTGCAACGCCGCGACGCGGCGTTGCAGGGCAAAACCGCTGGCGAACGGCCGCGCCAGCGGCACCGCGGCGCGGGTCGTGACCATCACCCAGGGGGCGCCGCTGCCATTGTGGGCCACCGCCAGCGGTGCCCGGCCGGGCTGCCACGGCACCGTCACCGGCGCCGGATCGCCGCTGCGCCACGCAATGTCGCGCGCTGCCGAGCCGATCGTCACTCGCGTGGTTCCGGCGATGGGCGCTGCCTCATAGGCCCGGCCGAATGCCGCCATCGCCAGCGTGCCGAGCGCGTTGGCCGGCGTGGTGTCCCAGGCGCCGCGCTGCTGCGCCAGCATCAGAGCGCGGGCGAGGCGCGGCGCCTCGGCCTGCCAGCCGGGGCGGCGCAGCGCCAGCATCAGCAGCGTGGCGCGCGTGGTATCGGGCGATGCCAGCGTCTGCCACACCGCCGCCGGCCGGGCGATGCGCAGCGTGCTGCCCTGGACATCGAGGCGGGCACGCAGGACCGCTTCGGCCTGTGCCAGCCGCGCCTCGCGCTGCGCTGCACCGGGCAGCGCATCGAGAACCATCGCCCAATCGATGATGCTGCTTGTCGACCAGGCATCGGGAACCACGCTGATCGCATCGGCGAGCGCCGGGGTGGCGTCACCGGCTATCGCCAGCGCCGCCAGCGCTGCCATGCGCCGCGGCGGGCCATCGCCCGACAGATCCTCGATGGCGCCGCTGCCGCTCGCCTTGTCGATGACCAGCACTGCGGCGTGGCTGCGTTCGAGCCGGCCGGTAACGAAGCGGGTCAGCCCCTCGACCATCCGCGCTCGCGTTGTCGTCGGCAGCGGCCAGCCGCTGAGCGCCGACAGTCGCAGCAGATGCCCAGTCAGCGCGTCATCGCCATAGATCCAGTCGGCCGGGAAAAAGCGCACCAGTCCATCGGCATCGAGATAGCCGGCGAGCGCAGCGGCCGCTGCATCCCAACGCACACGATCGCCGAGCGCAACGGCGATGGCGAAGCGCTGTTCGATGCAATCATAGGGATAGGCGGCCATGGCAGCGCGAACGCCGGGCAGCCCGCCGCCGATGGAGCGCGACAACGCGACCTCGACACCGCCGCGGCCGGGCAACGCACCGGCTGGCGCCGCCACCGGAAACGGCGGCGAACCGGCCTGAAAGAAGCTTGCCGCCCATACCGTCACCGGCACTGCCGGCAGCACCGCTTGCGCCACTTCGATCCGGTCGGCAGCACCCGCCGCGCGTGCCGTCACCTGCCAGACCACCGGGCCGGCGAGCGGCGCCACGACCCGCCACGCCGCCGTCCGGGCGCCGCCGGCCGGCACCGTCACCGCCAGCGGCGGCAGCGTGATCGCGCCGGCGCGGCCGGTCAGCCGCACCGGCATCGCCGCCGCTGTTGTGTTGCGGAC
>JBBQWE010000171.1:0-3957 GCA_038210855.1 Sphingomonadales bacterium | reverse complement strand
ACCCGCAACCGGGGGCGGGGGGCCCCCGCCCCCCCCCGCCGGAGGCTCTTTCATCGAGAAGCCTGTTTGAACTCCACGCCGCTGGCAATCCCCCGCCGCCGCCCGCGTCGGGCGGGGCAACAGGTGGAACCGGGTCTGGCGACCGTCGATGTAGCGCAGCGACTTGCCGTCGAAAAAACCGTCTTCCTCCGTCTTGAATGGCACGATCTGGCCGCCCCATTCCGGCACGGCCTTGCGTGCGGCGAGCTCGATCGACCAGGCGGTATTGGCGCGCAGGCGATAGTCGCCGCCCGGCGTGCCGGCCTGGTTGTCCCAGAAGCCGATCGGCGCGCCGGCGGCGTGGCCGTGATAGCCGACCGGGTGGGAATAGATGCTCGGGTCGTGGCCCGCGGCGATTGCCCGGGCACGGGCCATCGCCAGCATGTCGTTGCCGCTGCGGCCGGTGGCGAAACTGTCGGTCAGCGCGTCTTGCACCGCATTGGCGGCGGCTAGCCCGGCCTTCAACCCGGCCGGCGCGTCCTTCTCGCCGGGTTTCAGCACATAGGCGAGGTGCTGGGTATCGGTGTTGAGGCCGAGGTAGGTGATGCCGAAATCGGTCCACAACATGTCGCCGGGCTGGATGACGGTATCGCCGTCGAGCGCTTCGGCCACGCCGGCGCGATGGATATCGAGCGACGGCTGGAACCAGGTATCGAGTTTCAGCGCGGCGATGCGTTCGCGATACCACCAGACGACATCGGCGGCGGTGGTGCGGCCGGGGGTGATGACGCGGGTCGATAGCCCCTCCGCAATGATGGCGTGGGCGATGCGAACGATCTCGCGATAGCGGTCGACTTCGGCCGGGGTGCGCGTTTCCAGCCAGGCGATGGCGAGCGGGTGCGACGCGACCAGCCGTTCGGCAAAGCCCAGCGGCAGCGCGGCGACCAGGGCGTCGCGCTGGCTGGCGGTGAGGCCGTCGGCAAAGGCGGTCAGCGGCGAGACGTTGATGGCGATGCGTTTGGGCGCCCGTTCGCCGACGATCTCACCGAGGCGGCGCCACTGGTCGGGCTCCTTTTCGGGGTTCCAGGCCGGCTGGAACAGGCCGCCGAGGCCGTAGCGGCTGACGGTCAGTCGCTCGACGGGCTTGCCGTTGCCGGGATCGAAGAACACCAGGACGGTGCGGCGGCGGGCGTGCATCGATTCGGCGTTGAGCATCGTTGCCACCACCGGGTCCTCGCCATATTCGCGGGCGACGAGGATCCACATGTCGATGCCATGTTCGCGCATCAGGCCGGGCACCAGCGTATCGAGCCGATCCTTCAGCCAGCCGTTCTGCACGGCGGCGCGGTCGCGGAGCGGCAGCACCGCGGGCAGCGCCGGGTCTTCGAGTTCGAGTTGGCAGAGGCCAGGGGGCGCGGCGGGGGCAGCGGCGGCAGGAACAGCAATTGCGGTAACGGCGGCAGCGGCAAGCGCGGCTTTCAGGCTTCGAATCATGGTGTTGCGCTTACCCCTCGCTGGTTCGTTCCGCACTTTGCACGGTCGCGGCGGCGGAAGAAAGCCACCTTCCCCCAGGCCCAGGCAGCTTACAGCAGCCCGGCGAGCCCCAGTTCCGCCAGCAGCGCCCGCCGTGCCGCCAAGGCCTGTTCCCACAGCTGCGGGTTGCCGAGATCGCCCGGCCCGATGCTTTCCGGCCAATGTGCCTCGATCAGCGCCGCCAATGCATCGGCGCGCCGGTCATCGAGCCGGAAACGCGGATCGACACGAGCCGGATCGGCGACGACGCGCAGCCGCAGGCAGGCCGGGCCGCCGCCGTTGCGCATCGATTCGCGGACCTGGACATAGTGGACGGCGCGGATCGGGCCGCCAGAGCATTGGTTGGAGGCGACCAGCCCGTCCAGCCAGGCCTTCACCGGCGGGCAATCATGCGCTTCCATCGGCAGGATCAACGCCATCGAGCCATCCGGCACGGTCACCAGTTGCGAATTGAACAGGTAGGAACCGATGGCATCGGCGAGGCTGACGGCGCTGGCCGGCACTTCGACGAGCATCGCTTGCGGCAGCAACCGGGCAAGATCGGCCTTGAGCGCGCCCGGGTCGGCAAAGGCCTGTTCATGGGCGAACAGCAATGTTTCATTGGCGACGGCGACGACATCATTGTGGAAGGCGCCGGCGTCGATGGCCTCGCGGCCTTGCGCGACGAACAGGGTGCGGGCGGGGTCGAGGCCGTGGCGGCGGGCAACGGCTTCGGAAGCGCGGCGGTTCTGGCGAGCGGGAAAACGGCCGCCTTCTTCGCCCCCGGCGGCGCCGCCGCCATCACTCCCAAATACGAAGATTTCGACGCCGGTTTCGCCGTGGCCGGCGGCGAGGCGCATGTGGTTGGCAGCGCCTTCATCGCCGAAAGTGGCGGGCACGGCGGCATGCACCGCGAAGGCCGGATCGGCGAAGGCCAGCCGCAACTGCGCCTCGGTAGCGGGGGCTTCGAGGCTGCGGTGGGTCATGCGGCCGAGATTGGCGACGCTGATGTGGCAGCGGCCGTCGCCGCAATCGGCGGCGGGCGAGACCGTGCCGGCGTTGGCGGTCCACATCGACGACGCCGAACAGGCCTGGGCGAACAATCGCGGATCGGCGGCATGGGCGGCAGCGCAGACGGCGGCATCGCTGCCGGAAAAACCGAGCGAGCGCAGCCAGGCGGCATCGGGGCGTTCGAGCGGCAGCAGCAGGCCCTGTGCGAGCCCGAGCGACATGGCAAAGCGCATCTTCGCCAGCCCCTGCAGCGCCGCCTCGCGCGGCCGGCTGGTGGCGCCGGCGTTCGACGCGCTGGCAAGGTTGCCGAAGCTCAAGGCGGCATAATTGTGGGTGGGGCCGATCAGGCCGTCGAAGTTGATTTCGAGGCTGCTCCCCTCCCGCTTGCGGGAGGGGTCGGGGGTGGAAATGTTCACAATTGCTCCGCTGTTCGGGTGGGAAGGGAGAACCCACCCCCGACCCCTCCCGCAGGCGGGAGGGGAGAAGGAAGGTCAGGGCCGCAGCCCCGTCGCGATGCTGCCCGCCGGTGCATCGGCCTCCAGGCTGGCGACCGGCCAGGCGGCATAGTCAGCGGCATAATAGGCGCTGGGGCGGTGGTTGCCGGACAGGCCGATGCCGCCGAACGGGGCGTTCGAGGCAGCACCGTTGGTCGGCCGGTTCCAGTTGACGACTCCGGCGCGCGAGGCCTGCCAGAAGCGATCATACAGCGCCGCGTCGCCGCCGATCAGCCCGGCGGCAAGGCCGAAGCGCGTCGCATTGGCGGCAGCCATCGCGGCGTTCCAATCGGCGACGCGCGTCATCTGCAGCACCGGCCCGAACAGTTCGGCATCGGGCACGCCGGCGACGCCTGTGACATCGAACAGCGCCGGCGTCAGGAACGGGCGGTCGGCCGCGGCGCGATCGAGAGCACGGATCACACGCGCTCCCGCCGCCACCAGCGCTTGCGCGCCAGCAACAAGGCCATCGGCGGCGCGATTGGCGATCACCGGCCCCATGAACGGTTCCGGATCGTCGAACGGCGCTCCGACGATCAGACGATCGATCAGCGCCGTTACCCGGTCGAGCAGCGGCGCCTCGGCACCGTCGCGAACGATCAGCCGCCGCGCGCAGGTGCAGCGCTGCCCCGCGGACAGATACGCCGATTGCACGACCAGCGCCGCAGCGGCATCGAGCGCTTCGTCGGCGACATCCCAGACGATCAGCGGATTGTTGCCGCCCATCTCCAGCGCCAGGATCTTGTGCGGCGCCTCCGCGAACTGCCGGGCCAGCGCCGCGCCGACTCCGGCCGATCCGGTAAACAACAGCCCGTCGATATCGGCCCCCGCCAGCGCGCGGCCGGTGTCGCCGCCGCCCTGCACGACGTTCAGCACGTGCCGTGGCAGGCCGGCCGCGGCCCAGCATTCGGCCATGAAATCGGCGACCGCCGGGGTCAGTTCCGATGGCTTGAAGACGATG
>JBBQWE010000170.1:0-3988 GCA_038210855.1 Sphingomonadales bacterium | reverse complement strand
CGAAGAGCGCTGCCAATTCGGTGGTGTAGGTTTCGAGGCCGGCCTTCACCACCGCGTCGCCGCGGCCGATGTCGCGAGCCAGTTCGTCGCGGCGAGCGAACGCGTCGAGCAGAAACGCCAGTGCGGCATCGGTATCCATGCCCTTGGCCTCGACCAGCCAGGGATAGTCGAGGCCGCGATACAGGCCCTCGAACTTGCGGCTGTAGCTGATCGGCACCACCGGAACGCCGGCCGAATAGGCAGCGATCGTCGCGTGCATGCGGGCGCCGGTGACGAAATCCATTCTCGAAATCACCGATTTGGCCGCCGAGGGCGACGCGAAGTCCGGCACTCGCACGGTTTGCGGAAATTCGGCCTGGAGCTGGTCGCAGGCGCTGCCGTCATCGTCGCGCGCGATCGACGAATTGACGTGCGGGATCAGGTGAACCTCGACATCGGGCATGCCAAGCAGCGCCGCGATCAGCCGGCGGTTGAGCGCCGCATAGTCGAAGCCGAGGCGATATTCGTTGCCGCCGGCATAACCGCCGTTCATCAGCAGCCCGGATACGTTGATGCCGACCCGAGTCCGTCCCGGGGCCTTGGCCTGGCGCTCGAAGGGCAGGGCGAAGGCGACGTCGATGACCTGGAAGGCATTGGCATCGGGCGCCATGCCGGCCAGCACCTGCATCGAGATCGGGTCACGCGCGAAAACAGCAACGGCCCGGCGGCAGGCCCAGGCCGCCATGGCGCGGTGCGGCTGCCGGGTGAACGGCCCGATCGTCTGCGGGCTGAGCACCAGCGGCACGCCGTGCCGGACGCACATCGCCTTTGTCGCCATGATGTAGACGAAGCGCCGGGCCGGATAGATATCGGCGAAACTGTCGCCCGCACCGATATCGAGCATGATGTCGATCGATTTCAGATCGGCGCGATAACCGGCCGCCGACGTCATGTAGCGGCGATCGATCTGCCGGACGACGATATCGGGCCCGGTGACATAGGGCGTGCCGGCCTCGCGCGGGCCGAACACGGTGAAATGCGGCACGACACCGGCACGCGCCGCCGCGGCGCGGCACAACGCGATGTTGCCGACGCTGAGCGCGCCGACACCCAGATTGCCATTGGCCACCGCGTGCCACAGCAGCCCGATGCGCACAGGGCGGGGGGATGGCATCGGATACTCCGGCCGGGGCAGGGGAGGTCGGTCGGGGTGCGGCTCAGCCGGCAGGCTTGGCGGCCGCGTCGGCCGCCGGGGCCGGAGCCGGAGCCGGAGCCGGAGCCGGGGCCGGAGCCGTCCCCGGAGCCGTCCCGCCGGCACCGGGGCCGGCACCCGCCTGTGCCCCCGGCTTCGGCAGTTCCGGCGGGCCATAGCCCTTCCCGTAGGTGATCTTGGCCTTGTAGGCTTCCTGCCACTTCTTCAGTTCGGTGGTCAGGCGCTTCTGCACTCCCTCGCGCTGCAGGATCTGCTGGGCAAAGGCGATAGCGCGTTCGCCGGCGAAGGGCTGCGCCTTGGTGCCGGTGATGCTGTTGACATAAATGACCGGGGCCGGCGCGCCCTGCGGCTGATCGGCATACATGAACGGTTCCGGGTTGCTGGCGTTGCTCAGCTTGACCATCTCGTCGGTCAGCTTGGGGTTGAGCGTCAGCGAGTCGAGTTGCTGCGGCGCGCGGCGATATTCGATGTTGGCATCGATCAGCACGCGTTCGACCGCCGACATGGTGCGCGCCTGCTTGAGCGGCAGCTGTTCGAAGTTCGCTGGCTGCAGGAAAGCAATCTGGTCGAGCGCGAAGATCTTGCGATCGCCGAAAATCTGCGGATTTTCGGAAACGAACTTCTGGGCTCCCTCGCGCGTCGTCGGCTGCACCTTGGACTGGACATCGGCCTGCAGCGCCTGGACGAGCAGCGATTCATCGGCGCGCTGCTTGATCAGCAGGAATTGCGGGTTCTTGTCCAGATTGCGCTTGCTGGCTTCCTCGGCAAGCATCTTGCGTTCGATTACGCGCGCCAGCGCGACCGATTCCAGCAGCTTGCGCGGTGCGTTGCCCCGGTTCTGCAGCTGCGCCAGTTCGGCGTTCATCTCGTGGATGGTGACTTCCTTGCCGTCGACAGTGGCAACGACCTGCCCCTCGGGGGGCTTGGCAGCCTTGTCGCACGCCGAAAGCGCCATTGCCAGCACCAGCGGAGCCAGCATCGCAGTCCGAGCCGAATTCATTTGCGACACTCCCATCACTTCTTCACGTCTTTCGGCGACCAGCCCCGCCATGTCGAATTGTACATGCGCGGCGGACCGGCCTTGCGTCAATACGGCCGTCGATATCGCAGGCCGATCAGCGCCCGCAGGATCGCTGCCGACTTGGCCGGCTGCCGGCGCAACAACCGCCGGCCGATTACCGAGATCGCCACCAGCCAGTGCCATGGCAGCAACCACGGCCGATGACTGCGGATGAAGCGCAACCTCGATCGCGCCAGCCAATAGTCCGAAAAGCCGCTGCGTTCGCCGGGGCGGCTCGATGATCCGATGGCGCCGCCTTCCTTGTGATAGACGATGGCGCCGTGCGCAAAATCGATGCGGAACCGCTTGGGCATCCGCACTGCCCAGTCGATTTCCTCGAAATACAGGAAATAGCCTTCGTCCATCAGTCCGGTGGCGTCGAGGAAGGCGCGACTGACGGCGAGGCTGGCGCCGAGCACGAAATCGGTCTCGCGGGCGACCTGTGCCGGATTGAAGGGCGTGGCGGCCGGGGTATTGGCGCCGATCCCGCGCGATGTTCCCGTCGCCATGTCGAAGCGATGGCCGTTCAGCGCCTGCACCCGGTCGGGCTGCCAGTAGAACCGCACGATGGTGCCGCACATGCCGATGCCGGGCGTTGCCTCCATCCGGTCGAGCAGCGCCGCGGCGGCAGTGGCCTCGACCACCGTATCGTTGTTGAGCAGCCAGAAATGATCGAGCCCGAAATCGCGCAGCAGGTGGCGCAGGCCGATGTTGTTGCCGGCGGCGAACCCGCCATTGGTGCCGGCGTCGATCAGCGTAAGCACGGCATCGGGGTCGCGGGTCGCGGCTTCGGCAGCCGTCAATCGCCGGACCGGCAACGGTTTCGGGCAATTGGGCATCGACAGCGCCGCCAACGCCGGCGAGGCCGGGGCCGGCGCATGCGTGCCGGCTGCCCAGGCAGCGATCGTATCGAGCGAACCATCGCCCGAGCCATTGTCGACAACGACGATGCGCAGCGCCAGCGGGCTGCGCAACAGGGATTCAAGACACTCGATGGTATCATCGGCGCGGCAATAATTGACCAGCACGACGCCGAGGCGCGGCGTTCCCTTGCGGATCAGCAGGCGCAGTTGACCGGTCATCGGCTGCCGTTCGCGCAAATGCAGGGCAGGGCATTTGCAGTCACGGCTGGCGGTTCCAGACGCTGGCCGCCGTGTCGCCGCCGGTCATTGCGCGAAGCATCTCTCCGGCCCGGAACACGCGTACCCGGGCCAGCACGGCGCAGCCGCGCAACCGATTGCCGATGCCCGACAGCCGCCGCGAGCGGAACATCTTGATCGCCTCGATCGGCACCGATGCGATCATCGCCGCTGCCCGCAGTCGCCATTTCCACGCCGCGCGACCGAGGCTGCGATGCTCCTGCCAATCGTGGCGAATGTGCCGCTGCCATTTGCGCTCCAGCGCTGCAAAATCGGGCCGGGCGGGATGATGGACCAGCATTTCGGGAACATAGCGCGTGGCATAGCCGGCGGCATGGGCGCGGCGGCCCCAATCAAGATCCTCGGCAATGCCGATATCGCCGAACGGCCCGACGGCCGCCGGCACCGGCCGTGCCATGGCAAGATTGGCCGTGACCGAGAACTGCCTGGTTTCGATGTACATCTGCTGGCGAAAGCCGAACACCGCCTCATAGGCTTCGATCGCCGTCAGCCGCGCCGGATCGACGAAATCGATCCGGATATCGCCGCCGACGACCGCGCGGCCGGGGTCGGCAGCGACGGCGTCGATCGCCGTCT
>JBBQWE010000169.1:0-4027 GCA_038210855.1 Sphingomonadales bacterium | reverse complement strand
TCCGGCCGGCAGCAGCGGCAACAGTGCCGCCCGCACGCCGGCGGGGCCCGGTTCGGGCAGGAATGCAATCCGCACTGTCAAATCCCGCCCCTCCCCCAGCTTCGGCCCTGCGGACGTTGCCCGCGCCGCACGTCTCGACCGGCAGTTTCCGGCCAGCAGCGCCGCACCCCTGCGGCAGTGCTTGGCAAGCGACCCCCGCCGCCCCTAGGACGGATGCGATCACTGCACGTCAGGCATATACGCGATGCAAGGCCCCAAAGTCGTTAACGCCCCGGAGCCGGCCGTCATCGGCCTGCTGGCGCTTGGCGTTGTCGCCGGCGATGACGATCTGCTGGAACGCTTCCTCGGGCTTTCCGGCCTCGATGCCGGCGCGCTGCGTGCCGGTGCCGATGACCCGGTGCTGCTTGCCGCGCTGATCGATTTTCTTGCCGCCAACGAATCCGATCTCGTCGCCTGCGCCGAAGCCATCGGGGTGACGCCGGCAGCGCTCGTCGCCGCCGGCCCGGCCCTGTTGCGCCCTGCGGCCGCCCCTGCCCGCCCCAGCGCCCGAAAGTAAGACCATGCCGCGACCGTTGATCGTTTCCGATTGCGACGGAGTTCTGCTGAACTTCATCGACCCGTTCGTCGCCTATCTGGCCGCAGAGCACGACCTGACGCTGCGCATGACGTCGTTCGCGCTGTCCGGAAACATCCATGATTCGGCCGGGGACCCGGTCGAGGCGTCGCGGTTCCCGATGCTGCTCGATGGGTTCTTCACGACGCACATGCCGACGCAGACTCCGATCGACGGCGCCGCCGAGACGCTCGCCGCGCTTTCCGAGACGTGCGACATCGTCATCCTGACCAACATCGGCGATCGCCATGCGGCGGCCCGCACCACCGAACTGGCCCGGCTGGGCATGCCCTATCGAGTCATCGGCAATCTGGGGCCCAAGGGCGGGCCACTGGCGGGGCTGGTCGAAAGCTTCCGTCCGAGCGCGTGCGTTTTCATCGACGACCTGCCGCCCCACCACAGTTCCGCAAAAAAGCTGGCGCCCGGCGTCCACCGCCTGCACATGGTCGCCGAGGCACCGCTGCGCGAGCTGATCCCGCCGGCGCCCGACGCCGACGCCCGCATCGACGATTGGGCCGAAGCCCATGACCATATCCGCCGCCTGTTCGAGGCCGTCTGACCAGGGAACGCCCATGACAAGTCCGGAACAGCACCTCGCCGATCTCGGGATCGAATTGCCCGCTGCCGCCCCGCCGGCGGCCAATTACGTGCCGACGGTACTCGCCGCCGGGCTGCTGCACATTTCGGGGCAGATCCCCTTTGCCGACGACGGCAGCCTGATGAAGGGCCGGCTGGGCGAGGATGTCGATGTCGCCTTCGGCCAGGCGGCGGCGCGACGTTGCGCCATCGGCGTCATCGCCCAGGCCAAGGCGGCGCTGGGCGAGCTTTCGGCGGTAGCTCGGATCGTCAAGCTCAACGTCTTTGTCAATTCGGCACCGGGCTTCACCGACCAGCCGGAGGTCGGCAACGGCGCGTCCGACCTGATGGTGGCGGTGTTCGGCGACGCCGGCCGCCATGCCCGGTCGGCGGTGGGCGTCGCCGTGCTGCCGCGCGGCGTCGCGGTCGAAATCGACGCCGTCATCGCCGTCGCCTGACGTGCGTCGATGACCGAAGTCCGGGCCCGGGTGCTGACGGCGGCGGCGGACATGCCCGCCGCAGCGTGGGACGCCTGCGCCGGCCCCGACAACCCGTTCGTCGCCCATGCCTTCGTCACCAGCCTGGAGGCATCGGGCAGCGCCTGTGGCCGCACCGGTTGGCAGCAGGCGCACATCGTCGTCGATGGCGACGATGGCCAGCCGGCGGGGATCCTGCCGGCCTATCTGAAATCCCATAGCCAGGGCGAATATGTCTTCGACCAGGGCTGGGCCGATGCCTTCGAACGCGCCGGCGGCCGCTATTACCCCAAGCTGCAATGTTCGGTGCCGTTCACGCCGGCAACGGGCCCGCGCCTGCTGCTGCGCGATCCGGCGAC
The DNA here is from genome assembly GCA_038210855.1 of Sphingomonadales bacterium. Lineage (GTDB taxonomy): Bacteria > Pseudomonadota > Alphaproteobacteria > Sphingomonadales > Sphingomonadaceae > Sandarakinorhabdus. Next base: position 2,003 of record JBBQWE010000169.1, on the reverse strand, counting down.
GGCGCCGCTGCTGCTGGCGGCGGCCGAGGCACTGGCCCGGCAGAACCGGCTGTCGAGCGTCCATGCGACGTTCGTGGAGCCCGGCCAGCAACCGCTGTTCGAAGCGCAGGGCTGGCTGCGGCGGATGGGCGAACAATTCCACTGGTCGAACGACGGCTATGGCAGTTTCGATGATTTCCTCGGCGCGCTCGCCAGCCGCAAGCGCAAGGCCATCCGCAAGGAACGCGAAGGCGCGCTATCGAGCGGTATCGAGATCCGCCACCTGACCGGGGCCGAAATCACCGAAAGCCATTGGGACGCCTTCTGGCATTTCTACCAGGACACCGGTGCCCGCAAATGGGGACGGCCGTACCTGACCCGCGATTTCTTCTCGATGGTCGGCGAAGCGATGGGGGACCGCGTGCTGCTGATGCTGGCGCTCCGGGGGGGCCGGCCGGTGGCCGGCGCGCTCAACTTCATCGGATCGGATTGCCTCTACGGCCGCTATTGGGGGGCAAGCGAGGACATCCCGTTCCTGCATTTCGAGCTTTGCTATTACCAGGCCATCGACTGGGCGATCGCCAACGGCCGTGCCCGGGTCGAAGCCGGCGCGCAGGGCGCCCACAAGCTGGCGCGGGGCTATCGTGCCGTGGCGACGGTTTCGATGCACCATATCGTCGATCCCGGGTTCCGGATGGCGGTCGCCGATTTCGTGGCGCGCGAGGGCGACATGGTCGCCGCCGATATCGAGGCGATGGACATGGCGACGCCGTTCAGGCGCGGCTCATGATCGGCGCGCGAGGGTCGTCATGATGCGCAACGCCCTGATCCTCGCTGTCCTGCTGGCATCGCCGGCGCTGGCCGAACCGCAGGTCTATCGCCTGTCACCTGCCGAACGCGAAGCCGCCATCGCCGCCGGCGCGGCGCGGCCCCAAACCGGCGCGCTGCTGCCCGAACCGCTGTCATCGTCGGCGTTCGGCAACCTGCCGGCCGGCAGCCTTTATGGCGACGGCGAAGGCGGCCGCCGCGATCGCCGCGTGCACGGCGAATTCGGCATGGTCGCCGGCACCGGCGGCACGTTCGGCATCTACGGCACCGCGGTGGTGCCGATCGGGGAGGCGAGCACCGCGACGATTTCGGTGGCGCATGGCCAGGGCCGCGGTTTCGGATATGGCGGCTTCGGACCTTTCGGTGGCGACTTCGGCGGCCCGTTCGGATATGGTTACGGCAGCCCGTTCGGTGCCTTCGGCCCCGATGGCGCGATCTACCCCTTCGGTTATGTCTCGCCGGGCTTCCCCCTGGCCCTCGTCCCCGGCCCCCAAGGCCGCCGCCCGGCTCGCTGATAGCCTCCACGTTTCAGAAAACGGGAGCCTCCGGCGGCTGGGGCATCGGGTCCCGGACCCCCGTATGTCTTTTTCGAATACAAGCCGATACAGGTACGCTGCAGCCCCGGATTGCGGGTCCGGGGCCTCACACCCCAGCCGCCGGAGGCTGTTTGCCACTTTCGATCACACCGGCAGATTGTCGATCAGTCGCGTCGTGCCCATCCAGGCGGCGGCAAGCAGGCGGGCGCCGGGTTCGACGCGGTCGAGCGCGGTCAACCGCTCGCCATCGACCAGCGCGACATAATCGACGCTGCCGAAGCCGGCCGCCAGCAACTGGTCGCGCGCTGCCGCCAGCGCGCCGGCGACGGGGGCGCCGCCGCGCAATTCGCCCTGAGCAACCCCGAGCACGCGCGGCAGGGCAGCGGCGTTGCGGCGTTCCTCGATCCCCAGATACATGTTGCGCGACGACAGCGCGAGGCCATCGCCGTCGCGAACGATCGCACCGGCGATGATGCGAGTGCCGAGATCGAGGTCCACGCCCAACCGCTTGACGATGGCGAGCTGCTGCCAGTCCTTTTCGCCGAACACCGCGACATCGGCGCGTGCAGCAGCGAGCAGCTTGGCCACGACGGTGGCGACGCCATCGAAATGCCCGGGCCGGGCCGCGCCGCACAGCACATCGGGCAGTTCCGCGACGCG
>JBBQWE010000168.1:0-4223 GCA_038210855.1 Sphingomonadales bacterium | reverse complement strand
TGGACGTCAAGACACAGATTTTCGGCCGACTCGACTCGATTGCAAAACCCGGTGCGATCCTTGCCAGCAACACCAGTTATCTGAACGTCGACGAAAGCGCCGCCAGTACGTCGCGCCCCGAATCCGTTGTCGGCATGCATTTCTTCTCGCCCGCCAACGTCATGCGGCTGCTCGAAGTCGTTCGCGGCGCGAAAACGTCGCCACAGGCGCTCGCCACCGCGATGGCGGTTGGCAAGGCGATCGGCAAGATCGGCGTGGTTTCGGGCGTCTGCCATGGCTTCATCGGCAACCGCATGCTCGGCGCCCGCCAGGCCGAAGCCAACAAGTTGATCCTCGAAGGCGCCCGGCCGAGCGATGTCGACCGCGTGCTGACCGATTTCGGTTTCCCGATGGGGCCGTTCCAGATGAGCGACCTGGCCGGGCTCGACATCGGCTGGTCGGCGGAAACGTCGAAGGGCGAAACCGTCCGCGATCGCCTGTGCGAGGCCGGGCTGCGCGGCCAGAAGAACGGCCGGGGCTTTTACGATTACGACGAGGCGCGCAACCGCACGCCGTCGCCGGTGGCGGAGCAGATCATCGACGCCTATGCCGCCGAAAAGGGCATCAACCGCCGCGATATCGGTGACGAGGAAATCCTCGAACGCTGCCTCTACCCGATGGTCAACGAAGGCGCCAGGATCCTCGACGAAGGCATGGCGCAGCGCGCCAGCGACATCGATATCGTCTGGATCAACGGCTATGGCTGGCCGGTCTATCGCGGCGGCCCGATGTTCTGGGCCGAACATGACGCCGGCCGCGAGAAGATTGCCGCCGCGCTGGAACGCATGGGTTTCGAGGTTTCGCCGCGGTTGAAGGCGGGCTGGTAAGCAGCTTCGGCGGAGACCTGATTGCCGCGATGACAGAAGCCGCGATGCACAGCGCTGCAATCGGCGCGGGCACCGGTGCTGTTGCGCGTGTTCATGTCGTCGACGTCATCGGCGCGCCCGATGTCCGCGCGATCCGCGAAGGTCTCGGCCTGTCGCAACAGGCTTTTGCCAGCGCTTATCGCATCCCGCTGGCGACCTTGAAGGGTTGGGAACAAGGGCGCCGCCAGCCCGATGCAACGGCCGCTGCCTACCTCCACGTCATCGCCCGGCTGCCGGTGCAGTCCCGCGACGCGTTGCGGGCCGCCTGATCCAAAGCGGGGCCACCGCTGATCGACCGGCGGCCGGCCGGACCTGTCCTACACCCGGCCATCCGGTGTAGGAGGAGGCATGGTCACCGCCCCTGCCGCTGCCCGTTCGCGCGCCACTACTCTTATCGTCACGCGACTGAACTTCGGTGAACTTCCGGGCTGTCGGCGGCCACGCGGGGGTGGCGCCGCGGGACCGATGGCTCGCATGCTGCCGACCGCTTTTCCAACCATCATCACCATCGTCGATCGACTGAACTTCGGTGAACTTCCGGTTTTTTGGAGGGTCGATCGCCGCCCTCCGTCCACCGCAGCAACGGCCGCCGCGACAATGCAATCTGTAACCGCTGCGCCGCCGCCATCGTATAGGGCAGCATGACCGATCGTCGCTCCTTCCTCGCCATCGCATTCGGTGCTGCCGCCGTGCTGCCGTTCGCGCGCTCTTTCCTCGTCACTCCGGCGATCGCGCGGGAGGGCAATTTCGCCTATCGCCTGACCGAGGCGCAGTGGCGGCAGAAACTGCCGCCCGCCACCTTCGCCGTTCTGCGCCAGGAAGCGACCGAGCGGCCGTTCTCCTCCCCGCTCAACGACGAACATCGCGCCGGCACTTTTGCCTGCCGTGGTTGCGCGCTGCCGCTGTTCGCTTCGGCGACCAAGTTCGACAGCGGCACCGGCTGGCCAAGCTTTTTCCGCCCGCTGCCCAAGGCCGTCGGCACCACCACCGACAGCACCCTCGGCATGGTCCGTACCGAAGTCCATTGCGCGCGCTGCGGCGGCCACCTCGGCCATGTCTTCGACGATGGCCCCCGCCCGACCGGGCTGCGCTATTGCATGAACGGCGCTGCGCTCGTTTTCACTCCCGCCAAGGCCTGATCCGATGAAGTCGCTGCCACTCGCTTTTTGTGCGCTTCTGGTTGCCGGGGTTGCCGTGCAGCCGCTCCTGACCGGTGCCACTGCCTCCGAAACCATGGTGACTGCGCCGGTGGCAGCGCAGGACGCGCCGCGCCGCGCCGGGCCGCTGCAGACGGCGGTGTTCGCCGGCGGCTGTTTCTGGGGCGTCGAAGGCGTTTTCGAACGCATCCGCGGCGTGCAGTCGGTGCGATCGGGCTATGCCGGCGGCGATGCTCGCACGGCGGTCTATGAAATCGTCGGCAGCGGCCTGACCGGCCATGCCGAAGCCGTCGAGATCCGCTACGACCCGGCGCAGGTCAGCTATGGCACGCTGCTGCGCGTGTTATTTTCAGTGGCGCACGACCCCACCCAGCGCAATCGCCAGGGCCCCGACAGCGGCAGCCAATATCGGTCGGCGATCTTTCCGCAATCGCCGCAACAGGCAATGCTGGCCCGCGCCTATATCGGCCAGCTCGCCCGGGCGCGCACCTGGCCGGGGCGGATCGTCACGACGATCGAGCCGGGGAAACCCTTCTACGCCGCCGAGCCCTATCACCAGAATTTCCTGCGCGCCAACCCGCGCTACCCCTACATCGTCATCAACGACCTGCCCAAGGTCGAGGCGCTGAAGACGCGCTTTCCGCAATTGTACAGCGATCGTGCCGCTGGTTGAGCCGCGCTTGGCTGCGGACGGGGTGCCGCACGGGGTTGAGACGGCGTAGGGGCTGCGCTAATGAAGAGATCGGGGCGGCCGCCACGGGCCGCCCTTTTGCGTTGGCGGCAATGGGAGCCCCCGGCGCCCGACGGAGACACGAGCGATGACGATCACGCCCCTGATGCCCGTTTATGGCCGTTGCGAGGTCGAACCGGTGCGCGGCGATGGTTGTTACCTCTACGATGCCGAAGGCCGGGAATGGCTCGATTTCGCCAGCGGCATCGCGGTCAACCTGCTCGGCCACAGCCATCCGCACCTTGTCGGCGCCATCCAGAAACAGGCCGCCACGCTGATGCACACGTCGAACCTCTACAAGGTGCCGGCGCAGGCGCATCTTGCCGAACGGCTGGTCGAACTGACCTTTGCCGACACGGTTTTCTTCACCAATTCGGGTGCCGAGGCGCTGGAATGCGCCATCAAGACCGCCCGTGCCTATCATTACGCCACCGGCAACCCGCACAAATATCGCATCCTGACCTTTTCCAACGCCTTTCATGGCCGCACGCTGGCCACCATCAGCGCCACCGACCAGGAAAAGCTGCGCAAGGGTTTCGAGCCGTTGCCCGACTGGTTCCATGTCCTGCCCTTCGATGATCTTGCCGCGGCCGAAGCTGCCATCGACGAATCGATCGGTGCTTTCCTCGTCGAGCCGGTGCAGGGCGAAGGCGGCATTCGCCCGGCGTCGCCGGCGTTCCTGCGCGGCCTGCGCGAGCTTGCCGACAAACATGGCCTGCTGCTGATCCTCGACGAAGTACAGTGCGGTGTGGCGCGGACCGGCACATTGTTCGCCCATGAACAATATGGCGTGGTTCCCGACATCATGGCGATCGCCAAGGGTATCGGCGGTGGCTTCCCGGTCGGCGCCTGCCTCGCCACCGAAAAGGCCGCGACCGGCATGGTCGTCGGCACCCATGGCAGCACCTATGGCGGCAATCCGCTGGCGATGGCGGCGTGCGAAGCCGTGCTCGACGTCGTTACCGATCCGGCGTTCCTCGCCCATGTCGTTGAAATGTCGGCCCGGCTGCGTGCCGCGCTCGAACAGATGATCCCCAACCATGACGAATTGTTCGATCATGTCCGCGGCATGGGGCTGATGCTCGGGCTGAAGCTGAAAAGCGACAGCCGCGCCTTCGTCACCCACGCCCGCAGCCATGGCATCCTGCTTGTCGCCGCCGGGGACAATGTCGTTCGCCTGCTGCCGCCGCTGATCATCGACGAACGCCACATCCGCGAATGCGTCGACAAGCTGTCGGCCGCAGCGCGGGCCTATGCACCGGCGGTAGCTGCAGAGGCCTTCCCCCCTCCCGCTCGCGGGAGGGGTCGGGGGTGGGTAAGAACTACCCCGGTAGCCAACCGGTTGTCGGGATTGCCGAACCTCGACCGCCTTTGCCGGCGCGCAAGGCCGGTCCCCCCCGCGACCCCCTCCGCAGGCGGGCGGGGGGCCCC
>JBBQWE010000167.1:0-4280 GCA_038210855.1 Sphingomonadales bacterium | reverse complement strand
GCCCCAGCCGCCGGAGGCACTTACTGCCTTCCTCCCCCTTCCCGTCTTGCCCGCCGCCAGATCCCGGCGCATAGCCCGGCGATGGTTGTTTCCCTTTCGTTCGCGGGTGAGGCGTTGGTGCCGATGGCGTGCGGGGCGCTGCATTGGCCGGCGCAGTCGACCTTGATGGTTGCCGACCTGCATTTCGAAAAGGCGTCGTCGTTCGCAAGGCGGGGTCGGTTGCTGCCGCCTTATGATTCGATCGACACGCTGGCGGCGCTGATCGGCGCGCTGGAGGCGACGCAGCCGCGGCGGGTGATCTGCCTTGGTGATTCGTTCCACGATGCCGGCGGCCCGGCGCGGCTGCCGGCGGCGGCGCGTGCGACGCTGCGATCGCTGACGGCGACGCTCGACTGGCTGTGGATCACCGGCAACCATGATGACGATGCCGCCGCCTCGCTCGGCGGGAGGGTGATGGCGGAAGCGCGGATCGGCACGCTCACCTTGCGCCACGAAGCGGTTCCGGGCGCGCCGGAGGCGGAGATTTCGGGGCATTTTCATCCCAAGCTGACGGTTGCCATCCGCGGCCGGCGGATCGTGCGGCGCTGCTTCGCGCTGGCCGATCGAAAGCTGATCCTGCCCGCCTATGGCGCGATGACGGGCGGGCTGTGCATTTCCGATGTCGCCTTCACCAGCGCCGTCGGGCCGCACCGCGAGGCAGTGATCGTCGAAGCCGGACGGCTGCTGCGCTTCCCGGTGGCGGAGGGTGTCGCCGTGCGCGCCTGATGCGGCGCGTCGGCCTTGTTGCCGGCTGCGGCGGCGGCTAGCCTTCACCACATGCGCCTTGCTCGTCTTGCCCTCGCCCTCTCCCTGGCTTCACCAACGCTGGCGCAGGCGCCGCCGGATGCCACAAGGAATGCCCCGGGGGACGTCGACGCAGCCCGCTGGGCAAAGATCGCCGCCGGCGTCACCATCGTCCGCGATGATTTCGGCATCGCCCATATCGCCGGTCGAACCAACGCCGATGCGGTATTCGGCATGATCTATGCCCAGGCCGAAGACGATTTTCCCCGTATCGAGACCAATTACCTCAACGCGCTCGGCCGGCTCGCCGAAGCGGAAGGCGAGGCGGCGCTGTTCCGCGACCTGCGCATGCGGCTGTGGATCGACCCGGCCGATCTGCAGGCCCGCCACGCCGCGGCGCCCGACTGGCTGCGCGCGCTTACCCAGGCCTGGGCCGACGCACTGAACTTCTATCTCGTCAAGCATCCTCAGGTGAAACCGCGCGTCCTCACTCGCTTCGAACCGTGGATGGCGCTGGCGTTCAGCGAGGGCAGCATCGGCGCCGATTACGAGGGCGTGCCGGTGCCCGGCATCGCGGCTTTCTATGGCCGCATTCCCGAAATCGCGGCAGCGGTCCCGGATCGCCTCGCGGAACCGGCCGGATCGAACGGCTTTGCCATCGCGCCTTCGCATAGCGCCAGCGGCAAGGCGATGCTGCTGATCAACCCGCACACCAGCTTTTATTTCCGATCCGAAGCGCAGGTGCGATCGGCCGAAGGCCTTGCCGTCTATGGCGCTTCGACCTGGGGGCAGTTCTTCGTCTACCAGGGCTTCAACGATCACCTCGGCTGGATGCACACCTCCAGCGGGGTCGACAGTATCGATGAATTCGCCCTCGATGTCCGCCGCGAGGATGATGGCAGTTTCTCGTGGCGCGACGGGACCCAGTGGCGGCCGTTCGAGGCGCGCGCCGTCATGCTGCGCTACGTCCGCGCCGACGGCAGCATGGCCAGCCGCAGCTTCACCACCTGGGGGACGCCGATGGGGCCGATCACGCGCGCCGAGGGCAAGCGCTGGATCGCCACCGGGCTGATGTTCAAGCCGGTCGAAGCGCTGCAGCAGAGTTTCCTGCGCACCGCGGCGCGCGACCTCGGCGCCTATCTGCAGGTGGCGAAACTGCGCGCCAATTCGTCGAACAACACGCTGGTGGCGACCGACGAGGGCCGCATCGCCTATCTTCACCCGCAGTTCGTGCCGGTGCGCGACCCGCGCTTCGATTATACCCGGCCGGTCGATGGCAGTGACCCGGCGTCGCGCTGGCGCGGCGAGCACGAGATCGACGAGCTGCCGCAGGTGATCGATCCTGCCAACGGCTGGGCGATGAACGTCAACAACCGGCCGTGGACGGCGGCAGGCGCCGATTCGCCGCGCGCCGATCGCTTCCCGGCCTATATGGATCAGGCCGGCGAGAACGCCCGCGAAGATCATGCAATCGCGGTGCTGACAGCCACGCCGAAGTTCAGTCTCGATGGCCTGTTGGAGGCAGCGTACGATCCGCACATGACGGCGTTCGCGCAGCTGGTGCCGACGCTGGTTGCGGCGTTCGACCGCCTGCCGCCCGCCGATCCGCAGCGCGCCGCGCTGGCGGCGCCGGTCACGGCGCTGCGCGACTGGGATCATCGCACGGGCGAAGCGTCGGTACCCATGTCGCTGGCGGTGATGTGGGGCGAGACGCTGGTCGCGCGCTTCAAGGCCGCCGCCAAGGCCGATGGCGATTATCTGGTCGATTATCTGACGACAGTGCCGACCGATACCGAGCGGCTGGCAACGTTCGGCGAAGCGGTCGCCCGGCTGACGCGCGATTTCGGCCGCTGGGCGACGCCATGGGGCGAGATCAACCGTCTGCAGCGCCTTTCCGGCGACCCGGCGCCGCGGTTCGACGATAGCCGGCCCAGCCTGCCGATCGGCCTTGCCTCGGCAAACTGGGGCGCGCTGGCCAGCTTCGGCTCGGCACCGTCGGCGACGACGAAGCGCTGGTACGGCAGCTATGGCAACAGCTTCGTCGCGGTTGTCGAATTTGGCGCCCGGCCGACGGCGCGCGCCATCTCGGTCGGCGGCCAGAGCGGCGACCCGGCCAGTCCGCACTTCTTCGACCAGGCCGAACGCTATCGTACGCATGACTTCCGCAGCGTCTACCTGACCGGCGAGGACCTGACCGGCCATGTCTCGCGGCGCTATTCGCCGGGGGAGTGAAGCAAGTGTGCCTGCGGCGGCTGGGGCCGTAGGCCCCAGACCCCATCTTGTTGTTGTCGGCACGCATTTCCGAGTGTTCGCCCAAGCCAAAAGGAATTGGGGTCCGGGGCCTGCGGCCCCAGCCGCCGGAGGCTCTTTTCTCTCGGTTTTGGCCAGCAGGATTTCGAATAAGCGGCCAACCATTGAAGGCCCACTTCGCTACCCCCGCCGCCGCCGCGCCGCCTGCCGCGTCAAATCGAGCAGGCATTCCGCCGCCAGCGTGTCGCCGAGCGAGCCGCTGCCTTTTACTGCGCGTTCGGCGGCGAGGAGCGCGCGCAGCGCTTGCGCCGTGGCGGCGGTCGGCCACAGCCCGAGTTCGGCGGTGACCATGTCCTTTTCCTTCCAGAACACCGGCGGCCGCGCCGCTTCGACCGCCTGGCGCGGCGCCATGCCGGCATCGACGGCCTCGCGCAGCGCCAGCAACATGGTGAAGCGCCGCGCCGCGGCGCGCAGCAGCACGATCCCCGGTTCGGCGAGCCGGCCGATCAGGTCGGTCGCCTCGCGCACCCGGCCGCCGGCAATGGCAGCGGGCAGCGCCTGGGCATCGCCATCGCCGACCCCCGATCCGACCGCGGCGATATCGGCGAGATCGAGCGGCTGCGGCGCTTCCGGCCCGGCGTTGCGGTAGAGCGCCAGCTTTTCGATCTCGCGGCGGATGATGGCGCGGTTCCCGCCGGCGGCTTCGAACACCGCCAGCGCGGCGTCGCGGCCGATGCGCAAGCCAAGGCCGGCACCGATTTCGCCGACCAGCCGCGGTGCGTCACGAGCACTGGCTTCGTAGTTGACCAGTGCCGCGATCGCCGGCGAGCGTTCGGCGAGCGCCAGCAGCTTCGATCCCTTGCGCAACGGTCCGGCGACCGCAACCACCGGGTTGCCCGGCGGCGCCGCCAGCAGCGCCTCGACCGCCGCGAGCGCCTCATCGTCCATGCCGTCGACGCGGATCAGCGTGCGATCGCCGAACATCGAAATGGCACCGGCAGCAGCGACCAGCGCCTGCCGGTCCTTGCCCAGGCTGGCCCCGGCAAGGCTTTCGACCGCCATCGGATTGTCGGCACTGGCGAAACCGCGGGCGATCTGGCCGGCGTGATCGGTGGAGGCGGCGATGTCGGGCCCGTGCAGCAGCACCAGCCGGATCGCCGGGTCCCAGCGCTGGCCGAGCGCCTGGATGCGGGCGAGGTCGGCTTTCAAGGAAACCATGCCTCCGGCGGCCGGGGCCGTGGGCCCCG
>JBBQWE010000166.1:0-4287 GCA_038210855.1 Sphingomonadales bacterium | reverse complement strand
GGGGCCGCCGCCCCCCGCCGCCGGAGGCCCGTTTACCCTCTAGCCTCGCTTCAAAATCACATAAAACGCTCCGCCGCCGCCATGGCGCGGGTGGGCAGCGCGCAGGGCGGCGACCTTGCCGCGCAGCGCCGGATGTTCCAGCCACGCGGCGAGTTCGGCGCGGATGCGGCCGGGGCGGTCGTTGCGGCCCTTGCCGGTGATGACGAGGATGATGCGATCGCCGGTTGCTGCCGCCATGCAGAGCGTGTCGTTCAATCGCTGGTGGGCGGCATCGAGGCTGTGGTTGTGCAGGTCGATCACGCGATCGGGGGCGACGCTGCCGCGTTGCAGGCGGCGATCCCAACTGCCGTCCAAGGTGGCGGCGGCGACTGGCGGCGGCGGCTTCGCAGCAGCGACGGCGCGTGCCGGCCGGGTCGGCGCGATGGCCGCGGATGGTGCGGGCGCTGCCGGCCTCGGCGCGGGCGGCGCCGGCGGGTGGACGCGGCCGGGCAGTGGCCGGATGCTGGTGGTGACCCGGTGCCACAGGGCCCGCTCGTGCGCGGTCAGGCGGCGGCTCATCTGGGCAGCAGGAGCACGACGGTTGCCGCAGCGGCAAGCGCGCCGGCTTCGGCGCGGGCAGTCGCGCCGGCGCCGCGGAACAGGTCGAGCCGGTTGGCACCCTTGATTGCGCCGCCGGTGTCCTGCGCCACCATCAACTGCGTCAGCGGTATGCCGCCGGGGAGAATCGTCGTCACCAGCACCGGCGCGCCGAGCGGCACGAACGCCGGATCGGCGGCGGCCGAAGTTCCCGGCGTCAGCGCGACTCCCATCGCCCCGATCGGGCCGGAGCCGGTGATTTCGCGGAAGAACACCGTGCTCGGGTTGCGAGCGAGGATGGCGGGAGCTTCGGCGGGGTGGCCCCGCAGCCAGGCAAGAATCGAATCCATATTGGCGCCGCCGCGCGGCAATGCGCCTTCGTCGATCAATACGCGGCCGATGGCGACATAATCGCGGCCATTCTGGCTGTCATAGCCGATTCGCATGACGCTGCCATCGGGCAGGCGCAGCCGGCCGGAGCCCTGGATTTCGAGGAAGAACGCTTCGTAGGGGTCGGCCGCCCAGGCGAGTTCGAGGCCACGACCGGCAAGCGCGCCGGCCATGATCTCACCGCGCGTCCAATAGGGCACCAGCGCGCCCGATTCGATCCGCCCGCGCAACTTGCGACCCTTGAGATCGGCAGCGAAGCGGCCAAGGTCGACTTCCACCAAATCGGCTGGCCGGCGGTAGAGCGGCGTCGCGAAGGATGGCGTTGCCGCGCGCGCGCCGGCGAGTTCGGGCTCGAAATAGCCGGTGGCGAAGCCGGAACCGGCGGCAATCGTCACGGCGCGGAACTGCGCAGCGAAAAAGCCGGCCGCATCGGTGGCGCTGGCGGCCGCGGCACAAGCCGGCGCCCAGGCACCGGCCAGCGTCAGGCCGGAACGATCCTCCCGCCGCAGCAACGCCGGGCAGGAGGCGCGGAACGCAGCCAGCGCAGTGTCTGCGCCGGGCAATGGCGGCAGATCGATCGCTTCCGCCGGCAGGTCGGCGGCCCGGAGCGGCAAGACGGCGGCAGGCGGAAGCGCTGCCGGGGCTGCGGCGGCCGGCGCAGCAACGGGAGCGGGCGGTGCAACAGGCGCAGCCTGCCGCGAAACGCAGCCGGCAAGGATCAACAGCAGCGCCGCCGGCCATGCCCGTTGTCGGGCCGCCGACCGCGCTCGCTGCGGCATTGGCCTCAGGCTTCGTCGTCGGTGGCGATCAGCAACCAATTGGGGTCGCGGCTGCCGATGTGGCGGCTGAACGTCCACAGGTCCGTCGTCACATCCTCGCTGCCGCTGCTGGCGATTCGCGCCGTGAAGCGGACGGTGATTTCGGACATCTGGCCGACCATCGCTGCATCGGTGATGGCGACGGTGACGATTTCGATGATTCGGATATCGAGACGACGGCCGTTGCGCTCACTGATCGCGGCCGCGAAGTTTTCCTGGATTTCGTCCGACACCAGCCCGTCCATGGCACGAGCATTGCTGCCCCAAAAGGCTTCGAGGATCATGCCATAGGCAGCGCGCGCGCCGGCGAGGAAGCGATCGGGCGCAAAGCCGGGATCGGCATCGGCGACGGCCTGCAAGGCGGGCGCGAGGCCGGCATCGGTGCCCGTCGGCACCGCGACGATGCTGCGCGCCGGGGCATCGCTGCTGCGGACGGCCGGCGCTGTCAGCTCGGCAGCGCCGGGCCGGAAGCTGTCACCGACCGCGCGCTCGCTGCCCGTGCGCTTGCCGAGCACGGCGACAAGCCGCAACCCGATGAAGGCCGCCAGCATCGCCAGCAAGACTATTTCCACCCACGAACCGCTGTCGGACATCTCGAAAAACCCTTCCGGTGAGGAATGCATACAGGCAGAAATCGCCCGGGTCCATCATGCCGGCATCACCGATGCTCGCCTGCGACACCGGACCCGCCGGAGCCGACGCCAGACGCCGCTGCCCGGACAGTCCGCAACCACCCACAGGGATAACGGTGCACGGCCGCTTCGGCTGCAACCCGACCGGCCGAACCGATGGCGACGGCGACGGCGCTGGTCGCCGCCAGCCGGGCCGGCAGCGGGTGCAGGGCTGGTGCGGACGGCGGGACTCGAACCCGCACTTCCAGGGGAAAGCGGATTTTAAGTCCGCTGCGGCTACCGGTTTCGCCACGTCCGCATCGGCGCGGCGGTGCCGGCCCCTTCGGGCTGGAAAAGCCGCCTATTCGACGTTCAACCGCTCGCGCAATTCCTTGCCCGGCTTGAAGTAAGGCACCCGCTTGGCATCGACGTCAACGGCTTCGCCGGTGCGCGGGTTGCGGCCGGTGCGAGCTTCGCGGGCGCGGGTCGAAAAAGCGCCGAAGCCGCGCAGTTCGACCCGGCGACCGGCGGCGAGCGCATCGGTGATGCGATCGAAGACGGTGCCGACCAGGCGCTCGACATCGCGCTGCGTGAGATGTGGATTTGCTTCGGCAACCGCCGCCACCAGTTCGGACCTGATCATATCGCCATTCCGCCCCCGGTCACAATCGACCCATCAAGACAACGACCAGCAACAGCAACCGCCAAAAACGCGCAAGCGTTCCGGCACCGAACCAGTCCGCATCAATGCATCTATACCGGCGCGATGCTCGGTCAAGTCGATTTGCCAGCAATGGTTGCACAGGTTGCGCGAAAACCATCGGCGACGCGCATCGTGCCTGTGCGAAAAAGGGGGCCGGCACAGTGCCGACCCCCTCTCAAATCGCTAGTTTTGCAGCCGAATTCGCTAAAAACGAAAAATTCAGCTCTTGTCGGCATCCTCGCGCGCCTTGTTGAACGCGGCGCCAAGGATGTTGCCCAGCGTCGCACCCGAATCCGACGTGCCATATTGCGCAACGGCTTCCTTTTCCTCGCTGATCTGCATCGCCTTGATGCTCAGCATCGGGCGACGGCCCTTTTCGAAGCCGATGACCATCGCATCGACCTTCTGGCCGGGCTGGAAACGCTCGGCACGCTGTTCGTCGCGATCACGGCTGAGGTCGCCGCGCTTGATGAACACCGTCGGGCCATCGTCGCCGACCTGGACATCGATGCCGCCATCACGCGCCGCAACGACGGTGGCGGTGACGATCTCGTTCTTGTTGAGGCCGGTGCCGCCGGCAGTCGGCGTGGTGATGACCCGCGCCGGGCCCTCTTCCATCTGCTTGATGCCGAGGCTGATGCGTTCTTTCTCGATATCGACCTCGAGGATGCGGGCACGAACACGCTCGCCCTTGTGGTGACGCGACAGCGCTGCTTCGCCGGTGATCCCCCAGGCGATATCCGACATGTGGACCATGCCGTCGACTTCGCCGTCCAGCCCGATGAACAGGCCGAATTCGGTGGCGTTCTTGACTTCGCCCTCGACATCGGTGCCGACCGGGAATTGTTCGGCGAACACTTCCCACGGATTGCGCTGCGCCTGCTTGAGGCCGAGGCTGATGCGGCGCTTTTCCTCGTCCACTTCCAGAACGATGACTTCGACTTCCTGGGAAGTGCTGACGATCTTGCCGGGGTGGACGTTCTTCTTGACCCACGACATTTCGGAAACGTGCACCAGGCCTTCGATGCCGGCTTCGAGTTCGACGAAGGCACCATATTCGGTGATGTTGGTGACCCGGCCGGTGTGGCGGCTGTCGACCGAGTATTTGGCGGCCGCCGTCGTCCACGGATCGGCTTCGAGCTGCTTCATGCCGAGGCTGATGCGCTGCGTCTCGCGGTTGATGCGAACG
>JBBQWE010000165.1:0-4473 GCA_038210855.1 Sphingomonadales bacterium | reverse complement strand
CGCCTGCCGCGCCGCCGCCTGCCGCGCCGCCGCCATGAAGCTGGCTGCAGGCCTGCTGGCGATAATGGCGGGCACGGCGATGGCGCAAGAGGCAAGACCCGTCGCTCCGCCGGCTTCCGCCTCCCTGCTGCCATCGCCGCCGTCGTCGCGGCCCCGCGTGGCGGCGGTGCCGGCGCCGGCGCCGCCGCGCTTGCCGGCCGTCACTCCCAATGCCGCGCGCGACGTCGTCATCGGCGCGCTCGACAAGCGCACCGGCGAAACCCGCAGCTTTGCCGGCCGGCCGGGCCAGTCGTTCGTTTTCAAGGGGCTGCGCGTCGCCGTGCGCGCCTGCGAAGCGACCCCGCCCTGGGAGCCGCCGCTGACGGGAGCCTTTGTGCAGATCGACGAAGCGCTGCTGCGCGGCGGCACGCGCCGGGTGTTTTCGGGGTGGATGTTCAAGGAGAGCCCGTCGCTCCACCCGCTCGAACACCCGCGCTACGACATCTGGGTCAAAAGCTGCGCGATGAAATTTCCCGACATCGGGCCCGACACCGTCGTTGCCGGCCGCGGCCCCTCCAGCGCATCGAGAGCGAAGAAATCGCCCGAAACGCCGAGCGCTTCGGAAAGCAGCCCGCGATAGCTGCGGGCGCTGATTTCGACCGCGCCGAGGCTGGCAAGGTGGCCGGTGAGAAATTGCGTGTCGAGCAGCGCGAAACCACCGGTGCGGAGCCGGGCGACCAGCGCCGCCAGTGCCGCCTTCGATCCGTCCGTCACGCGCGTGAACATCGATTCGCCAAAGAAAGCCCCGCCGAGGCGAACGCCATAGAGGCCGCCACCCAGAACCCTGTTACCGCTGCCGTCCGCGGTCCAGGCTTCGATCGAATGGGCATGGCCGATGCGATGCAGCTCGCGATAGGCATCGGCGATCAGCGGATTGATCCAGGTTTCGCTGCGCCCCGGTGCCGGTTCGGCGCAGGCGGCGAGCACCGCGTCGAAAGCCGTATCGGCGGTAAAGGTGAAGCGTTCCTGCCGCAACGTCCGCGCCAGCGATCGCGACAGGTGAAAACTGCCGAGCGGCAGCACCCCGCGCCGCCGCGGTTCGACCCAGAACACATCCTCGCTGTCGGCACGCTCGGCCATCGGGAAGATGCCGCTGGCATAGGCGCGCAGCAGCACATCCGGGTCGAGGCGCCGGGCCAGCGGCCGGGTCATCGGCGGCGCGGTGCCGTGGCGGCGATCATTCCGCCGCTCGTTTGGCCAGCCAGCGTTCCAGCCATTTGATCGAATAATCGCCGTCGATGAATTCCGGGTCCTCGATCAGTGCCTGGTGCAGCGGGATCGTCGTTTTCGGGCCATGGATGACGAACTCTTCCAGCGCGCGGCGCAGGCGCATCAGCGCGTCGTTGCGGTTGGCGCCATAGACGATCAGCTTGGCGATCAGCGAGTCATAATAGGGCGGGATCCGATAGCCATCGTAGAGTGCCGAATCGACGCGAACGTGCAGGCCGCCGGGCGCGTGGAAATCGGTTACGCGGCCGGGGGACGGCGCGAAGGTCGCCGGGTCTTCGGCGTTGATCCGGCATTCGATGGCATGGCCTTCGAAGCGGATTTGGTCCTGCGTCACCGAAAGTGGCAGGCCGGCGGCGACCCGGATCTGTTCGCGCACCAGATCGAGCCCGGTGACAGCCTCGGTTACCGGATGCTCCACCTGCAGTCGGGTGTTCATCTCGATGAAGTAGAATTTGCCGTCCTCGTAGAGGAATTCCATCGTTCCGGCGCCGCGGTACTGCAGCTTGGCGACGGCGGCACGGACGATTTCGCCCATTTCGGCACGCGTTTCGGCGTTGAGGGCGGGCGACGGTGCCTCCTCCAGCACCTTCTGGTGGCGGCGTTGCAGCGAACAATCGCGTTCGCCCATGTGAACGGCGCCGCCGCGGCCATCGCCGAACACCTGGAATTCGATGTGGCGCGGTTCGGAAAGATATTTCTCGATATAGACGGTGTCGTCGCCGAAGGCGGCCTTGGCTTCGGCCTTGGCCTGGGCGATCAGCCCGGCCAGCGAGGCTGCATCGGGGATCACCTTCATGCCGCGGCCGCCGCCGCCCGACGCTGCCTTTACCAGCACCGGGAAGCCGATCTCGCGCGCGACCGCCAGCGCTTCCTCGTTGCTGGTGATGGGGCCATCGGAGCCCGGCACCAGCGGCAGGCCGAGCATGGCGGCGGTGCGCTTGGCTTCGACCTTGTCGCCCATCTTGCGGATGTGTTCGGGAGCCGGGCCAATCCAGACGATGCCGTGCTTTTCGACGATTTCGGCGAATTTCGCGTTTTCGCTGAGGAAGCCATAGCCGGGGTGGATTGCATCGGCCTGAGCGATTTCGGCGGCACTGATGATCGCCGGGATGTTAAGATAGCTGTCGGTCGCCGAGGGCGGCCCGATGCAGATCGCTTCGTCGGCAAGGCGGACATGCATGGCATCGGCGTCGGCGGTCGAATGGACGGCGACGGTACGGATGCCCATTTCGCGGCAGGCGCGGTGGACTCGAAGGGCGATTTCGCCGCGATTGGCGATCAGGACCTTGCCGAACATGGGTTTTTGCACGGGCGTTGTTTCCGGCGCGATCAAATGATGACGACGAGGGGTTCGTCGTACTCCACCGGCTGTTCGCTGCGGATCAGGATCTTGCTGACCGTGCCGGCACGCGGCGCGGTGATCGGGTTCATCACCTTCATCGCTTCGATGATCAGCAGAGTCTGCCCGGCGGTGACCTGGGCGCCTTCGGTGACATAGGGGGCCGAGCCGGGTTCGGGGGTCAGATAGGCAGTGCCGACGATCGGCGACTTGATGGTGCCGGGGTGGGTTTTCCAATCGTCGACGGCTGGCGCTGCGGCGGCTGCCGGTGCCGCAGCGGCGGGCGCCGCGACCGGCGCCGGACCGGCGGCGTACACCGGCGCTGCCACGGCGGCAGCGGCGCGGACGACGCGGACCACCCGATCGCCGTCCTTGACCTCGATTTCGGTCAGCCCGCTTGCATCGAGCAGTTCGGCAAGTTCGCGAACCAGCGCGGTGTCGACATGCATTCCATTGCCCTCCGGCATGACGTCCCCTGTTGTTTGTTGCCCATTCCGGGTCGAATGTCGCAGGTCATTGCCGCAATGCGGCGGCTGCGTCCAGCGCGAGCGAATAGGAACGCGCGCCGAAGCCGCTGATGACGCCGCGCGCCACCGGGCTGACGAAGCTTTTGTGGCGAAAGGCCTCCCGGGCGTGCGGGTTGGAAAGGTGCACTTCGATCACCGGAACATCGATGGCCTTGATGGCGTCGTGGATGGCGACCGACGTGTGGGTATAGGCACCGGCGTTGAGGATCACCGCCAGCGCGCCGCGGCCGCCGGCCTCGTGCAGCCAGTCGACGAGATGGCCTTCGTGGTTCGATTGGCGCAGATCGATCTGCAGCCCCAGCGCTTCGGCCTGGTCGCTGAGCACGGCTGCGATGCTGTCGAGCGTGTCATGGCCGTAGATGTGCGGCTCACGGCTGCCCAGCAGGTTGAGGTTGGGGCCGTTGAGGACGAAAACGAGATCGGGGGCAGGATCGGACATGGCGCGAGTATAGGGTGGTTTCTAGGCGAAGCCATCGCTTCCCTTTCGTCTCCCCTCCCGCATGCGGGAGGGGTCGGGGGTGGGAAGGTCCTGCAGCCACCGTCTGCCCTGTCTTTCCCCGCGTTCTCAATTCAGCCGAACCGAATTTACTGCGGACCGAGCCCGCCCCCGACCCCTCCCGCGTGCGGGAGGGGAGCAGAAAGGGAAGCGAAAGAGGGGCAGCAGGCCCCCTTTCGCGCTGGCGCCGGCGGCGCCATATGGGCGCGATGATCGAAGTGACCCTGAACGGTGCCCCGCATCGCCTTGCCCCCGGCACCAGCATCGCCGCCATGATCGCCGGGCTGGACCTCGATGCCGGCAAGTTGGCGGTGGAACGCAACCTCGAAATCGTGCCGCGATCGACCTTCGCGACGGTCGAACTTGCCGCCGGCGACCGGCTGGAGATCGTGCATTTCGTCGGCGGCGGCGATCGCGACGCAAATACCGATGACCGCTGGGAAGTCGCCGGCCGGCGGTTCCGGTCGCGGTTGATCGTCGGCACCGGCAAATACAAGGATTTCGCCCAGAATGCCGCGGCGCTGGAGGCATCGGGGGCGGAAATCGTCACCGTCGCGGTGCGGCGGGTGAATGTGATGGACCGCGGCCAGCCGATGCTGACCGACTATATCGACCCCAAGCGCTTCACCTATCTGCCCAATACCGCCGGCTGCTTTACCGGCGACGATGCGGTGCGCACGCTGCGGCTGGCGCGGGAGGCGGGGGGCTGGAACCTCGTCAAGCTCGAGGTGCTGGGCGAAGCGCGCACGCTCTATCCCGACATGGCCGAAACACTGCGCGCCACCGAAATCCTGGTGAAGGATGGCTTCGATGTCATGGTCTATTGCGCCGACGATCCGATC
>JBBQWE010000164.1:0-4633 GCA_038210855.1 Sphingomonadales bacterium | reverse complement strand
CGGCTGGATTAGCTCCAACAATAAAGCCGTTGTTGCCTACACTAACCGCAATCTTCTGAGTTTGCCCGTTAAGCTCGATTTCATAAACTGGCCGGCCCGGTAGTCTTCCTTGAAGCCCGACCAGCTTCCCTTCCGTAACCGCCTTCATGACGACATCGGAGATTTCGTCTTCCTCGACCCCGATTTTTTTGAAATCTTTCCCGTGCTTTTCAACAATATGCGCCAAACCGGCCTTGGAGCTGCCTTTTTCCAAAAATACGAGTTTGCCGTCTGCATTCCGGCCGGTAGCAATCAAATCTTCACGAGAAAATTTTATTTCATTGCGGGTCATTTCGTCAACGTCGTCGTCAGATATTTTGGGTTTTTTCTTGCCGACAGGCCGAGGCCGCTTCTCGTTGAATTTTTGTTTGGATCCGGCAGCGTCGTGTGGAACCTCGTTCTTCGGCCGTACCCCCGACACCCGCGCCTTCACCAACTTGCCGGCCGCCCGCGTCAGGAACGATATCACCACGTCGATCGCCAGATCGGCGAAAACACCCAGCAGCAGTTTCGCTGCCTCGCGTTCGTCCGCCGGTGTCCGGATGGCGGCGATCGCTTCGAGGCACGCCTCCAGCTTGCTGATCCAGCCGAACACGCCGAGCCCGAGCGAGACGACGATCAAGCCGATCAGCGCGACGTCGACCACCCAGCCGGAGGGGTTGGTCTGCAAAAACGCCCAGAGTGCAAAGCTGAAAACCAGCGCCGCATAGGTCGCCGGTTCCTTGAACTTTGCGACCAGCTCTACGCCGGCGGTGCCGGCAACCTCCCGCACTTCGCTTTCCGACAGATCGAACATCGCCTTGACGACGCGGGTTGCCTTGTCGGCCATCGGCAATTCGGCAATCTGCTGATCCGACGGTCCTTCGATGATTTCATCGTACCGGGTGACCGGCGGCCCCAGATCGATCAGCATCAGCCGGTGCCGCGACATCAGCTCCGCAACCCGCCGCGGCGTCTCCTGCACCGGGATCTTGGCAGACGACCGCCCCGCGTCGAAGGTCGGGAAATTGTGCGCTGTCGCCGCCGCAACGCCGACGTTGCAAAGCATCGCGTCGCTGATGATTCGCGTGGCCTGGTCTTCGGTCACCAGCGGCAAGTGCGTCCGCCCCGTCAGCGCAACGACGCTGGTAAGCAGGTAGGATCGCGTCAGCCCGGGAATTCGCACGGATGCCGTGGCAGCCGGTGCCACGGCGCAAAATCGCGGATTGTTCGCTGCGCCTGCCACGCCGACCCCCTGAGCTTGCGCAATCCTAGCACGGCGCCACGCCGGCGCCACAAGGATGCCGCCGCTATGGCACGACCTCGTACCGCCCCAGCCGCGGTGGCGCCTTCGCCCATTGCCCGCCGCGCCCGATTGCAGCGCCGCGATCGAACAGCGCCTGCATGGCCACCGGATCGAATTCGATCGGGTTCAGTTCGGCGACGTCGTCGGGCAGATAGGCAAGGTTGAAGGCAGCCCGCGTCCGCCGCGTGATGACATAGGCGTTGTAAAGGCTGCCCGCCGTCACGCTGCGCAGCAGTTCGGCAACGGCGCGGCCGACGATCGAGCGAGCGCCGGCTCCGCTCGCCGCCTCGGCACCGCGCCAGCCGACATGGCCGTTGACGATGGCCCACACCGCCTGGTCACCGCCGGCGGCATCGAGCATGAAGCCGCGCAGCAGCAGCGCCGTCTTCACCCCGCCATCGACATGCATGGTCGGCAGCGGTGCGCGCTCCTGGATATAGACCGGCGGGAACGCCCCCGGCACCGCTGATGATGCCAGCAGCACGCGGCGGAACAATTCGCCCGCCGCCGGCGATGGCGACGCCGCGATCGCCCCCATGTCCCACATCGTCGGCGTGCCGTCGTCGAGGTTGGTCGTCGCCACATACAGCCGCCGGCCGCGGGCATGCGCGGCGGCGATCTGCGCCAGCAGCGGCGCGTCGACGATGCCGGCAATCATCCGTTCCAGCGGCCGGCGATCGTAAATGGCGCCGCGGCGCAGCAAACCGACGAGCCCGCGCTTGCGATACACCTGGCTGCGGGTGACGCCGGTGAAGGCGCGGCGCAGCGTGCCGTCATGCGCCGGCCCGGCAAAGGCCAGCACGGCGACAAGGGCGCCAGTCGACACGCCGGTGACGACATCGAATTCGGGCCGGGTGCCTGCCTCGCTCCAGCCGACCAGCACACCGGCTCCGAAGGCGCCGTCCGACCCGCCGCCCGACAGCACCAGCACATCATGGCGCCGGCCGACGCCGCGCAACTGCGGCAAGGCGCCGGCAAGATCGCCATCATCGTCGCGCGGCGCGACGATGGCCGAAACCGCCAGCCCGGCGTCGCCGATCGGCATCGCATCGGGCCGCGTCACGCAGCCGGCCAGCGCCAGCAGCAACAGGATGAAGGCGCGGCGCATCGCTGAACGGCGTATCGTGCCGACGGCAATGCCGCCAGCACGATATGCTTTCACGTTGCGACGGCGGATCCAGCCCCCGCCGCCTTCGGTCGCCGCTTACCGCCCGGCGAAGCGATCGAGCGTCATCACCTTGGTCCAGGCGGCAACGAAGTCCTTGACGAACATCTCGTTGCCGTCGCCCGCGGCGTAAAGCTCCGCCACGGCGCGGAGTTCGGCCTGCGATCCGAATACCAGGTCGACCGGCGTCGCCGTCCACTTGAAGGTGCCGCTGGCGCGGTCGCGGCCTTCGTACAGGCCTTCCGCACTGGCCGACTTCGTCCAGACATTGCCCATGTCGAGCAGATTGACGAAGAAGTCGTTGGTCAGCGTTCCCGGCCGGGCCGTGAACACGCCGTGCTTCGCACCGCCGGCATTGGCGTCGAGCGCGCGCAGGCCGCCGACCAGCGCCGTCATTTCCGGCACCGTCAGCGTCAGCAGCGCCGCCTTGTCGACCAGCGCCTGCGCCGGTGACAGATAGGTTCCCGGCGCATAATGGTTGCGGAAACCATCGGCCTGCGGTTCCAGTGCCGCGAACGAGACGACATCGGTCTGCGCCTGCGACGCATCGGCCCGGCCCGGGGTGAACGGCACGGTCACCGTCTGTCCGGCCTTGGCCGCCGCCTGTTCGACGGCAGCGCCACCGGCGAGCACGATAAGGTCGGCCATCGACACCTGCTTGCCGCCGCTTGCCGACTTGTTGAAGCCGGCACGGATCGTCTCCAGCTTGCCCAGCACCATCGCCAGTTCGGCCGGGTCGTTCACCGTCCAGTCGCGCTGCGGGGCCAGCCGGATGCGGGCCCCATCGGCGCCGCCGCGCATGTCGGTGCCGCGGAAGCTCGATGCCGCCGCCCACGCGGTGCGCACCAGCGCCGGGCCGCGGATGCCGGCGCCGAGCACCTGCGCCTTCAGGGCCACCACATCACCGGCATCGACCAGCGCGTGGCCGACCTTGGGCACCGGGTCCTGCCAGATCAGCTCTTCCCTGGGCACTTCGCTGCCGATGTAGCGGGCGCGCGGGCCGAGATCGCGGTGCGTCAGCTTGAACCACGCCTTGGCGAAGGCCAGTTCGAACGCTGCCGGATCCTTGCGGAACTTCTCCGCGATGCGGCGATAGGCGGGGTCTTCCTTCAGTGCGAGATCGGTGGTGAACATGATCGGCGCGTGCGACTTGTTCGGGTCGTGCGCATCGGGAACGAACACGGCGTTCTTGTCGCTCGGCACCCATTGGATGGCACCGGCCGGGCTTTTCGTCTGCACCCAGTCGAAGGCGAACAGGTTTTCCAGATACTGCATCGACCACGCCGTCGGGCTTGCCGTCCAGGCGCCCTCGAGCCCGCTGGTGATGGTATCGCCGGCATTGCCCTTGCCGCACTTGTTCTGCCAGCCGATGCCCTGCGCTTCGGTGGCACCGGCCGTGGGTTCGACGCCCACGCAGCCGGCCGGCGCCTTGGCACCATGCGCCTTGCCGAAGGTGTGGCCGCCGGCGATCAGCGCCAGCGTCTCTTCATCGTTCATCGCCATGCGGCCGAAAGTTTCGCGGATGTCGCGCGCTGCTGCGATCGGATCGGGCTTGCCGTTCGGGCCTTCCGGGTTGACGTAGATCAGCCCCATCTGCACGGCCGCGAGCGGGTTCGCGAGGCGGCGATCGCCGCTGTAGCGTTCGTCGGCGAGGAGCTTCTGTTCCGGGCCCCAATAGGTCTCGTCGGCCTGCCAGTCATCGGTACGGCCGCCGCCGAAACCGAAAGTCTTGAAGCCCATCGTCTCCAGGCTGACGTTGCCGGCCAGCACCATCAGGTCGGCCCAGGAAATCGCCCGGCCATACTTCTGCTTCACCGGCCACAACAGCCGCCGCGCCTTGTCGAGATTGGCGTTGTCGGGCCAGGAATTCAGCGGTTCGAAACGCTGCTGGCCACCGCCGGCGCCGCCGCGGCCATCGGCGATGCGATAGGTGCCGGCGCTGTGCCACGCCAGGCGGATGAAGAACGGACCATAATTGCCATAATCGGCCGGCCACCAGTCCTGCGAGTCCGTCATCAGGGCATGCAGGTCCTTGACCACCGCATCCAGGTCGAGGCTTTCGAATTCCTTCGCGTAATCGAAGCCCGGCCCCATAGGGTCGGATTTGGGCGAGTGCTGATTGAGAAGCTGGAGGTTCAGCTGGT
>JBBQWE010000163.1:0-4824 GCA_038210855.1 Sphingomonadales bacterium | reverse complement strand
AATGCCACCTTCGCCTTGAACGCCGGACCATGGTTCCGGCGGGGTCTCTTGCTCATCATTGCCTCCTGTGTTGCAGCCATCCTAGCTGCATGAGATCGGCAATACACTTAACCCTCTGTGCAAAATTCCGGGGCCACCTCTGCACGTCCATCAGGCCGATGTGCGCCCAGCTCTTGCCGCCATCCACCGATTTGAAGATGCCATCGCCCGTGCCGAGGTCGGGGCGATGCAGCCCTTCGCCGGTGCCGACATAGATCACATCGGGATGCGAAGGCGACACGGCAATGTCGCCTACCGATCCGGTTGGTGCCGAATCGAAGATCGGGCGCCAGGTGCGCCCATAGTCATCCGTTTTCCAGACACCACCATTGTTGACGCCTGTGAAGAAGACGTTGGGCCGGGTGGGAATCCCGACCGCGCCCACGGTTCGCCCTGCCCGAAAGGGACCGACAAGCCGGTAGCGCAGGGATTGATAGGCCTCGCGTCCCGCTGCCTCGGCGCCAGGCACAGCTTGCGCCTCGCTGGCGCCTGCGGCGTACAGACAGACCATCAGAGCGACGCCAAGCGAGCGGATCACCGGCAGTAGCGACAATTTGTTGTTCCCAAGCCAGGAAATTCACCGCAGGATGGCAGCAGGCAGCGAAAACTCAATGCGGGTATCGCGCCGCAACGCGGCACGCCGGCCTCGGCCGGACCTCGACACCTTTTGCGATCCTGCGCATTTAGGGCGCAACGATCCTCTCGCGTCACGAGGTTGCCTTGCCAGAAGCCCTGCCGCCCCGTCTCGATCAGCCCCGTCTCGATCAGCCCCGTCTCGATCCGCTCCCCGTCGATTCACGGCGCCTCGATCCACAGCGCCTCGATCCACAGCGCCTCGATCCGTTCCGGCTGTTCCGCCAGGCCATGCTGGTGCTGGCGGCCATCGCCCTTGCGGTCATCGCCTGGCAGCTGACGCAGTTGCTGCTGCTGGTCTTTGCCTCGGCGCTGGTGGCGCTGATGTTCCACGGCTTTGCCGGCATCCTGCAACGGCGGCTGCGGCTGCCGTTCGGTGTCGCGCTGGCGGTGGCGGTGCTGCTGCCGCTGACCAGCCTGGTGGTGATCTTCGGTGTCTTCGGCAATCTGATGGTCGATCAGTTCACCCTGCTCGCCGACCAGTTGCCGGCGGCGGTGCGTAGCGGCGAACGCTGGCTGCGCAGCTCGACAGTCGGCCGCGAAGCACTGAACGCAGCCCAGAGCTATGCCCCCGAAGTCGGCACCGTGGTCGGTTTCGCCCAGTCGATGCTCGCCAATGTCGGGTCGGCGGCGTCGGCAGTCGCGGTCGTGCTGGTCGGCGGCATCTACCTCGCCGCCCAGCCGGGCCTCTACATCAATGGCTTCAAGGCGCTGCTCGGGGCGGACGACGAGCGCCGCGCCGATCGCATCCTCGGCAATTTGCGTTTCTCGCTGATCGCCTGGCTGCGCGCCCAGGCCTTCGGCATGGCCTTCGTGGCGATCGGAACCTCGGTCGGCCTGTCGGTCGTCGGCCTGCCGTCGGCGGTGGCGATCGGGCTGGTGGCCGGGTTGTGCGAGTTCGTGCCGTATCTGGGGGTCATCCTGGTGTCGTTGCCGGCGGTCGCCATCGGCTTCTCGATGGGCTCCGACACCGGCATCTTCACCGTGATCGCGCTGATCGTCGTTCAGCAGCTGCAGGGCAATGTCGTTACGCCGATGGCGCAGGGCCAGTTCGGCGATCTGCCGCCGGCGCTGACGATCTTCAGCCTGCTCGCCGCCGCTGCTCTGGCGGGGCCCGCCGGCGTCGTGCTGGCGGTGCCACTGACGGTAGTTGGCATGGTGCTGGTCAAGGCCATGGCCGGGCTCGACCAGTCACCTCTCGATCAGGGCAGCACGGTCCAGCCGCCACCCGGCCGATAGGCGTGGCCGATGGCGCCATCGTCGTCGATTGCGAACAGGTGCAGCCAGCGATTGTCGAGCAGGTGGCGAACGCCGTCATGGCCGGCGATGACGGCATCCATCGCCTCGCGCGGCGCCGCGATCATCACGTTCAGGCGCAGCGGTTCGTGGATGAATCGGTGGCCATCGTGCACCGATTGCATCGGCAACCCCGACCGCAAGTCGCCGGCATTGCCTTCGATGACCCCCAATTGCCCGACGACATTGTGCAACACCTTGTTGCCGGCGCCCCAGGCGCGGTTGTTCACCACGGACCCGTAATATTGCAGGTTGATCCAGCTGGCGACGACCATCGGCGCGGTCATGATCAGCTTGAGGACGCCGAAGCCTTCATCCTGCCGCCAGTCGTAATCGTGCAGGAAGGCCCGGCCGCCAAGATCGATGCCGCGGGTGCGGCGGCGCGGCGCTGCGATGAAGGCGGCGTTGCCGGCCAGCCCCCATTCGGGGCGGACCTGTGACCAGTCGCGGCTGCGCGCGCGCACGTCGTCGCCGCCTGCCGCGGCCAGCAACGGCGCGCGTTCGGCGCGAGCGCGGACGCCGGCCGCCGCCAGCCAGGCGCTGACTTCGGCGAGATGCGGCCCGAAGGCGGCCGGCATCCGGTCGGTATCGAACAGTCGCACATCATCGGTGGTGGTATTGTGCAGCGCGCCCAGGAACCAGGTGTCTTCGGGGATGTCGATGCCG
Source organism: Sphingomonadales bacterium (assembly GCA_038210855.1). GTDB lineage: Bacteria > Pseudomonadota > Alphaproteobacteria > Sphingomonadales > Sphingomonadaceae > Sandarakinorhabdus. The sequence goes on along the minus strand of JBBQWE010000163.1, from coordinate 2,190 downwards.
CGCGCCTGCAACCCGCGGCGCACCTGCGGATCGTTGAGGACGCTGGCGGCGACCCGGGCGTTGGCTTCGCCGGTGTGGCCGCCGCAGGCGCCGCAATCGAGGCCGGAGGCGTGCGGATTGTTGGCGCTGCTGCTGCCATGGCCGGCGAGCAGCACCAGCCGGGCGAAATCACGTGTCAGCGACATGCCGCGCAACACGGCTTCGGCCTGTGCCAGCCGCTGTTCGGCGGAAAGCCCGGTGCTGAGGCCGCCGCTGCTGCGCGGTTCCAGTCGCGGGCCGATGCGGCCGATGGCGCCGGCATCGAGGCCGTCGACACCCGGATCGGCGACGGTGCGGGTAAGGCCGAGGCTGTCGGCGACCAGCTTGGGTGCAAAGCCCAGACCCAGCGTTTCGACATAGGTGAACGACGATACGGCCGACAGCTTGAACGATTTCCATGCCCGCGCGGCGCGGCGGCGCAGCAGTCGCAGGCCGAGGATTTCGGTCTCCTCTTCCTCGCTGGCGCCCTTGACGTGTTCGCAGATGGTGAACGCCGGCGTCAGCAGCACCGGGCATTGCGCGCCGCCGCTGGTTCGGCCGATGGGCACGTATTCGATCGGATAGCCGAAAAAGCCGGCAAAGCCGATGGTTTCGGTATCCGGGCAGACGCTTTCGAGCGCGCGCCGGAACACCTCGGAACGGACATCGATGCAGAAGGCGGCCTGCAACGGCCGGCGCGCACGGCCGTGCGGCCAGACCGCCGGCGCCGCTGCCTCGCCTGCAACAGGGACGCGCAGCCGCGCCAGCAGGCCGCGACGAAAGCCGTTTTCATAGGCATCCTGGGCGATCAGATCGATAGCCAGATCGTCGTCGATCCGCTCGCCGCCATCGGGCAGGGCAGCAGCGGAAGCCATCGCCTCGCGCCAGGCGGCGCGGAAGGCCTCGTCGCGGCGTTCCTCGAACAATGCATGGCCCCACGCCATGCGGATCGCCAGCAATTCGACCAGCGTGTCGTCGGACCGGCCATAAAGGCCGTTGTCCCAGACAAGGTAGCGGGCATAGCCGGCCCAGCCGCCGATATCGAACAGCGCGCGGTGCAGATAATCGCCGATCACCGGTTCCGGGATGCCGTGCGCCGTGACGATGGCGATGATCGCATCGATTGGATCGTCGGGCAGGCCGGCGACCGTGGCGCGGAACTGCGCGATGCCCATCGCTTCGGGGTTGCGATCGTGGCGCATCGCTGCCTTCCACGCCGCATAGGGACACTGGCCACGTTCGGGCGATTTCCACGCGGCCTGGCCTTCATCGAACCAGGCGGCGCACCATTTCGAGATTTCATCGACCATGAACGCCGTCCGCGATGCCTGGCGATCGCCATCGGCAAGACGATCGAGGATTTCGGCAACGGTCGCGACCACGGCGGCAGTGGCGCGCGACGGATCCGCGGCGAGCGCGGCGCGGAAGGCTGCCGGATCGGCGACAGGGCAGGAGGTGGCCGCTGCCAATGCCTGCGCGATATCGCCATCGTCGAAGGTGCCGGCGGCGAGCGCATCCCGATAGAAGGGCCGCGGCATCGTCATCGCAGTGCGCGTCACCCGGCGCAGCCGGGCGGCGGCGCGGTCGAAGCCCTCGCCGCTGAAACCGAGGAACGGGTTGACTGCAACGAAATGCTTGAGCGGCCACAGCGGCGCGATGCGGTTGCAGGCGCCGGTGATGACGGCGACGAAGGCCTCGCGATCGGCGGCAAGCGGCTTCAGCCCGGTGACGGCAATGGTCATGGCTCGGTTCTCCAGGAAAAGGAAATCAGGGGCTTCAGCGTGCCGGGCCGGTCGGCCACAGCCGCAGCACCAGCCGGTTGGCGACGGTGTTGACGTAGAAACCGTTGGCGACATGGACATACAGCGCGCGCAGCCACGGCGGCGGTTCGGCTCCGGCGGTGGTTCGGGCAAAGCTCGCCTGCAGCACCGTTACCGCAGCAAAGGCGCCGATGGTGGCGATCACGATGGCGCCTTCCACCGGATCGCGCAGCCCGTCCTCGCCCGGCAGCGTGCCGGCGAAAGCGGTGGCCATGCCGGCCTGCAGCGCGAACCAGCCGGCAGCGACGGCGCCGACGGCGGCCAGCGCACGGCCGATGACATAGGCGTTGGGCCGCTCGTCGATGGCCTGCGCCATCAGGTGCGTCAGCCCCATCAGCATGATCGCGCCGAG
>JBBQWE010000162.1:0-4958 GCA_038210855.1 Sphingomonadales bacterium | reverse complement strand
TTCGCGCGGCAAGGGCGGATCGATGCACATGTTCAGCGTCGAACATGGTTTTTACGGCGGCCATGGCATCGTCGCGGCGCAGGTGCCGCTTGGTACCGGGCTGGCGTTCGCTCACAAATATCGTCAGCAGATCTTGGGGGGCGATGGCGGCCTGTGCGTCACCTATTTCGGCGATGGCGCGTCGAACCAGGGCCAGGTCTATGAAAGCTTCAACATGGCAGAGCTTTGGAAGCTGCCAGTGATTTTCGTCATCGAAAACAACCAGTACGCCATGGGTACCAGCGTCAACCGCGCGTCGAGCGAGGACCAGCTCTATCGCCGCGGCGAAAGCTTTCGCGTGCCGGGGCTGCAGGTCGATGGCATGGACGTGCTGGCAGTGCGCGGCGCGGCCGAAGCGGCGGTGGCATGGGTGCGCGCCGGCAAGGGGCCGCTGCTGCTGGAGATGAAGACCTATCGCTACCGCGGCCATTCGATGTCCGATCCGGCGAAATACCGCAGCCGCGAGGAAGTCGCCGCGATGCGCGAAAAGAGCGACCCGATCGAACATGCGCGCCGTCAAATCCTGGAAGACGGCCATGCCGACGAGGCCGCGCTGAAGGAAATCGATCGCGAGGTGCGCGACATCGTCGCCACTGCCGCCGATTTCGCCGAAGGGGCACCCGAACCGGCGCTGTCCGAACTTCATACCGACGTGCTGGTGGGAAGCTACTGATGGCTGAAATCAAGCTTCCGGCCATGTCGCCGACCATGGAGGAAGGCACGCTGGCCAAATGGCTGGTGGCCGAGGGCGATACCGTCAAGCCCGGCGACGTCATTGCCGAAATCGAGACCGACAAGGCGACGATGGAACTGGAAGTCGATGACGGCGGCGTGGTGACGAAGCTTCACGTTGCCGCCGGCAGCGAGGGCGTCAAGGTCGGCGCGCTGATCGCGACGATCGCGGGCGAGGGGGAATCTGCTTCTCCCCTCCCGCTTGCTGGAGGGGAGACTTCCTCCGCCACGGCCCCCACCGCTACCACCAGCGCCAAGCCCGAAAACACCCCCGCCAGCCTGGCGGTCGAACCCGAGGCCGGCGGGCCGACCAAGCGCCAGACCGTCCGCGAGGCGCTGCGCGACGCCATGGCCGAAGAAATGCGCGCGACACCGGAAGTTTTCGTGATGGGCGAAGAAGTCGCCGAATATCAGGGCGCCTACAAGGTGACGCAGGGCCTGCTGGAAGAATTCGGACCGCTACGCGTCGTCGATACGCCGATCACCGAATATGGCTTTGCCGGGCTGGGTGCCGGCGCGGCGATGGGTGGCCTCAGGCCGATCGTCGAATTCATGACCTTCAATTTCGCGCTGCAGGCGATCGATCACATCATCAATTCGGCGGCCAAGACCAATTACATGAGCGGCGGCCAGATGCGCTGCCCGATCGTGTTTCGCGGGCCGAACGGTGCCGCCTCGCGCGTCGCGGCGCAGCATAGCCAGAATTTTGCCCCCTGGTACGCCAGCGTCCCCGGCCTGATCGTTATTGCGCCGTACAGCGCGGCGGATGCCAAAGGCCTGTTGAAAAGCGCCATCCGCTGCCCCGATCCGGTGGTCTTCCTCGAAAACGAGCTGCTCTACGGCCAGAGTTTCGACGTGCCGGAGGGCGATGTCACCGTGCCGATCGGCAAGGCGCGCATCGTCCGCGAGGGCCGCGACGTGACGCTGGTCAGCTATTCGATCGGAGTCGGTGTCGCGCTCGATGCGGCGACGAAACTCGCCGAAGCTGGCATAGACGCCGAAGTCATCGACCTGCGCACGCTGCGGCCGCTGGACACGGCTTGCGTCCTCGCATCGCTGAAGAAGACCAACCGCATGGTGGTGGTGGAGGAAGGCTGGCCGGCCTGCTCGATTGCCAGCGAGATCATGGCGGTGGCGATGGAACAGGGCTTCGACGATCTCGACGCGCCGGTCCTGCGCGTCACCAATGCCGATGTGCCGCTGCCCTATGCCGCGAATCTCGAAAAGGCGGCGCTGATCAAGGTCGATGACGTGGTGATCGCGGCGAAAAAGGTCTGTTATCGATGATCGACATCACCATGCCCGCGCTGTCGCCGACGATGGAAGCGGGGACGCTGTCGAAGTGGCTGGTCCAGGTCGGCGATGCGGTGAAGGCCGGCGACGTGCTCGCCGAAATCGAGACCGACAAGGCGACGATGGAAGTCGAAAGCATCGACGAGGGCGTGGTAGCGGCGCTGCTGGTTGCCCAGGGCACCGAAGCCGTGCCGGTCGGGCAGGTGATCCTGCGGCTGGCCGGCGATGGCGAGACGGTGGAGGCGGCTGTTGCTCCCCTCCCGACCGCGGCAGCGGCACCGCCGCTTTCGGCTCCCCTCCCGCTTGCGGTAGCGGCACCGCCGCCTTCTGCTTCCCTCTCGCTTGCGGGAGGGGTCGGGGGTGGGAACGGCCTTTTCCCGGAGGACAAGGTTTCGTCGGGAGGCACCGCCCACCCCCAGCCCCACCCGCAAGCGAGAGGGGAGAAGGTCGGCGCCTCCGGCCGCATTATCGCTTCGCCACTGGCGCGGCGTATCGCCGAACAAAAGGGCGTCGACCTTGACGGTATCGCCGGAACGGGGCCGAACGGCCGGATCGTGCGCGCCGATATCGAGGGCGCGGCCAAGCGGCCGGCGGCAGCAACGGCGCCGGTGCGAGAGGTTGTGGCCGCGAACCCGCCCCCGACCCCTCCCGCGAGCGGGAGGGGAGAAGCTTTCGGCCCGCCGTTCAGCGATATTCCGCACACGCAAGAAAGGCTCGGGCCCGTTCGCAAGGTCATCGCCCGCCGGCTGACCGAGGCCAAGCAGACGGTGCCGCATTTCTACCTGACCAGCGATGTCCGCATCGATGCGTTGCTGAAACTGCGCGGCGAGCTCAACCGCTCGCTCGAACCCCGCCGGATCAAGCTGAGCGTCAACGACATGGTGATCAAGGCGCTGGCGCTGGCGCTGCGGCAGGTGCCGGCCGCCAATGTCTCGTTCCAGGGCGAAACGCTGATCCGCTATGATCGTGCCGATATCTCGGTGGCGGTTGCGGCGCCGTCGGGGCTGATTACGCCGATCATCGTCGGCGCCGATGCGAAACCCTTGTCGGTGATCGCCGCCGAAATGCAGGTGCTCGCCGGCAAGGCGCGCGACGGCAAGTTGCAGCCGCACGAATATCAGGGCGGCACGGCGAGCGTTTCCAACCTCGGCATGTATGGAATCAAGCAGTTCGATGCCGTCATCAACCCGCCGCAGGGCCTGATCCTCGCCATCGGTGCCGGCGAGAAACGGCCCTTCGTCGTCGACGACGCGCTCGCCATCGCCATGGTGATGACCGTTACCGGCAGCTTCGACCACCGCGCCATCGATGGCGCCGACGGCGCCGAACTGATGGCGGCGTTCCGGGCGCTGGTCGAGGCGCCGCTGGGGCTGGTTGCTTGAGAACCGCGGTACAAAAGTGTATCTGTCCGTGACACATTTCGGGACAGTCGCATGAAGATGGGCATCAAGGAGTTTCGTGAACGCATCAGCGAAGTGTCGCTGGGCAAGGAAATGGTGATCGTCACCCACCACGGCAAACCGGTTGGCCGTTACATTCCCATCAATTTGAGCCGGCCCGCGGCTGACATCGACATGAAAGCCTGGGTTCGCGAACGCGAGGAATTCGGGCGGCAGTGGCGTGCACGGACACCGAACTGGCGGGAGCTGCTCCGCGAGGTTGATACGCCGGAATTCGAAATCGAAGAGCTTGAAGCGCTCGATCGTTGCTCCTGCTAGATACCAACATACTGGTGCGGTGCAGCCAGGGCCGGGCGTCGCGCCTTGTCGATCAGCTTCGGGGCCGCGGCGTCGACCTGGCAACGACCGCGCATAATGTAGATGAGCTGATCGACCGGCTGACAACCAGGTTCGGACTGCCGCCAGATATGGTCGACGGCGAAGTCCGAAAAGTGCTCGATCCGCTCGAAATCGTCGGGCCGGCGCAATACGAACATCTGCGGATCGCCGCCAATGCTCGCCTGCGCGTCGGCGGCAAATCCGATTGGCCGGCGCTCGCCGCCGCACTGGCGCTGGACGGGGAAATCTGGTCCGAGGATGTCGATTTCTTCGGTGTCGGCGTTCCGATTTGGTCGACTGCCAATATCCAGTTTTTTGGAGCCGGTCATGGCTGAACAATATGATCTCGCCATTCTCGGCTCCGGGCCCGGCGGCTATGTCGCTGCGATCCGGGCGTCGCAGCTCGGGCTGTCCGTCGCCATCGTCGAGCGCGAGCGGTTGGGCGGCATCTGCCTCAACTGGGGCTGCATCCCGACCAAGGCACTGCTGCGGACCGCCGAAATCTACCACTATATGCAGAACGCCGCGGCCTATGGACTGAGCGCCGACAATGTCTCCTTCGATCTCGCCAAGGTGACCGCGCGCAGCCGCAAGGTGGCCGGGCAGCTCAACGCCGGCGTCAAGGGGTTGATGAAGAAGCACAACGTCACCGTCGTGGAAGGCGAGGGCAGGCTTACCGGGCCGACCGAAATCACCGTCACCACTGCCAGCGGCCCGCGCGTGCTGGCGGCGAGGAACGTCATCGTCGCCACCGGCGCCCGGGCCCGCGATCTTCCCGGCGTGCCGGCCGATGGCCTGCGCATCTGGACCTATCGCCAAGCCATGGTGCCGGCCGAAATGCCGACGCGCCTGCTGGTCATCGGATCGGGTGCCATCGGCATCGAATTCGCCAGTTTCTACAGCGACATGGGCGCCGAGGTCACGGTCGTCGAAATGCAGGACCGCATCCTGCCGGTCGAAGATGCCGAAATCAGCGCTTTCATGGCAAAGGCACTGGCGAAGCAGGGCCTGCGCATCCTGACCGGTGCCAGTGTTGCCGAGGTGACCCCCACCCCGGGCGAAGTCACCGCCACCATCACCACGTCCGATGGCGAGGCGCTGCACGAAAGTTTCAGC
>JBBQWE010000161.1:0-4960 GCA_038210855.1 Sphingomonadales bacterium | reverse complement strand
CCCTATTTCCTGCCCCTTTTCACCCCCCGCGGCACCCGCGACTGCCCCGGACGCGGCCCCGAGCGCATGCGATCGCGGCGGACGAATGCTACCGTATCGCTGCCCGGCAGTTCGAAACGCAGCGCGCCGGTGATCGGATTGGCTTCGGCGAGCCGCAGGTCGAGGCGCTGGCCGATGGTGTAGCGCGTGCCGGTTTCGGCGCCTTCGAGCACCCGCGACGTCTCGTCATAGACAAAAAATTCGTCGCCGAGGGTCGAAACCGGCACCAGGCCGTCGCCGCCAAGGCCTTCGACGGTGGCGAAAAAGCCGAATTTGGCGACGCCGGTGATGCGGGTGGCGAGGGTTTCGCCGACACGGGTGGAAAGAAACGCCGCGACATAGCGGTCGATGGTGTCGCGTTCGGCCTCCATGGCGCGGCGTTCGGTCATCGAAACATGGTCGGCGGTGCGGGCGAGCACCGCGGCTTCGGCGGGAGAAAGCCCGCCGTCGCCCAGTTTCCACGCCTCGACAAGGCTGCGGTGCACGATCAGATCGGCATAGCGGCGGATCGGCGAGGTGAAATGGGCGTAACTGGCCAATGACAGGCCGAAGTGGCCCTTGTTGTCGGGCGAATAATAGGCCTGCGTCTGGGTGCGCAGCACCTGTTCCTGCACCTGATCGGCGTAATCCTGGCCTTTCGTGCGTGCCAGGATGCGATTGAAGGTGGCAGGCTTGATGACCTGCCCCATGGCGAAATTCTGGCCGAGCGTTTCGAGATAGTCCTTCAGCGCGATCATCTTCTCGCGGCTCGGCGTTTCGTGGTCGCGATAGACGCAGGGGGCTTTCTTCGCCTCCAGCGCGCGCGCTGCAGCGACATTGGCGGCGATCATGAAATCCTCGATCAGCCGGTGCGCGGCGAGGTGTTCGCGGATGGCGATGCTGGCGATGCGGCCGTGTTCGTCGAGCACGACACGCCGTTCGGGCAGTTCAAGCGCCAGCGGCTCGCGGGTCTCGCGGGCTTTTGCCAGCGCGCCCCATGCGTCCCACAGCGGTCGCAGCACCGGCAGCCATTCGCCGGAACCGCTGTCGATGCTCGCCTGCGCGTCTTCATAGGCGATGTTGGTCAGGCAGCGGATGGTGGCGCGGGTGAAGCGCTGCGAAAGCACCTTGCCGGCGGGGTCGATCTCGAGATGGCAGGCGAGCACGGCGCGGTCGCGGCCTTCGACCAGCGAGCAGACATCGGCGGACAACACTTCGGGCAGCATCGGCACGACGCGGTCGGGGAAATAGACGCTGTTGCCGCGCCGCCGCGCCTCGCGATCGAGCGCACCGCCGGGGCGGACATAGAAGCCGACATCGGCGATGGCGACGATGGCGCGGTGGTGGCCGGGGCGATCGGGGTCGGCCGCTGCCCAGACGGCGTCGTCATGGTCGCGGGCGTCGGCGGGATCGATGGTCAGGAACGACAGCGCGCGCAGATCCTCGCGATCCCCCAGCTTCAGTGTCGCCACGCTCGCCGCTTCCGCCAGCGCTTCTTCGGCGAAGCGGCTGGGGATGCCCTTGGCGTGAATGGCGATCAGCGAGAAGGCCCGCGGCGCGAACGGATCGCCGAGCACTTCGACGACACGTGCCGTCTGCCGCGGCGGCCGCCCCGATGGTTCGGCAAGCACCAGGTCACCGGCCGCTGCTTCGCCCGGGTCGCTGACGACGAAATCGGTGCGTGCCTTCTTGTCGACCGGCACCAGCCGATAGCCGAGCGCTTCCTTGCGCAAGATGCCGAGCACGAACTCATCGGACTTCGCCAGCGCCTTCATCGGGAAGGCGCTGTAGCCGCCGCCGGTTTCCTCGATGCGTGCCAGCAGCCGGTCCCCCACGCCAAAGGCGCCGCGCCGCCGCGTCTCGATGACGCGCAGCCGCGGCGGCGGTGCCGCGCTTTCCCAGCGATCGGGAACGGCGATGGTGCCTTCGGCTGCTTCGATGATGCGGATGACGGTGACTTTCGGCAGGCCGCCGCCGCGGTGCAGCGTCCGCCCCGGGCCGGCTTCGAGCTCGCCCGAATCCTGCATCTCCTTCAGCAGCGCCTTCAGCACGATCTTGTCCTGCGCGGCCAGCCCGAACGCCTTGGCGATCTCGCGCTTGCCCATCGCCTGCGGGGAGCGCGCGACGAGATCGAGGATCTGCTGGCGGGTCGGCAGACCGGCGGGCTGGCGCTGCGTCCTGGGGGTGCGGGCGGAAGGGGGGGCAGGCATGGCACGACCATGGTCGGCAGCGCAGGCCAGCGCAACCGCCGCGGCATCGCGGCGCCCGATCGCCTTATTGTGCGTTGCAGCATCGTATCGCCGCCGCCAGAATGGCACGGCAGGATTTCGAGGTTCATCATGGCAAGCATGCAGGACACGATTTTGAAAATGACGGCGATGCGTCGCGCGATGCGCGGTATCGATGCCGTCGGCCCGGGTCCGCTGGTCGAACTGGCCGATTTCGGCCCCAATCCCGGGCAGTTGGCAGCGCATTGCCATGTGCCGGACGATTTGCCGGCGCGGGCGCCGCTGCTGGTGGTGCTGCACGGCTGCACCCAGACGGCGGCCGGCTATGACGCCGGCGCGGGCTGGTCGACGCTCGCCGATGCCCATGGTTTCGCGCTGCTGTTTCCCGAACAGACCCGCGCCAACAATCCCAATGTCTGCTTCAACTGGTTTCAGCCCGGCGATATCGCCCGCGGCGGCGGCGAGGGCGAATCGATCCGCGCCATGATCGCCACGATGATCGTTCGCCACGGCCTCGATCCGGCACGCGTCCATGTCACCGGGCTTTCCGCCGGCGGCGCCATGGCTTCGGCGCTGCTCGGCGCCTATCCCGACATCTTTGCCGGCGGCGCCATCATCGCCGGCCTTGCCGCCGGCAGCGCCGATACCATCCCCGAAGCGCTGGAACGCATGCGCGGCCAGGGCGGGCCGAACCCGAAGCGCCTCGCCGACCGCGTGGCCCAGGCGATGCCCGACCACAAGCGCTGGCCGCGCGTCTCCATCTGGACCGGCGACGCCGATGCCACCGTCGCGCCGATCAACGCCGATCGCCTTGCCGAACAATGGTGCCGCCTGCACGGCCTGTCGGGCGCGCCCGAAACCGACATCGCGTCCGGCATGCGCCGCGAACGCTGGCGCGGCCGCGACGGCATCGTCCGTGTCGAACGCGTCACCATTGCCGGCCTTGGCCACGGCACGCCGATCGATGGCGCGGAAAGCACGGCGGCGCCCTACATGCTCGATGTCGGCATTTCCTCGTCACGCGCCATCGCTGCCTTCCTCGGCCTTGCCGACGCCGAAATGCCGCGCCGGGCAGCACCGCGACGACCCGCCGCGTACCCGCAGCCGCCGACGATGCAGGCGGGCGTGCCGGCCGGCGTGCCGGCCAGCGTGGCGCGGACGATCGATCAGGCGCTGCGGGCGGCCGGCTTGAAGGGGTAGAAGGCCCTCCTTCCCTCCTCCCCGATTGCGCCACGACCGTAGTGGGGCCACATAGGCGTCATGCAATCATTCCACGATGCCGCGACGCCGCCGGCCGGCAAGGCGGATCTCGCCACCTTGCGGCAGTTCCTGCCCTATCTGTGGCCGCGGTCGCAGCCGGGGTTGCGGGCGCGCGTCGCTGCCTCGCTGGTGCTGGTGCTGGTTGCCAAGGGCATCAACCTGATCATGCCCTTTGCCTACAAGGACGCGATCGACGCCATGTCGGCGACGGCGGGGCGGACGGCGGAGGCGGCGTTCCTCGCCATCGCGCTGGTCGGCGCCTATGCCGCGGCGCGTTTCGGCGGCGTGTTGTTCGACAATATCCGCAACGCCATCTTCGAACGCGTCGGCCAGGAAGCGGCACAGCAGCTGGCGCTCGATGTCTTTGCGCACATCCACCGGCTCAGCCTGCGTTTCCACCTCGAACGCCGCACCGGCAGCCTGACGCGCATCGTCGAACGCGGCACCAAGAGCATCGACATCATGCTCTATTTCATCCTGTTCAACATCTTCCCGACGATCTTCGAACTGACTGCGGTCTGCGTCATCTTCTGGATCAAGCTCGGTCCGGCGATGGTCGCAGCGGTGCTCGGCTTCGTCGCGGCCTATATCCTTTATACCCAGAAGGTCACCGACTGGCGCAACAAGCTGCGCCGCGAGATGGTCGCGTCCGACAACAAGGTTTCGGCGCGCGCCGTCGATTCACTGCTGAATTACGAAACCGTCAAATATTTCAACGCCGAAACCCATGAAAACCGCAATTATCGCGAGGCGCTGCAGCGCTACACCAAGGCCGCCGTCAGGAACGAGGTGTCGCTGTCGTGGCTCAACATCGGCCAGTCGCTGATCACCAACCTGATGATGGCCGGCGCCATGGCGTTCACCGTCTGGGGTTGGGCGCAGGGCCGGTTCAGCGTCGGCGATGTCGTGCTGGTCAATACGCTGCTGGCACAGCTGTTCCGGCCGCTCGACATGCTCGGCATGGTCTATCGCGAGATCAAGCAGGGCCTGATCGACATGGAAGCGATGTTCACGCTGGTCGATACGCCCGCCGAAATCAGCGATGCGCCCGATGCGGCGCCGCTGCAGGTTTCGGGCGGCCATGTGCGCTTTGCCGGCGTCGATTTCGCCTATGAACCGCGTCGGCAGATCCTCCACGCCATCGATTTCGAAATCCGGCCGGGCCAGAAGCTGGCGGTCGTCGGCCATAGCGGCGCCGGCAAATCCACCCTCAGCCGCATTCTCTATCGCTTTTACGACATCACCGGCGGTGCCGTGACCATCGATGGCCAGGACCTGCGCCAGGTCACCCAGGATTCGCTGCGACGCGCCATCGGCATCGTTCCGCAGGATACCGTGCTGTTCAACGATACCATCGGCTACAACATCGGCTATGGACGGCCTGATGCGTCATTCGAACAGGTACGCGAGGCCGCGCGCATGGCGGCCATCGACGATTTCGTGTCCTCGCTGCC
>JBBQWE010000160.1:0-5060 GCA_038210855.1 Sphingomonadales bacterium | reverse complement strand
CGCCGATCCTCACCCCGCCACGTTGCGCAACTTTAATACGCGTTTCCGCCAGAAGAAAAGCCCTTTCGCCCTCGCGCCGTCGCAAGGCCGACCAGTCCAGGCGCAAAGCCGTGACGATCCAACCGGATCGCTGCATATTTGGGGACGGCATAAAGGCTGGTGGCGGCAGACGGAGCGACCGGCACTGCAACCGACGCCGCGAGAGCGAATACGGCGGTGGCCACGGCACGAACCGCGATCCGGCGCCCGAAGCGAGCCACGGAGCGGAACCCGAAGCGGGCCCCGGAGAGGGCCCCGGAGCGGGCCCCGAAGCGCATTCTACCATCGATGCCGAAACCAATGCGCAATGCGCCGATCCTCACCCCGCCACGTTGCGCAACTTTAATACGCGTTTCCGCCAGAAGAAAAGCCCTTTCGCCCTCGCGCCGTCGCAAGGCCGACCAGTCCTGGCGCAAAGCCGTGCCGATCGAACCGGTTCGCTGCTGCGCCACCATTGCACTGCGCCACGCGGCCTGTCATGGCGCAGTCACGGCCATGACATCTCCCCTCGAACGGCGCACCTTCGCGATCATCTCGCACCCCGACGCCGGCAAGACGACGCTGACGGAAAAACTGCTGTTGTTCGGCGGCGCCATCCACATGGCCGGCGAAGTTCGCGCTCGCGGCCAGAACCGCCGGGCGCGGTCGGACTGGATGAAGATCGAACAGGCGCGCGGCATTTCGGTCACTTCCTCGGTGATGACCTTCCAGCGCGGGAACACGGTGTTCAACCTGCTCGATACGCCGGGCCACGAGGATTTTTCGGAAGATACCTATCGCACGCTGACCGCAGTCGATTCCGCCGTGATGGTGATCGACGCGGCGCGCGGCATCGAAGCGCAGACGCGCAAGCTGTTCGAAGTCTGCCGGTTGCGCGACGTGCCGATCCTGACCTTCATCAACAAGGTCGATCGCGAAGGCCGCGACGCTTTCGACCTGCTCGACGAGGTGTCGGACATGCTGGCGCTCGATGTCGCGCCGCTCAACTGGCCGGCCGGCATGGGCGGCGAGTTCAAGGGGCTCTACGACCTTTATACCCACGACTTCCTGGCGCCCGATGGCACCGCGACGGGTGCTGCCGGGCAGACGATCGCGACTTCGGGCCTCGATGATCCGCGCATCGACGAACTTTGCGGCCCGATCGCCGGGCGGTTGCGCGAACAGGCCGAACTGGCGCTGGGCGGCTATGCGACGCTGGATGCCGATCTCTATCGCAAGGGCGCGCTGACGCCGGTGCTGTTCGGATCGGCCCTGAAGGATTTCGGAGTCGAAGCGCTGATCGACGCGCTGGCCCGATATGCGCCGGCGCCGCGGCCGCAACCAGCGCTGGTTGCCGGCGAAGCGCGCGCCATCGACCCTGCCGAGGGCCAGGTTTCGGGCTTTGTGTTCAAGGTGCAGGCCAACATGAACCCGCAGCACCGCGACCGCATCGCCTTTCTGCGCCTTGCCTCGGGGCGTTTCCGTCGCGGCATGAAGCTGCGCCAAGTCGCCACCGGCAAGACCATCGCGATCAACTCGCCGATCCTGTTCTTTGCCCAGGACCGCGAAATCGCCGACGAAGCGTTCCCCGGCGATATCATCGGCATCCCCAACCATGGCGTGTTGCGGGTGGGCGACAGCCTGGTGGAACGCGATGATGTCACATTCACCGGCATCCCCAACTTTGCGCCTGAAATCCTGCGCCGCGTCGCGCTGAAGGACCCGACCAAATCGAAGCAGTTGCGCACCGCGCTGACCGACATGGCCGAAGAAGGCGTGACGCAATTGTTCAAGCCGGTGATCGGCAGCCAGTGGATCGTCGGTGTCGTCGGCCAGTTGCAGCTGGAAGTGCTGATCAGCCGGCTGGATGCCGAATACCGGGTCGCTGCCGATTTCGAACCATCGCCCTATGATACGGCGCGCTGGCTGGCCGGCGAGCCCGGCGAACTGAAGCGCTTTGCCGAGGAACATCGCGGCGCCATGGCGGAGGATCGCGACGGCGCCCCGGTGTTCATGGCACGCGATGCCTGGGAATTGAATTATGTCAGCCAGCGCGAGACGGCGATCCGGTTCAGCGCCACGCGGGAACGCGCGTGATGGCAAGCGGGGCCGCTGCGTTCGACGATGATGACCTGCCGCCGCCGCGCAGCCGCTGGCGGCGCATCCGGCCGTGGCTGTTCGGCGGGATCGCGGTCGCCACGGGCGTGTTCATCGCGCTCATCGCCTGGCTGACGCTGACGGCGCCGCTGGGCCGGGCGCTCGAACCGCTGAAGTCGCCCAGCCTGATCCTCACCGACAGTGCCGGCAAGCCGATCGCTCGGCGCGGCGACTACAAGGAGGCCCCCGTCGATATCGCGCGGCTGCCCCGCCACGTGCCGGCGGCGCTGATCGCCATCGAGGACCGGCGCTTCTACGACCATTGGGGCATCGATCCGCGCGGCATCGTCCGCGCCCTGTTCCGCAACGCCCAGGCCGGCGGGGTGCAGCAGGGCGGATCGACGATCACCCAGCAGCTCGCCAAGACCAGCTTCCTCAGCGCCGAACGCAGCATCAAGCGCAAGCTGCAGGAAATCATCATCGCCTTCTGGCTGGAAAGCCGGCTGACGAAGGACGAGATCCTGCAGCGCTATCTTTCCAGCGTCTATTTCGGCGATGGCGCCTATGGCATCCGCGCCGCCGCCCGCACCTATTTCGACAAGACGCCGGAAACGCTGACGGTCGGCGAGGCGGCGATGCTCGCCGGGCTGGTGCAGGCGCCGTCACGGCTCGCGCCCAGCCGCCACCTCGCCGATGCCCGGGCGCGGGCGCGGACCGTCGTCGAACAGATGGTCGAAACCGGCGCGCTGTCCGAAGCCCGCGCCGCACGGGTGGTGCCGGCGAGCTATGTTCCCGGCCGCCGGCAACTGCCGTCGGGAAGCTATTTCGCCGATTGGGTGCTGCCGATGGCGCGCGACAGCGTGGATGCCGATTATGGCGACATCACGGTGCGCACGACGCTGGATGCGCGTCTGCAGAAGCTGGCGGAAGCGTCGATCGAGGACACGCTGGCGCGCAGCCAGGGGCTCGATATCGGCCAGGCGGCGCTGGTGGCGATGCGGCCCGATGGCACCGTCGTCGCCATGGTCGGCGGCATCGATTACAAGGCATCCTCGTTCAACCGCGCGACGCAGGCGATGCGCCAGCCGGGATCGTCGTGGAAGCTGTTCGTCTATCTGGCGGCGCTGGAGGCCGGGATGCGGCCGGGCGATACCGTCGACGATTCCCCGATCCGCATCGACGATTACGAGCCCAAGAACGACGATGGCCGCTATCGCGGGCCGGTCAGCCTGGCGACGGCCTTTGCTGCATCCTCGAACGTCGCCGCGGTGCGGCTGGCACAACAATTGGGCACGCAGAAGGTCATCGACCAGGCGCGGCGGCTGGGCGTCGATTCGAAGCTTTCGACGTGGCCGGCGATGGCGCTGGGCACCTCGCCGGTGCCGCTGCTCGACATGACGGCGGCCTATGCGGCGCTCGCCAGCGGCAGCCGGCCGGTGCGGCCGACGGGGCTGCTGCCGGGCCAGCCCGGGCTGTTGAAGTCTGTTCGCCGCGTTGTCGGCGCGCTGACGCCATGGCCGGCACGCGACCCGATGCTGGAGCTGCTGGCCAGCGCGGTGCGCAATGGTACCGGGCTGGAGGCGCGACTGCCGATCCCCACCTATGGCAAGACCGGCACGACGCAGAACCACCGCGACGCGCTGTTCATCGGCTTTGCCGGCGATCTGGTGGTTGGCGTCTGGGTCGGCAACGACGACAACACGCCGATGAACGGCGCCGTGGTCGGCGGCAGTGTACCGGCCAAGCTGTGGCATCGTTTCATGCTGGCAGCCTTGCAGCAGGAGGGGCTGCTGACGGCAACGGCGGCAACGCGCGAAGTCGAAATCCGGATGCCGACGATCGAGATGGATGCCATCGCCGATCTGATCGACAGCGCGACCGATGCTGCATCGGCGGCAGCGGACGCCGCAACGGCCGCCGCCGATTCAGCCGGCGCGGGCGACGCCGCGCCTGAGGCGGCGGCGGCGGCGGTGAACGACGAGCCGCCCCGCCAGCGACCCGAGTGACGGCAGGCTTTACACTCGGCTGCAGTAACCTGCTATTAACCACTGATATTACAGAACTTTTTGGCAATCGTCCGGTTGGCATGAAATCTGCATCGATGCGGGTGAGTGCCGCGATCCAGCGGCGCCATTGGTCGACCTCCAGGGGTCAAGCAAACCGGAGATACGAAATGCGCCTTCTTTCGCTCATCGCTCTGGCCGCCGCGGTTTCCGCCGCGCCGGCCGCCGCCGTTGTCACCACCTTCGCATCCTTCGGCCCGGGCGCCGGCGGTGCCAACGTCTACTTCCTGAACGCCGGCACCAGCGCCTCGTTCTACACCACCGCCAACAACACCGCCACCACGTCCGGTTCGCGTGCGGTGACCTTCACCTTCCTGCAGAACGCCTTCAACAGCCTGGGCCCGGTCAACGCCGCCTGGACGCTGGCCGGCACCGTGACCAGCACGGTCGCCACCATCAACGGCACCAACATCACCCAGAGCAACGTCGCTGGAAGCTTCTCGTTCATCAGCACCTCGGCAATCATGTTGGGCACCCAGAGCTTCGCCGCCGGTTCGAACCTGCTCTCGGGCACGTTCACCAACTCGACGATCGCCGGCGCCCGCAGCGGCACCGCCGCCGGTTTCTCGGGCTCGACCCCGTCGTCGATGATCAACTACACCTCGGACTTCCTGACCTTCGTCCCGGGTTCGAACTTTGACTTCTCGATCTCGCTGACCCAGATCGCCCCGACGCTGAACGCGCTGCCGACCGCCGGCACGCCGACCCGCGCGCTGCGCACCTTCCGTGCCGTCGCCGGTGGCCAGTTCTCGTCCGATCCGGCGCCGATCCCGAACGTTCCGGAACCGGCCATCTGGCTGCAGCTCATCACCGGCTTCGGCCTGGTCGGCCTCGCCGCTCGCCGCCGCAAGGTCGAAGTCGCCGCCTGAGCGACCTCGCCGG
>JBBQWE010000159.1:0-5098 GCA_038210855.1 Sphingomonadales bacterium | reverse complement strand
ACGGCTGCGCCAAGCTGGTTGGCGAGATTGAGCACCGCCGCCCGTCGCGCCGTGATCACCAGGCCGGCACGGCCGCCGGATTCGAGCCGGCCCAGCGACGCCGCATCGGCGAGTTCGGCCGACAGGATGGCAAGGCCGCCGACGCCGACGATCTGGCCGCGGCGCAGCGCATCGCTGGCCGCGATTGCCGCATATCCGGCCGCGACGGTCACAGCGCCAGCGTCACGATCTGCGGCACATGATCGGAAGGCTTGCCCCAGTCGCGGGCGTCCTCGATGACTTCGAACTGCGTCGCGGCGGGGGCGATTTCCGGTGATGCCCAGATATGGTCGAGCCGGCGGCCGCGATCCGACAGGCGCCAGTCGGTAGCGCGATAGCTCCACCAGGTGAACAGGCGTTCGGGCGGGGCGATGAAGTGGCGGCCGAGGTCGACCCAGTCGTGGCTCTGCTGCAGGGCGGCGAGGGCTGCGACTTCCACAGGTGTATGGCTGACGACGTCGATCAGGGCCTTGTGGTTCCAGACGTCGCATTCCAGAGGTGCCACGTTGAAATCGCCGACGATGACGCTGGTGTCGCGAAGCCCCTCGGACCAGGCGGTCATGCGGCCGAGAAACGCCAATTTCTGGGCGAATTTCGGATTGAGCGCGGTGTCGGGAACATCGCCGCCGGCCGGCACATAGACATTCTCGATTCTCAGGCCGGAGGGCAGCCGAGCTCCGATATGGCGCGCCTCGCCATTGTCCTGCCAGTCGAAGCGGCGTTCCTCGATCAGCGGCACGCGCGACAGCGTGGCGACGCCGTGGTGCATGCGCTGGCCATGGAGCAGGCGCCAGCGAAAGCCCATCGCTTCGAAGGCAGCGTGCGGAAAGGCATCGTCGATGACCTTGGTTTCCTGCAGGCACAGCACGTCGGGGGCGTGCTGCGCCACGAAGCGTTCGACGATGTCGATCCGGAAGCGGACGGAATTGATGTTCCAGGTGGCGATACGCAGCGTCATGCCCGGGCATTTAGGCATGATGCGGCACCGCGTCACCCGGTTGTTGCGGCAGCGCGCCGTCTATTGCACGTTCATCTGCGAAGTTGCAGAAAGCGCATCACCAAACCGCCATCAACGAGGTTTCACCGATGTTCGTTCGTGCTTTTGCCGTTGCCGCCTCCGCTGCCGTCGCTCTTGCTGCCACCCCCGCGCTCGCCGCCGAGCCGCCGCAGCTGGCGCAGTGCAAGGTCTGTCACAATTTCGCCAAGGGCCAGGCCAACAAGATCGGCCCGGCGCTGCACGGTGTCGTCGGTCGCAAGGCCGGCTCCGCGCCGAAGTTCAACTATTCGGCGGCGCTGAAGGCCAAGGCCGCCGGCGGCCTCGTCTGGAATGCAGCGACGCTCGATCCGTGGCTGGCGGCGCCCGCCAAGTACATGCCGGGCACCAAGATGGCCTATGCCGGCCTGAAGGACCCCGCGGCGCGCAAGGCAGTGATCGCCTATCTCGTCGCCAACAAGTAAGTTCGGCCACACGACAGCAAGGGCCCGGTGCGAACGATCGCACCGGGCCCTTTTTTGCGTGTGCCGGGTGCACGCAGCCCAAAAAATAGGCCCCCCGCTCCGGGGGCATGGAGCGGGGGGCTGTTTTTGCGCTCGTCACGCAGCGATTGCATGAATTGCCGTGCCGGATAACAGGGGGCTGAACTCCGACGCGGCTGCAACCGCCCGTTGCATATGACGGCCGCCAGATTGACCCGGCATGAACGGTGGCGACCGGTTTGGCCGCGGCAAATATGCCGCCTGCGGCGCGACATCCTGCCTGCGGCGCGACATCCTGCCTGCGGCGCGGCGCCACGGCGCTGCTGTGCGAAATCGCGTCGCCGGGGCTGGGAATCGCCGGCAAAGGCGCCTCTGGTGGCGGCATGACCACGCCAGCGCCTTTCACGCCCCGCCTGCTTCCCGCCTTTGCCGCCGCCAATGCCGTCATCGCGCTGGCCTTCGGCACTTTCGCTGCCCATGGCATTTCGGACCCGGTGGCAAAGGGCTGGATCATGACCGGAGTCGCTTTCCAGTTGCCGCACGTCGCCGCCGTCTTCGCGCTGCTGGCGTGGCGAGCAACGCCGCTGGTTCGCGGCGGCGCCTGGGCCGTCAGCATCGGATCCTTCATCTTTGCCACCAACCTCGACGCGCTGGCATTGGGGGCACCGCGCGCCATCGCCGCGCTGGCACCGATCGGCGGCACGTTGATGATGATCGGCTGGCTGTGGATCGGCTTCGTCGCTCTCGCCGGGGATCGGCTGGAACGCGGCTGATCAATCCCGGAACGACGGATCGATTCGGTCGAGCTTGCGCAGCAGCGCCGGCCACGCCAGCTTGTTGGCAACAAGGCCAAGGCCCGCTGCCCCCTGGCCGGCGGCTTTTTCGGGCGTGCCCTGCGGCGGATTGGCCAGCCCGTCGCGGCCGGCCGACAGCGCCAGCACCTGCGCTTCGCAAGCGCGTTCGAGGAAATAGAGGTTGAGGAAGCATTCGGCGACGGTGGCGCCGATCGCCAGCGTACCGTGGTTGCGCAGGATCATCGCGTTCTTGGTGCCGATGTCGGCGACCAGCCGCTCACGCTCCTCCAGATCGGTCGCGACGCCTTCATACTCGTGATAGGCGACCTGCTCGCGAATCAGCATCGCGGTCTGGGTGATCGGCAGCAGGCCATCGGCCTGGGCAGCGACGGCCTGGCCGTGCGCGGTGTGCAGGTGCATCACCGCATGGGCATCGTCGCGCGCCATGTGCAGCGCCGAATGGATGGTGAAGCCGGCGGGATTGGTCAGGTAGGGCGTTTCCATCACCGGCGAGCCGTTGACGTCGATCTTGACGAGGCTCGACGCGGTAATCTCCTCGAACATCAGATTGTACGGGTTGATCAGGAAGTGATGTTCCCGGCCGGGAACGCGCGCCGAAAGATGGGTGAAGATGATATCGTCCCAGCCGTACAGCGCCACCAGGCGATAGGCGGCAGCCAGATCGACGCGGATCGCCCATTCTTCGGCCGAAACCTGGGTGCGGACGTCCGGAACGGGCTTCAACTGCGTGGCCATGCGACACTCCCCTGGGGCATTTGGCGTCAGTCTGCCTTGTTTTGCCGGGCGCGGGAATAGGCGCCGCTGCGGCAGGCATCCGAACAATGGCGGATATTGTCCCAATCGCGGGCCCATTTCTTTCGCCAGGCGAAGGGGCGGCCGCAGGTGACGCAGGGTTTGCTCGGCAGATCGGCCTTCTTGCGCATCGGCGGCATCGCCCGTCTCCCCTTTTCGGCGTTCAATTTTCTGTCACACGCCTGTCCTAGGCGGTAGGAAACAATCTCTAGTGGAGCGTGTACCATGCGTCTCGAAATCGATCGTCGCGCCTTTTTGGGCGCTGCCGGCGCCGGGCTGATCCTGCCGGCGCGGCCGGCGCTTGCCAATCTGTGGCCGGCCACCGGCTTTACCCACAGCGTAGCCTCGGGCGATCCGCGCCAGGGATCGGTGGTGCTGTGGACCCGCTATGTCAGTGCCGATGGCAAGAGCAACGAATTGCAGGCCGAAATCGCCACCGATCCCGGTTTCGGAACCGTTGTTGCCAAGGCCATGGCTGTGGCCGATGTCGACGCCTGGGGCACGGCGCAGGTACGCGTCGAAGGGCTGCCGCCCGGCCAGTGGTTCTATTACCGCTTCGTCGCGCCGGACAAGAGCGTCTCCCCCATCGGCCGCAGCCGCACGCTGCCCGCCGGCCCGGTGGCACGTTGCAACATCGCGGTGTTCAGTTGCGCCAACAAGCCGTTCGGCTGGTTCAACGCCTATGCCCATTGCGCCGCGCGCAACGATATCGACCTTGTCGTCCATGTCGGCGATTATCTGTATGAATATCCCCGCGGCACCTATCCCGATCTCGCCCAGAGCCTTGCCGGCCGCGATATCGAGCCGGTCACCGAAATGCTGCGCCTCGACGATTACCGCCAGCGCTATGCCAGCTATCGCGTCGATCCGGGCCTGCAGGAACTGCACCGGCTGTTCCCGGTCATCGCCATCTGGGACGATCACGAATTCGCCAACGACACCTGGCGCAACGGCGCGCAGAACCACCAGCCGGACGAGGGCAATTGGAGCATGCGCAAGGCGACTGCGATCCGCGCCCATCGCGAATGGCTGCCGCACGAGATGCCGGCCTATAACCGGGTCGATTTCGGTGACCTCGTCTCGATCCTGACACTCGATTCGCGCACCGATCGCGATGCCCAGCTCGAAATCGCCCCGGCGCTGATGGGCGGCGCCAACAAGCTCGCCGATTTCCGCGACAAGGAGTGGAACGCCACCCACCGCTCGCTGCTCGGCGCGACCCAGGAAATCTGGTTCCGCGATACCGTCAAGGCATCGGTGCAGGCCGGGCAGAAATGGCAGTTCGTCGCCCAGCAGGTGGTAATGGGCAATACGCTGGTGCCGCAACAGGCGCTCGGCTGGCTGGGCGGCACCCCGACCCCGCGGATGCAGGCCTATGTGCAGGGCGGCATCATGGCGAGCGCCGCCGGCATCGCCAGCAACATGGACAGCTGGGGCGGCTATCCGCAGGCACGCAGCCGCTTCCTGAAGGCCGCCCAGGCCGCCGGCGCCGATCTGGTGGTGGCATCGGGGGACAGCCACAACGCCTGGGCCTTCAACCTTGCCGAAGGCGGCCAGCCCGCCGGTGTCGAATTCGCCGGCCAGTCGGTCACTTCCCCGGGCTTCGAAAGCGCGCTGACTGCCTCGCCCGAAGACATTCGCGCCGGCCTCGTCGCCGCCAACCCCGAAATGGCGTGGTGCGACACCAGCCGCCGCGGCTATCTGACCATCGCCTTCACCCCCGAAGCGACGCGTGCCGACTGGGTTTTCATGGCAACCATCCGCGAACGCAGTACCGCCACCGGCCCGGGCCAGGCGGCCGTGGTGAAGCGCGGGGAGCGGCGCATGACGCTGGTTTGAAGATCAGGGGGAGCCTCCGGGGGGGGGGGGCGGCCGCCCCCCCCCCCCGGGGCCAAACATTAAAAAACATTAGTTCCCCGCGAAACACCCCCCACGAAATGCCGCCCCCCCCCCCCCCCCGGGACCCCCACCGGCCG
>JBBQWE010000158.1:0-5233 GCA_038210855.1 Sphingomonadales bacterium | reverse complement strand
CAGCACCCTCGCGGCCATGGCCGGCACCGGCCCGAAGCGGCCGACGGGGGCAAGGATCGTCCAGAACAAGCGCGCACCCTCCCAAGCCAGGATCAGCATCAGCGCAAACTCGCCGATCGTGACGACCACGCGAGGCCAAGGCTTGAGAACAGGCACTGCCACCGGAACGCGCACGCTGCCGTTTCGTTTCACGCTGCGAATTTGCTGCGCGCCGCGGCTGGCGAGGCTCGCCGACTTGACTTCGACCGCCGTTCGGAGGATGTAACCGGCGGCTTAGGCGCCGGGCAGTCTTGTTCCCGCGCCCGCGCCGGGTGCGTGATCGGGCGATTGGGGTTCATTTTCGAACCCTCTGGTCGCCACAGACCCGGACGCAAGGACGCCGCCCCCAAGGGCCACCCTCATCACGCGGGTCGTTCACGAACCGCCCGTCGCTGCACGCTGGTGCCGACGGCCGCGCCAGCCGGCGCGTGTCAGAAAAGTACCCCCATGACCCGTTTCACCGATTTCGGCCTTGCCGAACCCATCGCCCGCGCTCTTGCCGAAAAGGGCTATGCCGACCCGACGCCGATCCAGATCCAGGCGCTGCCCGCTGCGCTGGAAGGCAAGGACCTGTGCGGCATCGCCCAGACCGGCACCGGCAAGACGGCAGCCTTCGCGCTGCCCATCCTCAACCGTCTTGCCAACGAACCCAAGCACCGCCTGAAATATTGCACCCGCACGCTGGTGCTGGCACCGACCCGCGAGCTCGCTTCGCAGATCGCCCAGTCATTCAGCGAATATGGCAAATACATGCGGATTTCCGTCACCACGATCTTCGGCGGCGTGCCCATCCCGCGCCAGGAACGCGCCATGAGCCATGGTGTCGACGTCGTCGTCGCGACGCCGGGCCGGCTGCTCGACCTTGTCGAACGCGGCAGCCTCGATCTGCGCTACGTCGAAGTGCTGGTGCTCGACGAAGCCGACCAGATGCTCGATCTGGGCTTTATCCATGACCTGAAGCGCATCGTCGGCCTGCTGCCGCGTGCACGCCAGACGCTGTTCTTCTCCGCCACCATGCCCAAGGCGATCGAGGATCTGGCAGCGCGCTATCTGAAAGACCCGGTCAAGGTCGCCGTCAAGCCGGCCGCAACGACCGCCGAGCGCGTCGAACAGGCCGTCATCCACGTCAACCAAGCCGAAAAGCCGGCGCTGCTGCAGGTCGTGCTGCGCGAGATCGAAACCGCCGGCACGCTCGATCGCGCGCTGGTCTTCTCGCGCACCAAGCATGGCGCCGATCGCATCGTCAGGCAATTGGGCCTTGCCGGCATCGTCGCCGAGGCGATTCACGGCAACAAGAGCCAGCCGCAGCGCGAACGATCGCTGAAGGCCTTTCGCGACGGCAGCTGCCGCGTGCTGGTGGCAACCGACATCGCGGCGCGCGGTATCGATGTTTCGGGCGTCAGCCACGTCATCAACTACGAACTGCCCAACGTGGCGGAACAATATTTCCACCGCATCGGCCGCACGGCGCGCGCCGGCCGCCCCGGCCAGGCCATCGCCTTCTGCGCCGAGGATGAACGCGCCTATCTGCGCGACATCGAAAAGCTGATCCGCCTCAAGGTCACCGTGCTCGGCCTGCCGGAAAATTTCCGCGCCGCCGTCGCCGCCACCCAGCGCATCGAACGCAACGCCCCGCCGATGCCACGCGAGGAAGAACGCGAACGCCGCGGCGGCGGCGGCCGTCCCGGCCCCAACCCGCACGCTCGTGTCAGCCCGGCCAAGGGCCGTCCCGGTGGCGGTCGTCCGTCGGGCGCCGCCGGCCGTGTCGCCGGCCGCCCGGGCGGCGGCAACGCCCGCCCGGCGGGCGGCAACCGCGACGGCGCCAGCGCCGGCGCGCGTCGCGGGCGATAAGAAAGGGGGCCTCCGGCGGCGGGGGCCGCAGGCCCCAGACCCCATCTTGTTGGTTGATGCCTGGCGCCGGAAGTTCGGGCACGGACAAAAAGGAAATGGGGTCTGAGGCCCACGGCCCCAGCCGCCGGAGGCTTATGCTTACTCCGCGCGGGCGGTGATGATCTTGCCCGGGCTGCGCGGCGGTTCGCCCTTGGGCAGCGCATCGACATGTTCCATGCCGGCGGTGACCTCGCCCCAGACGGTGTACTGGCCGTCGAGGAACTTCGACGTTTCGAAGCAGATGAAGAACTGGCTGTTGGCGCTGTTCGGCAGCGACGAACGCGCCATCGAGCAGGTGCCGCGCACATGCGCCTCGCGCGAGAATTCCGCCTTCAGGTCGGGCAGCTTCGATCCGCCCATGCCGGTGCCGGTGGGGTCGCCGCCCTGCGCCATGAAGCCATCGATGACACGGTGGAAGACGACGCCGTCATAGAAGCCATCGTTGGCGAGGCCGGCGATGCGCTCGACATGGCCGGGTGCGAGGTCGGGGCGCAACGTGATGACGACTTCGCCGGTGGCAAGCGTCAGGGTCAGGGTGGTCGGGGCATCGGCCATGGTTCAAGGTCTTTCTGCTCCCCTCCCGCTTGCAGGAGGGGTCGGGGGTGGGAATTTTCTTCTTCATCCGAAGCGGGATGGCGGCAAGCCACTACCCACCCCCGCCGCCGCCTGCAAGCTGAACGGCGGGTCAGCCCCGCAGCAGCAACGGCTCCAGCCGGTCACGCAGTTGCGGCGGCAACGGCGCCGGGCCGGCATCGCCGCGATGGACGAGCACCGTATCGCACAGCGCGATGCAGCGGCCGGCCTGGAACATCGCCTTGGCGCTGCGAAAGCTCGTCGTGCCGATGGTGGAAAGCGCATAGGCCATGGTCACCGGTGCCGGATAATGGCCCTCGGCAAGGAAATCGACGGCGACATGGCCGACGAGAAAACGTGGCCGCGTCGCCAGCGCCCCGCTGAACAGCGCGCCGTTGAAGCGGATTCGGGTTTCCTCGAAAAACCGGGTGATCGCGACATTGTTGAGATGGCCGTTGACGTCCATGTCGGCAAAGCGGGTCTCCATCTCCCCGGTCCAGACATAGGCGGCAGGGTCGCGGCGGCGTGGATCGGCCTTCATTGCCCGATTCTCATCGCATTTTGTACCGCACCGGCAGCGTCTTCAGCCCGGACACGAAATTGGCCAGGCTGTTCCGCGGCTCGCCGGCCAGCTCGATCGAATCGAGCCGCGGCAGCAGTTCGGCGAACAGCGCGCGCAATTCCATGCGGGCAAGATGCAGGCCGAGGCAGAGGTGGACGCCGTTGCCGAACGCCGTCTGCGGATTGCTGCCGCGATCGATGCTGAACTCGTTCGGCCGGTCGAAAACCGCTTCGTCGCGGTTGCCCGACCAGTAGAACAGGCAAAGCCCGTCGCCGGCACGAATGATCTTGCCGCCGATCTCGGTATCCTCGGTGGCGGTGCGCATGAAATGCTTCACCGGCGTCACCCAGCGGATGGTTTCCTCGACGAAGGCCGGGATCAGCGACGGATCGGCCTTGAGGCGTTCGAGCAAGCCGGGGTCGCGGATCAACTGCAACAGCCCGCCGGCGGCGCTGCTGCTCGTCGTGTCGTGCCCCGCCGTGGCGACGATGGCGTAATAGCTGGTGGCCGAAAGCTCGTCGATCGGCTGGCCGTCGATGATGCCATTGGCGATGACGCTGGCAAGGTCATCACGCGGATTGGCCCGGCGGTCGGCAGTGACTTCGCGGAAATAGGTGAAGAACATCTGCACCGTGGCCAGCAGATCGACCTGGGCGTCGCCCGATTTGCCGCCGATCAATGCCGTGTTGGTGGTGATGCGCTTCGATCGCGCCACGACATCGGGATCCTGCGGGCCGAAGATTTCCTGCGTCATCTGCAGCATCATCGGCTCGTCGCTTTCCGGCACGCCGAGCAGTTTCATGATGACCCGCAGCGGGTACCAGAGCGCCACTTCGCCGACAAAATCGCAGGCGCCATCGTTGGCAAGGCCGTGCGCCGCCATGCGATCGACATGCGCCCGGGCCAGCGCCGCGATATCGGCCTCGATCTTGCGAAGGTTGCCCGGCTGGAACCAATTGTGGGTAAGCCGGCGCAGCTTCATGTGCTGCGGATCGTCGAGATCGACGAGCGTGCGGAACAGATGGCTGTCCCCGGTCATCGCGCGCGTCATTTCCTCGCCCTCGATCGGCGACAGATAGGTGCGCAGGCGGTTGATGAAGCGGTCGTTCTGCTTGGAAATCGCCGTGATGTCGGCGTGGCGGGTGATCGACCAGAACGGCCGGAAGCCGATCGGCTGCGTCCAGTGCACGGGATCATTGGCGCGCAATTCGGCATAGCTGTCGAGCACGCTTTCATCGGCATAGAGCGCCGGATTGACCAGCCGGTCGTCGATGCTGTCCGTGGAAAATCCCGGGAAGGGTATTGTCATGGCTCAATCCTGCTGGCTGCGGCCGCGAGCCTGCACCGCACCGCGCGCCGCTTCCACGGCATCGGCGGAAACCCGCGAATTGGCAGCAACCGAGCGCTGCGTCTCCAGCGCCAGGCCATCGGCGAAGGTCCGGCCGTAGCCATCGTCGATCAGCCGCTTGTAGGCCGCAGCGAAAGCCGGATCGATCGTCGCCATGTCGGCCGCCAGCGCCCGCGCCGCCGGCAGCAGATCGTCGGCGGCCACGACGCGATTGACCAGCCCCCAGGCCGACGCCGTCGCGGCATCGAGGAAATTGCCGGTCAGCGACATTTCGCGCGCCCGGTACGGCCCGATCAGCCGCGACAGCTTCTGGCTGAGCCCCCAGCCCGGCATGATGCCGACGCGGGCATGGGTATCGGCAAAACGCGCATTTTCCGACGCGATCAGCACGTCGCAAGCCAGCGCCACTTCGAAACCGCCGGTGATGGCCACGCCGTTGATGGCGCCGATGCACGGCTTGGTCAGTTGCTCGATCGCCTTGCAGGGGTTCTCGTCGGGCCCTTCCGCATTGGCCGCCGCCAGCCCCTCGCTGCCCAGTTCCTTCAGATCGAGCCCGGCGGTGAACGCCCGCGTGCCGGCCCCGGTCAGGATCACCACGCGCACGCCCGCATCGGCCTCCAGCGCGCGCATCGCGGCGGCAAGTTCCCGCCGCAACGCCGCGTTGAGCGCATTCATCGCTTGCGGCCGGTTGAGCGTGACCGTCGCCACGGCGCCATCGATGTCGACAGTCAGAATCGGTTCGGACACGCGGCTGGCTCCCTTTTTCCCGGTCTATGCGGGACGACAAGGATGGGGAAGCGGCTGGCTTTGATAGGCATTCG
>JBBQWE010000157.1:0-5236 GCA_038210855.1 Sphingomonadales bacterium | reverse complement strand
GAGCGTGGCCGACGATGACTTGCAACGCTGGCGGATGGCCTGATCACAAAAGCACTCGTCATGCTGAATTTGTTTCAGCATGACGGGATATTTTTTCACTGCCGGATTGCAAGCCAACAGCGGCGCCCGCTGCCTTCGCATTGGCGCCCCTCAACGCGGCGCCAGCGCCGCCTCGTTCACCACGCCGCCCTGCTTGTAGATCGTGCCGCCCTTGATGATGTGCGTGGGGTTCTGCAGCAGCGCGATGGTGCGCAGCACGTCGCCGCGCACGGCGATGATGTCGGCATATTTGCCCACCGCGATGGTGCCGCTGTCCTTTTCGACGCCCATGAACTTGGCCGGCCAGTAGGTCGCGGCCTGGATGGCTTCCATCGCCGGCACGCCCAGGCCATTCACCCACACATCCAGCTCGTTCCACGTCGTCTGGCAGTGGAAGGCGGTGGGAATGCCGCTGTCGGTGCCGATCAGCAGGATGGCGCCGGCCTTGCGCAACTGCGCGAACTTGGTGTCGAGCGTCGGTTTGCGGCGCGGTGTCAGCTGGTTGTATTCCAGCGCTTCGGGGTGGGCGAGACTGGCGCGAATGTCGGCGACGGTATCGGGCTTGAGGCCGCGCTTCCAGCACGGGTCATCCAGCTTTTCCGGGTTGGCCAGAAATTCCGAATGTTTGTAGAGCCCGCTGATCGTCGGCGTCCAGAACAACGGGCTGCCGCGCACCCGGCCTTCGGCGGCGCGGGCTTCGAGCAGCACCATGATATCGTCGGGGTATTTCGGTGCTGCACCGAGGCCGGTATGTTCGAAATTATCGACGCCGGTGCGCAGCCCGATGCGGATTTCTTCGGGCAGATGGCTGTGCGCGACGACTTTCAGGCCGAGCTTGTGCGCTTCATCGACGATGGCGCGGGTGGCGACTTCGCCGACTTCGTCCTGATCGACCAGCTTGATGACATCGACTCCGGCGGCCTTCAGCTTGCGGACCTTGGCGCGGGCGTCTTCGGGGCTGGCGATGCCCCAGCGGAAATCCTCGGTGCCGGGATAGGGCGCCTTTTGCAGGAACGGCCCCGACACATAGAGCCGCGGGCCGGGCAGGCGGCCGGCGGCGACGGCATCGCGGATGGCGATCGATTCCGCCAGCGGCCCGCCGAGATCGCGCGCACTGGTGACCCCGGCGAGCAGCAGCTGGACAGCGCCGGCGGGCATGATCTCGCCCTGCTGGCGGGTGGCATAGGCCTTGTCCCAATAGGCATAATCGGCGTGGCCATCGATCATCAGGTGGACATGCATGTCCCAAAGCCCGGGCAGCACGTCCATGCCGTCGGTCGGGATCACTTCTGCGCCGGCAGGGACGGCAAGGGTGCCGACGGTGCCGACCGCGGTGACGCGATCGCCGTCGATCAGCACGACGCTGTTGGCCAGCGGCGGCCCGCCGTTGCCATCGATCAGCCGGCCGCCGACGAGGGCTTTCAGCGGCGCGGCGGCTGCCGGAACGGCAAGAGCCAAGGCAATGGCAACGGCAAGCAAACGCATGAATTCTTCCCCTGAACTTGCCGCATCGTGCGGGCCGGCAGCGCTGCCTGTCAATGCCGTGATGTCTTTGGCCCGGTGCCACTTGCCGCCCTGTCCGGCAGCAAAACGCCCGATCATGCCAGCCACACGGCTGCCGGCCAGACGCCGGCAGAACAGCACGCCCTAACGGGCCTCCAGTCGATCCAGCGCGCGGTACAGCAGCACGGCCGTCGCCACCGCGACGTTCAGGCTGTCGGCAGTGCCGTGCATCGGCAGCCGCACCAGCGCATCGCAGGCCGCTGCATATTGCGCCGGCAGCCCCGATTGTTCGTTGCCCATGAACAGGAACGTCGGTGCCGCGAAACGATGCTGACGATAATCGACAGTGTTGCCGGCCAGCGCCGCGCCGACCAGCTGGCCCGGGCCGGCGCGCAGCCAGGCCAGAAACTCGTCTCCCGTCGCCCGCGCCACATGCCGCGTGAACAGCGCACCCATGCTCGCTCGCGTCGCTTCGAGGCTGAACGGATCGCACGACTGGTCGAGCAGGATGACACCGCCCGCCCCCACCGCATCGCAGGTGCGCAGCATGGTGCCGAGGTTGCCGGGGTCCTTCAGATTTTCCGCCACCACCCACAGCGGCGCGGCAGCGCGGTCGATACGCGCCAGCGAGGTATCGGGGATGGCATAGGCGGCGGCGACAGCCTGGGGGTTATCCTTGCCGGTCAGCCGATGCAGCAGGTCGCGGGTCGATCGGATCACCGTGCCGCGCGCGCCGGCCGTGGCGGCGATCAGCGCCTGCATCAGCGGATGGCCTTCGGCATCGGCCGCGAAGATCAGCGTTCGCGGCACCCGGCCCGATTGCAGCGCTTCGGTGCAGACGCGCAGGCCTTCGGCGAGGAACAGCCCCTGTTCGCGCCGCGCCTTCTTGTCGGCAAGCGCCTTCAGGGATTTCAGCACCGGATTGGCCGGGCTGACGATATCGGTGATCATGGCAACACCACGCCGCCGGTGTAGGAATGCCAGCAGAAGATCGCCAGCGCGCCGCGGTGCGGGCGGAACGGTTCGGCAAGGGCTCGTGTCGCCTTTTCGGTCGGCCGGGCGTCCAGCCCCAGCAATCGGCCGAACTCGATCTGCACGGCCAGGTCGCCGGCGGGAAACACATCGGGCCGCCCTTCGGCGAAAAGCAGGTAGATTTCGGCGCTCCAGCGGCCGATGCCGCGGATCGCCGACAGCGCCGCCACTGCCGCATCGTCGTCTTCGGGGAGCGCTGCGAAATCGATGGCGCCAGCGGCAACCGCCGCAGCCAGCGCGTGCACATAGCCGGCCTTCTGGCCGGACAGGCCGGCAGCGCGCAGCGTCTCGATCGGCGTCGCGGCGATCCGGCCAGGGTCATCCATGTCGCCGCCGCACGCTGCCTCCAGCCGCGTCCAGATGCTGGCCGCCGCCTTGGTGCTGACCTGCTGGCCGACGATGGCGCGCATCATCGTCGCCGGGCCGCGCGCCTGCCGCCGGGGATCGGGGTCGCCGGTGGCAGCGATCGCCTCCGCCAGCCGCGGGTCGACGGCAGCGATCGCCGCCAGCGAGGCGCGAAGTTGGTCGGCGGTGATACCCATCGCCTGCCGGACTACGGCCGCCGCCCGTCGATTGCCAGCCCGCCGGCGCCGCTGCCCTATCGCGGTGTGGCGGAAATCGGCTACCATCCTGCCCAGATGTTCGAGGATCTTCGCAGCCAGAGCTTTTTTGCCGACAAGAACCGCGCGTTCTGGTTGCTGCAGGGCGGCGGCTGGCTGGCCTATCTGCTGCTGCGCGCGCTGTCCGGCCTCGCCAATTCGATGGGCGTCGGCTTCATCCTGCCAGCGATCATCGTTACAGCCACCGGCTTTTCGCTGTCGCTGCTGATGGCGGCGGCCTATCGGCGCATCATCGTGATGCGGCCGGTCTATACCTGGACGCTGATGCTCGTGGTGCTCGGCGGCGCATCGGGGGTGTTCTCGGTGCTGGAGGTCTGGGCCCACGCCACCTTCTACCAGCCCGGCTGGCAGCCGCAGGGCATCGAATTTCTCGGCGCCATCCTGCTCGATTTCTCGGTGCTCGGTGCCTGGACGGGCCTCTATTTCGGCATCAACTATTATCTGCTGCTCGCCGAACAGAATGAACGCATGGTCAACACCGCGCGACAGGCCAACAGCGCGCAGCTGGAGATGCTGCGTTACCAGTTGAATCCGCATTTCCTGTTCAACACGCTCAATTCGATCTCGACGCTGGTGCTGTTGAAACAGACGGAGCGCGCCAATGCCATGCTCAGCCGGCTGGCGTCGTTCCTGCGCTACAGCCTTGTCGGCGAACGCGAAGGGCTGGCGACGGTGGCGCAGGAAGCGGAAGCGCTGAAGCTGTATCTCGACATCGAACGCACCCGCTTCGAAGCCCGGCTGCGGACGCGGTTCGACATCGCGCCCGATGTCATGGAGGCGCGGCTGCCGTCGCTGCTGCTGCAGCCGATCGTCGAAAACGCCATCAAATATGCCGTGACGCCATCGGAAACCGGCGCCGACATCATCATCGATGCGCGCCGCATCGGCACCCGGCTGGTGCTGACCATCGCCGATACCGGCCCGGGGCTGGCCGGCACCAGCAGCGAGGGCGGCAGCACCGGATCGGGCGGCAGCACCCAGGTCGGGCTGGCCAATATCCGCGACCGGCTGGCACAGGCCTATGGCGCCGATCATCGCTTCGAACTGGCCGACAATGTCCCGCAGGGCTTGATCGTGCTGATCGACATTCCATATCAGACCGAACAGGCCGGAATCGGGGGCGCGGGAGCCGGCGGTGCCGATAGCCGTTCCGACCAGCGGGTCGACACTCGACAGGGGGCACCCACACAAGGCACGCAGGGCAACGCTCTTGCGGTCCAATAGGGAACGCCAAATGCCAATCCGCACCATCATCGTCGACGATGAACCGCTGGCCATCCAGGGGCTCGAACTTCGCCTGCAGGCCTTCGACGATGTCGAGATCATCGAACGCTGCGCCAATGGCCGCGAAGCCATCCGCGCTATCAAGACGACCAAGCCCGATCTTGTCTTCCTCGACATCCAGATGCCGGGCTTCGACGGCTTTTCGGTCGTCGCCGGCTTGGCCGATATCGAACCGCCGCTGTTTGTTTTCGTCACCGCGTTCGGCCAGCATGCGCTGAAGGCGTTCGAAGCCCAGGCCGTCGATTATCTGATGAAGCCGGTCGACGAGGAACGGCTGGCGACCACCGTCGAGCGCGTCCGCCAGCGCCTTTCCGAAAAGCGCGGCGCCGAGGACAGCGAGCGGTTGAAGGGCATCCTGACCGAAGTGGCGCCCGAAGCGATGCCCGACGACCTTGCCGCGGACAACGAGCCGGCAGCGAACCGGTTCGAAAAGATCCTCAACATCAAGGACCGCGGCCAGATCTTCCGAGTCGATGTCAACGATATCGAACGCATCGACGCTGCTGGCGATTACATGTGCATCTACACCGCCGATGAGACGCTGATCCTGCGCGAGACGATGAAGGACCTCGAACGCCGGCTCGACCCGCGCAAGTTCCAGCGCATCCACCGCTCGACGATCGTCAACCTGGACAATATCAAAAGCGTTAAGCCGCACACCAACGGCGAATGCTTTCTGGTGCTGCAATCGAACACCCAGGTGAAGGTCAGCCGCAGCTATCGCGAAGTGGTGGCGCGGTTCCTCTAGGCCGTGAACT
>JBBQWE010000156.1:0-5270 GCA_038210855.1 Sphingomonadales bacterium | reverse complement strand
GACGGCGGTTTCCAGCGTGCGGGTATAGGGGTGCGCTTCGGCGGCCGCGGCCTTGGGATTGTCATAGGCCAGCACGCGAACGCCCTTGATGGCGATGTCGCGGCGCTTGCCGATGAAGACGATGCGGTGCCGCCCTTCGGCCGCCAGCGCCTGGACGAGGTGCCGGAACTGGCCGGGCGTGTTCTGGTGCAGGAACAATATGTCCACATCGGCCCCCGGACGGTTCGTTCCGGCGGCTTAGCGGGGTGGCGCGCAAAGGTGAAGGCCGCGTCAGGCGGCGGCGCAAAGCTCGACCAGCTGCGGGCGATGGTCCGATCCCAACGCCGGGCCGCGCACCGCACGCGCCACGCGCCAGCCGGAACCGACGAGCAGGTGATCGATGCGCAGCACCGCGACCGGCGCCGGCCAGCTCGGGCGTCCGGGGTCGACCCGCGCCAGGCCGTAGCGCCGGCCCAGCCGGCGCAGCGGCTCCATCGCCGCGCCGCTGTTGAAATCGCCGCCGATGATCAGCCGGCGCGGATCGGCATCGCCCAGCCGCGCTTCCAGCAGCGCGATCTCGGCCAGCTGGTGCCCCGGCGGCCACGGCCGCGACAGGTGCAGCGACACCAGCGCGACCGTTCCGAAATCCATCCGCGCTGCCGACAATGCGCGGCGATTTTCGGCATCGCCGCGCGCCAGTGGCAGCCGCCGGTCTGGCCGCGCGCGGGCAAGGATGACGGTCGAACAGCCTTCGCGGCGCACGCAGGTGAGGCGATGCGGATAGTCGGTGCCCAGCCGCTCGCGCACGCTGCCGGGGCCGCCGCGGGCTTCCTGGAGCAGCAGCACATCGGCGCCGCTGGCACGCAGCCAGGCCGCCGCGGCTGCCTCGTCGCGATTGCCATACAGCAGGTTCCACTGCACGAGGCGCAGCGGCCGCGCGCAGTCGCCCGTCGGTGCAAGCGGCAGCGCCGGCACCAGCGCCATGGTAAGCCCGAGCGACGCGGCAGCGAAGGCGGCGGCGCGGCGGCGGCGCATGGCTGCCAGCAGAACCGCGCCGACGCCGCCGGCGGCAAGCAGCAACCAGCGATCGAGGTTGAGCAGATCGAGCACCGGGA
The DNA here is from genome assembly GCA_038210855.1 of Sphingomonadales bacterium. Lineage (GTDB taxonomy): Bacteria > Pseudomonadota > Alphaproteobacteria > Sphingomonadales > Sphingomonadaceae > Sandarakinorhabdus. The sequence goes on along the minus strand of JBBQWE010000156.1, from coordinate 4,176 downwards.
CCCACGCCCGCAACGCCCCCAGCGCCAGCGCCGCGATCGCCGCTGCCGGCAACAGGACGCCGATCGCCACGATCGCGGCGGCGACAACGCCACCGAAACGGCTGCGGAGCGGGTTGGCTTTTGGCATCGGCGTCGGTTATGGCCGCGTCCGGAGGAGCTGGCCATCGCCGGCGCCGAAATGACGAGGCTCGTTCCCGGTGAAGACACATCCTTGGCTTCGAACGGGCGGCCTTGCGGGGCTGGTTGCAGCGCTGATGCCGGCCGCTGCGACGGCACAGTCGGTGCCGTCGCCGTTTCCGTCCGATCTCGTCACGCTGTTTCGCGACGACGTCGCCGGCACGCGCATCCAGCCCGACGCGGGGGAGAACGGCATCGATCTCGCCACCTTCCGGCTGCGCGGTGCGATCGGGCTGACCGGCGCCTATGACAGCAACGTCCTCAACCTTGCCGGCAACGGCCCCGGTGATTTCCAGCTGGCGCTGCGGCCGTCGCTGGGCCTCGCCAGCCGCTGGCAGCGCCACGCCATCGGCATCGCCGCCGATGCCAACATCGTCCGCCACGCCGACGTCACCATCAACAACAACGAAAGCTGGCGGGTCGCTGCCACCGGCCGCATCGATGCCGGCGCCGACAGCCAGTTGCACCTCGATGGGGAAATCGCCCGTGGCATCGATCCGCGCGGTGCCGGCGGCGTGCTGCTGCCGACCGGCGAGCCGATCGCGTGGCGGCAGGACCGCATCGGCGCCGGCGTCGGCACGCGCATCGGCGATCTCGGCCTCAGCCTTGCCGGCGGCTGGCTGCAGCGCCGCTATGATCCGGTGCTGCTCGCCGGCGGCGGCGCGGTCCGCCAGGATTTTCGCGATGTCGATGTATGGTCGCTGACACCGCGCATCGGCTGGCAGGTATCGCCGCGCCTCGATGTCTTCGTTCGCGGCCAGGCCGGTTTCACCCGGTCCCGCCTTGGCGATGCAGCGCTGGCGCCGCTCGGCACCTTCAGCCGCGATGCCGATGGCTATGTCGTGACCGCCGGCGTGCGCGGCGAGATCACCCCGCTGCTGATCGCCGAAGTCGCCATCGGCTGGCAAAGCCGCGATTTCCGGGTGGCGGCGGCGCGCGATTACAACGGCATCACCTGGAACGTGACGGTCGACTGGTATCCGACACCGCTGGTCAGCGCGCGGCTGACGGCGCGGCAGGATTTCGAAAACAGCGGCCTGCCGACGGTGCCCGGCGTGCTGTCGCGCGATCTCGGGCTGCGGCTCTATTACGAGGTCACCCGCGCCGTGCTGGCATCGGTGGAGCTCGACTGGCAGAACCAGAACTACCGCGAGATCGGCATTGCCACCGATACCGTCATCGCGACGGCGCGCGCCGAATACCGGCTGAACCGGCATCTGTCGGCAGCGCTGTTCGTCCGCCACCGCACCCGCGGCACCAACGATCCGCTTGTCGGCGCCTTCGCCGCGACCGTTGTCGGCATCGGGCTGGAAACCCGGTTGTGATCCGCGCCAGCGTGGAGCGAAGCGCGTGAACCTGCCCGAACCTTGGCGCGGCGGGCTGCCGGTGCCGCCGGGCGGTGGGCTGCCGGCGGCGTTGCAGGCCGGCGGCACGGCGGCGATGGCCTATCCGATGGTCGATGGCGCTGCCGATCGCGTCGATTTCGGGTCGCTGCTCGGGGCGCTGAAGCGGCGCCGGTTGCTCATCCTCGGCGTCTTTCTCGCCTGTCTCGGCATCGCGCTGGCGGTGACGCTGGCGCTGCCGCGCAGCTGGTCGGCGGCCGCCGACATGGTCGTCGATCCCGGCCGCCGCGAACTTCGCGTCGCGCCGGGCGAGGATGCGGCGTCGCTGGCCCCCGACAGCAGCGGGCTGATCGAAACCGAGCTCGAGACGCTGCGCTCGCGCAGCCTTGCCGGCCGGGTGTTCGATCGCCTGCGCCTCGACCGCGACGCGGTGTTCATGGCCGGCGTTCGACCGCGGCCGGGGTTCATCGATCGGCTGCAGGCTCGCCTCGGCCTCGCCGCGCCGATCGTCGCGCCAACGCCCGAGGACCTTCGCGAACGCGCCATCGCCCGGCTGGCAGACAATATCACCGCGACGCGGGTCGGCACGTCCTATGTGCTGCGCATTGCTGCGACGGCGTCGCATCCGCTGCGCGCCGCTCGCATCGCCAATGCCTATGTCGCTGCGTTCATCGGCGATCGCATCAGCGGCGAGGCCGGCAGCAACCGCGACGCGATCCGGGTACTGTCGGGCCGTGTCGAGGAACTGCGCGGCCAGGCGCAGGCCGATACGACCGCCGTACAGGACTATCGCATCCGCAACAACCTGCTCAGCAAATCGGCAACCTCGCTGACCGAGCAGGAGATTTCGAGCTACAACCAGAGCCTCGCCAACGCTCGCGCCGAAGCCGCCGAAGCCCGCACGCGGCTGTCGGCAGCGCGCGCGCAGCTGGCCGCCGATGGCACCGGCGCGGTGGGTGAGGCCGGGGTGTCGCCGGTGGTGCAATCGCTGCGTTCCCAGCGCGCCTCGCTGTCGACACGCGTTGCCGATCTGTCGAACCGCTATGTCGATACCTATCCCGATCTTGTCGCGGCGCGACGGCAGCTGGAGGACATCGACCGCCAGATCGATGCCGAGGTCAATCGCTCGCTCAAGACGCTCGAAGCCCGGGCATCGGCGGCGCAGGGGCGGCTGGCGTCGATCGAGGGCAGCCTCGGGACCGCGCGCAGCACGCTGCGCGGCAACAACCAGGCGCTGACCCGGCTCGACGACCTAGAACGCCGCGCCGAAGCCAGCCAGGCGCTGTATGATTCCTACCTCAACCGCTACAAGGAAGTCGTCGCCAAATCGGGTGCCGAGGAGGCCGGCGCGCGGCCGCTGAGCGCCGCGACACCGCCGAAACGGCCATCGGCGCCGTCGATGCCGCTCAACCTGGCGCTCGGCGGCGTCCTCGGCCTGTTGCTCGGCACGGTCAGTGCCATCGCGGTCGAGAATTTGTATCGTGGCATGACCGCCGGCAGCGATGTCGAACAGCGGCTGGGCGTGCGCTATCTGGGCGGAGTGCCGTTGCTGAAATCGCTGGAGGATCGCGCGCCGAACGCTACCGACACCATCGCGCGCCACCCCGGCGGCATCTATGCCGAATCGTTGCGCGGCGTGCTTTCGGCAGCCCGCGCCGGCGGTGCCGAGCGGCTGAAAGTCATCGCCATCACATCGGCACTGCCGGCAGAGGGCAAGAGCACGCTCGCCGCCGGGCTGGCGCGGGTCGCGGCGCTGGGCGGCGAACGCACCATCCTTGTCGATTGCGATGCGGTCAAAAGCCGGATGGCGAGCGACCACGGCATCGCCGCCGACCGGCCGGGCATGGCCGATGTCATCCACGACGGCATGGCACCCGCCGATGCCGTCCATGTCGACCCCGTCGGCGGCGCCGGCATCCTTGCCTTCACCCGGCCGCTGGCCGACGGCGAGCGCCTGCTCGATCGCGGCCGGCTGCAGCGGCTGGTGGCGCAGTTGAAGGAAGATCACGACCTCATCATCCTCGATTGCGGCCCGCTGCTGTCCATCGCCGAAACGCGCGAGATCGCGACGCTTGCCGATCATGTGATTGTCGTGGCGCGCTGGCGGGCCAGCCGCGCCGACGTCGTGCTGACGGCGCTGAAGATGCTGCCCTGGGGGGCGGTGCGATCGGTGGGTGTCGCGCTTACCATGGTCGATCTGAAGCGCCAGGCGCGGCTGGGCGGCAACGATGCCACCGCCTTCTACCGTCGCTACGGCAGCTATTACACCTGATCGGGAGGGGCGCGTGCGGCAGTTCCGGCGCGTCGCGCTGATCCATTACTGGCTGGTCGGGATGCGCGGCGGCGAGCGCGTGCTCGAACGGCTGATCGGGCTGTTCCCGGACGCCGACATCTTCACCCATGTCTATGTGCCGGGGGCGGTTTCGGCGCTGATCCGGTCGCGGCCGGTGAAGACCAGCTTCATCCAGAAACTGCCGGCGGCGGCGCGGTTGTACCAGAGCTACCTGCCGCTGATGCCGATGGCTCTGGAGGGTTTCGACCTGCGCGGTTACGATCTGGTCATCAGCAGCGAATCCGGGCCGGCAAAGGGCGTGATCGCAGCGCCCGATGCGCTCCACCTCTGCTATTGCCATTCGCCGATGCGCTATTTGTGGGA
>JBBQWE010000155.1:0-5339 GCA_038210855.1 Sphingomonadales bacterium | reverse complement strand
TGGATTTCGTATGAATGATCAGGAAGGAAATCGATTGAACTTCGCTGTCATTCCGAACTTTTGGTAATGTTCGGGTGCCAGCGCCAGAACCCTACAAATCCGGGTGCGGGGGCCCAGCCCCTGCCCGGCGGCGGCGTCATTCTTCGATATGGCCAGATGCCAGTCGCGCGGCAGCGTCGCCGGGATAACGGCGGTGGTGGCGCGGCCGGCTCTTTCGGGCATGGGCAGCGATCCGCGATGGTCGGCGACGCAGCCGCAATTTCAGGCTGCGATGAAGGGGTTGCTTGACGCTGGCGGCCGGCTTCGCTCTATCGCGCCCAATCCATGGAGACAGCGTTGACCGTCAGTATTGCTATCATCGGCGCCGGGCCCGCCGGCTATTACACCGCCGAAGCCGCTCAGAAACATTGGGGCGGCACCGCGCGGATCGACATCATCGACCGGCTGCCGACGCCGTTCGGCCTGATCCGCGCCGGCGTCGCCCCCGATCACCAGTCGATCAAGGCGGTCACCAAGCGCTATGAAGCGACCAACCTTGGCTCTGGCGTGCGCTTTGTCGGCAATGTCATGGTCGGCCGCGACGTGACCATCTCCGAACTCGGTGAAATCTATGACGCCGTCGTGCTTTCGGTCGGCGCCCCCTATGACAAGCCGATCGGGATCGCCGGCGACGATCTGCCCGGCGTGATCGGGGCTGCGGCCTTTGTCGGCTGGTACAATGGCCATCCCGACCATGCCGACCTGCCGGTCGATCTTTCGCATCACGGGGTGGCGATCATCGGCAACGGCAATGTCGCCATCGATTGCGCCCGCATCCTCGCCAAGACTCCGGCCGAACTGGCAACGACCGACATCGCCGGCCATGCCATCGCAGCGCTGGAAGCGAGCCGGATCAGCGATATCCACATCATCGGCCGCCGCGGGCCGCACCAGGCGAGCTTTACCACCAAGGAAGCCGGCGAATTGGGCCATCTCGATCGCGCCGTGCCGGTGGTCCGCGCCGGCGATCTGCCGCCGATCGAGGAAGATGCAGCGCTGGAGCCCGGCCACCGCAAGATGGTGACGCATTTGCGCAGTTTCGCCGTCGAACCGCGGCCCGAAAAGCCGGTGACGCTGCATTTCGAATTCTTCCGCCGGCCGGTGGCGGTGGAGGGCGAGGGCAGGGTGCAGCGCCTGATCGTCGAGACGACGCGGCTGGAAAACGGCCCGAATGGCCTTGCTGCTGTCGGCACCGGCGAATTGCACGCCATCCCGTGCGGGCTGGTGATCGCCTGCATCGGCTATCGCACCGGAACGATCGACGGCGTGCCCTATGATACGGGCCGCGGGCGGTTCGCCTGCGACGACAGCGGCCGGATTTTCGCCGGGCTCTATGCCAGCGGCTGGGCCCGGCGCGGACCGTCGGGGACCATCGGTACCAACCGCCCGGACGGTTTTTCGGTGGTTGAGGCGATTGCTGCCGATATCACCGCGCCGAAGGGCAACGATGCCGGCGCGGCGCTCGATGCAATCCTGGCCGGGCGCGGCGTGCGGGCGACGCATTATGGCGATTGGCAGCGGCTGGACGGGGTCGAAATCGCTCGCGCTCGCCCGGGCGCGCCGCGGGAGAAGCTGGTCAGCGTTGCCGAAATGCTCGGGCTTGTCGGCTGATGGCTTAGCGCTTGCAGGGGCAGGGTGCCGCCGCTATAGCCCGCCACTCACTGACGTCGGGGCGTAGCTCAGCCTGGTAGAGCGCTGTCTTCGGGAGGCAGAGGCCGGAGGTTCGAATCCTCTCGCCCCGACCAGTGATCCGGCTTCACGCCGCCGCGCGGGCCTCGCGGAACACGCGGCGGAACTGACCGGAATCGAGGCCGCCGATGACGAGACGGGTGCCGATCAGATAGCTCGGCGTGCCGGCAAGGCCCAGGCCGAACGCTTCGCGACCGATGCGTGCCAGGCGGGCAGCGATGGCAGGGTCCCGGGCGTCGGCGAGCAGGCGGCGCCAATTGCCGCCGATGGCCAGCAGGGCGGCGCGGATATCGCCGGTGTCGACGGTTGCCGGGCCGGTCATCATCCGGTGGTGCAGGGGCTCGTAAAGGCCCTGCGTGTGGGCGGCGAGCGCCAGCGCCGCTGCATTTTTTGAAATGCGACCGAAGATGGGATAGTCCTTGTAGATCAGCTGCACCTTGCCGTCGGCCGCCATCGCTTCGCGCAGCGCAAGATGCGCCCGGCGGCAGGCCGGGCAGCGGTAATCGGTGAAAGCCGCCATCACCAGATCGGCGTCTGCCGCACCGCCCGAGGGGCCATCGGGATCGACGAGGGCGGCTTCTGCAATGCTGTTGCCGGCGACGTCGCGGGCCAGCGGCGCCGCAGCACGCATCAGCGAGGCGATGGCAAAACCACCGCCGACCAGCCCGGCGGCAACAAGCGCCTCGCGCCGGGAAAATCGCGGTCTCGTCATGCGGTGGGAACGTCTAACGCTGCAGATCGGCAGCGCGGTGGACGAGATCGAGCTGCTTGGGCAGGCAGCGATCGAGGGCGTAGCGATCGATCGCCATGGCGCGAGCGGCGCGGCGCAGCGGCAGCAATTGCTGGCGCGCCGCGAGGGCTTCGACGGTGCGTGCCGCGATGGCGGCCGGGTCGAACATCGGCACCAGCAGGCCGTTGACCCCGGGATCGATGACTTCGCGGACCGGCGGCGTATCGGAACCGATGACGAGGCAACCGGTGGCCAGCGCTTCGACGCACGACCAGGACAGCACGAACGGCACGGTAAGATAGACATGCGCCGACGAAATCCGCAGCAGCGACAGATAGCGGCCATAGGGCAGCCGCCCGCAGAAATGCACACGGCCGGCATATTCGGGCGTGTCCAGCGGGATTTCGGCATGCATCGCGGCGCGCCAGGTACCGCCGCCGGTCGGTGCCTTGCCGTAGCTCACCTCGTCGCCGCCGACGATGACGATGCGTGCCGCGGGCCGCGCCGCCAGGATCGCCGGGACGGCGCGGATGAAGCTGGGATAGCCGCGATAGGGTTCGAGGTTGCGGGCGACATAGGTGACGACTTCGTCGGCGGCGGACAGTTCGCCGCCGCCGGGAATGGCGAAGCGCGCCGCGGCGTCGGGCCGGACAATTTTCGTGTCGATTCCATCGAAAATGGTTCTGATTTTCGGCAGCAACTCGCGCGGGTGGCGGCTGCGCTGCCATTCGGTCGGTGCCAGGCCGAAATCGGCCATTTCGAGGCTGAGCAGCAGATGCGCGTTGCGGGCCCGGGTGCGGCAGACGGTATCGATGGTCGCCGGCTCGTCGGGATCGAAACCGACATCGGCGCCGTGGCCGCTGTAATAGAATTCGGCATAGGAAATCACCGCGGCGCGCGGGAAAACATCCTTTACGAACAACATCTCCCCCCATCCCGGGTGGCCGATGACCACGGCGGGATCGAAGCCTTCGCGCTTCAGGTCGAGCATGGCGCGCACTGCCTGCTGGCCATGGCGGACGCTGGCTTCGAACTGGCGGACATAATGGTGGGTGGCGGCGCCGGCGGGCTTTGGCGCGTCGTAGACGACGCTGCGCACCCCCGGCAGCTCGATACCGGCGCGGCAGGTCAGGAACGCGACGCGATGGCGCGATTGCGCCGCCAGCGCCGGGGCGAGGTGCTTGAACTGCGCCAACCCATTCCTGAGCGGCCATATGAGCGCCGTCCAAGTGGGTGCCGACACGCACATCCGGGTCGATATCGATGCCGGCGCCGGCGTGCATTCGTCGCGCACGCTCGTCGTGCTGCAGAATGTCGTCGCCACCGATCTGATCGCGCGCAATTTCGCGCCGTCGTGGAGCCCGAGCGGCGTTGGCGAAACCATCACCGGTTCACCGCTTGCCGATACCCTTGCGGGCACCGAATCGAACGACACGATCAGTGGCGCCGGCCTTGCCGACAGCATCACCGGCGGCGGCGGCAATGACAGCCTGTCCGGCGGCAGTTTCCGCGACACGCTGGTCGGCGGGCTGGGGTTCGACACGCTCATCGGCGGCGATGGCCGGGATTCGCTGCTCGGCGGCGTCGGTGCCGACACGATTTTCGGCGATGGCGGCGATGATACGATCAACGACCGGGCCGGCGCCAACCTGATCGATGCCGGCAGCGGCGACGACTATATCGACAATGTCGGGGGTGGCAGCACCGATCCCGGCGGCGCCGACACCATCACGCTGGGCGCCGGCAACGACACGTTGCGGCTCGATTTCGCCGGAATCTGGTCCTATCCGGCCAACCAGCATGCCGATGTCGTGCTCGATTTCACCGCCGGGCTGGTGCAGGCCCGCGACGTCGTCGACGTCGGCGAGTTCTTCGGCGGCTATTTCATCGGCTATGTCGGCAACAGCAATCCCTTCGCCACCGGCTATTTCCGGCTGATCGACGGCGGCATCGGCAATACGCTGCTGCAATATGATCGCGATGGCGTCGCGGCGACCTTCGACTGGCTGTCGCTGCTCGATTTCCGCGGGGTCGCGCCAACGGCTTTCAGCGCCGCCAATTTCACCAATGGCGCCCGCGCCTGGGGCCCGGTGGGCACCGGCTACAATCTTTCGGGCAGCGTCCTGGCCGATACCATGGTCGGATCCAGCGTTGCCGACACGCTGATCGGCCTCGGCGGCGCCGACAATCTGAACGGCGGCCTCGGCGACGACAGCCTCGATGGCGGCAGCGGCAATGACGTGCTGCAGGGCAACGAGGGTAACGACACCCAGTCGGGCGGCGACGGCAACGACAGCTTCGCTAACGGCACCGGCGATGATTCATTGATCGGTGGTGCCGGCGACGACAGTTTCGGCGATTACGAAGGCAACAACACCCACGACGGCGGCGCCGGCAACGATTATTTCGACTACGTCAGCTTTCAGAATGCCGGCGTCGATCGGATCTTCACCGGCACCGGCCAGGATACGATCCGGCTCTGGTACAATTATGCTGTCGGCACCGCCGATACCGTCGTCGATTTCACCACCGGCGCCGGCGGCGACGTACTGACATCGTTCGACTGGTATTTCGAGAACCTGGCTGCCGGCGAAAATCCGTTCCTCAACGGTTATCTGCGCCTGCGGGCGGTCGGCCCCGACACGGTTCTGGAATATGATCGCGATGGTGCCGGCGGTGCCACCTACACGTGGCGGGCGCTGATCAATTTCGAAGGCGTCACGCCGGGCAGCTTCACGCGGGACAATTTCAGTTTTGTACAGTCGCCGCTCGGCCAGGGTCTTACGCTGAACGTTTCCGAACTGTCACAACGGATTTATGGCACCAACGAAGCCCACACGAACCTCGGCTTCCAGGGCAATGACACGCTGTAGGGTTATCG
>JBBQWE010000154.1:0-5359 GCA_038210855.1 Sphingomonadales bacterium | reverse complement strand
ATCGCTTCGGGCGTATGGACAAATTGGGGATCTGGAGCCGCAGGCCCCAGCCGCCGGAGGCCCTGTTTCCCACTCACCGCGAGCGCGCCGCAAACGCCGATGCGGCACCGAGGAGGCCGGGATCGGGGTGGACGCAGGCATGCACCGGGATCGTCGCCATCAGACCTTCGTAGCGACCCTTGGCGCGGAAGCGCGCTCCGAATTCGCCGGCGCGGAGCTGCGGCAGGATTCGCGGCGGGATGCCGCCGGCCAGCACCACCGCGCCGGCGAGGTGCGCAAGGGCGATATTGCCGGCAGCGGTGCCGAGCGCGGCGCAAAAGCGCTGCAGCGCGGCAGCGGCGACCGCGTCGGAACTGTCGATCGCCGCCGACCACAGTGTCTCGTCATCGCGCGCCGCGGCTGGCACGCCGGCGGCTTCGGCGCCAGCGTCATTGAGCGTTTCGTGGATGGCAGCGAGGCCGGGGCCGGCGCAGACACGCTCGATCGAGACTCGGCCGTGGCAGCGGCGCAGCCGGGCGAGCAGCCGGTCCTCGAAATCGTCGCAGGGGGCAAAATCGAGGTGGCCGCCTTCGGTCGGCACGACGATGTCAGCAGCGGCGCCGGCGATGGTCGCTCGCACGAGCAAGGCAACGCCGAGCCCTGTGCCGGGACCGACGATGCTGATCGTGCCCTGGCGCGGCAGGCCGCCATCGGGGCCACACAGCAGCGCCAGATCGCCGGGGCCCAGCCATGGCACGGCATGGCCGATGGCAGCGAAATCGTTGAGAATGAGGAGGTCATCAACACCAAGATCGGCAGCGAGGGTGGTGCGATCGAGCACCCAGGAATTGTTGGTCAGCTTCAACCGATCGCCGTCGACCGGGCAGGCGACCGCCAGCGCGGCGATGCGCGGCAGCGGCCGGCCGGCAAGTGCAGCGAAATCGGCGAAGGCAGCGGCGAGCGTCGGATAATCGGCAGCGCGCAGCTTGACGGGGTCCGACAGCCGCGGCGCTTCGCCCGGCGCCAGTACGGCCGTGGCGAAGCGGGCGTTGGTGCCGCCGATGTCCATGACGATGATTTCGATGATATCGGTCACAGCAGCGCGTCGGCGGCATCGAGGATGGCGCAGGCGCCGGTTTCGGCACTGCCGCTGGCGGCGCGGAACAGCGCGAACAATTCGCGGCCCAGCCCGGCGGCATCGGCGGGCGCCCGCGCCGGCGTGCGGCCGGCAAGGTCGGCGCTCGTCGACAGCGTTCCCGCCACCGCATCGACGCGGACGATGTCGCCATCGCGCAGAAATGCCAGCGGGCCGTGTCCAAGTGCTTCGGGGTGGACATGGATGGCAGCGGGCACCTTGCCGCTGGCGCCCGACATGCGGCCGTCGGTGACCAGCGCCACGCGCTGCCCGCGATCCTGCAGCACGCCCAGCGCCGGGGTCAGCTTGTGGAGTTCGGGCATGCCGTTGGCGCGTGGCCCCTGGAAGCGCACGACGACGACCACATCGCCCGCCCTTTCGCCGCCGAACTCGCCGGCCTTGAACGCCGCCAGCACTGCGTCCTGATCGTCGAACACCCGCGCCGGGGCTTCGACAATGCGATGTTCGGGCGCCACCGCCGAAGTCTTGATGATGCCGCGGCCGAGGTTGCCGTGCAGCAGCCGCATGCCGCCGTCGCCGGCGAAGGGATCGGCGACTCCGCGCACGATGGCGGAATCGCCTGCCACCGCCGGCGCCGGCCGATGCACGAGAACGCCGTCATCCAGTGCCGGTTCGCCGCAATAATCGGCCATGCCGCCCGGGCTGATCGTCAGGATATCGCCGTGCAGCAGCCCGGCAGCGAGCAACTCGCGCGTCACGAAGCCGAGCCCGCCAGCGGCGTGGAAGGCGTTCACATCGGCCGAGCCATTGGGATAGACGCGCGCCAGCAGCGGCACCGCGGCGGACAGTTCGTCCATGTCGGTCCAGTCGAGCGCGATGCCGGCAGCGCGGGCGATCGCCGGCAGGTGGATGGCGTGGTTGGTCGATCCGCCCGTCGCCAGCAGGCCGACGACGGCATTGACGATGGCGCGTTCGTCGATGCACCGCCCCAGCGGGCGATACTCCTCGCCCAGCGCAGTGATTCGCGCGCAGCGCTGCGCCGCCGCCCGGGTCAGCGCCGCGCGCAGCGGCGTTCCGGGGTTGACGAAGGCCGCACCGGGAATGTGCAGCCCCATCAGTTCCAGAAGCATCTGGTTCGAATTGGCGGTGCCGTAGAAAGTGCAGGTGCCGGGCGAATGATAGGACGCGCTTTCGGCCGCCAGCAGTTCGGCGCGCGTTGCCTTGCCTTCCGCATAGGCCTGGCGGATGCGCGCCTTTTCCTTGTTGGGCAGCCCCGATGGCATCGGCCCCGCCGGCACCAGCACCGCCGGCAGATGGCCGAAGCGAAGCGCGCCGATCAGCAGCCCCGGCACGATTTTGTCGCACAGCCCGAGCAGCAGCATGCCGTCGAACATCGCATGGCTCATCGCCACCGCGGTACCCAGCGCGATGGCATCGCGGCTGAACAGAGAAAGCTCCATGCCCGCCTGCCCTTGCGTGACGCCGTCGCACATCGCCGGCACGCCGCCGGCAACCTGCGCCGTGGCGCCGGCCTCGCGCGCCGCCAGTTTCAGCAGTTCGGGGTAGCGGCCATAGGGCTGGTGCGCCGAAAGCATGTCGTTGTACGCCGTGACGATGGCGAGGTTGGGCAGCGCATCGCCGGCCAGCGCCGGCTTGTCGGCTTCCGCCGCGGCAAAGCCATGGGCAAGGTTGCCGCAACCCAACTGTTGCCGCGCCACCCCGGCATCACGGGCGCGATCGATCAGATCGAGGTAGCGCTGCCGGCGCGGGCGGCTGCGTTCGATGATGCGGGCGGTGACGCGGGCGATGACGGGGGCGATGACGGGGGCGATGACGGGATGCAGGCTCATGGCGTTCACTCGTGCCAGCTGTGACCGAAACGCTCGGTCAGCGCGATCGATGCCGCCGGGCCCCAGCTTCCCGCCGCATAGGGTTTCGGCACGGAACCGGCCGCCGCCCAGCCGGCGTGGATCGAATCGATCCAGGTCCAGGCCGCCTCGATCTCGTCGCGGCGGACGAACAATGTCTGGTCGCCATCGATGGCATCGAGCAGCAGGCGTTCATAGGCGATGCGGCGGCGCACGTCCTTGAAGGCATCCGACAGCGACAGGTCGAGCGCCAGTTCGCGCAGGCGGGCGCCGTCGCGTTCCAGCCCGGGTTCCTTGGCCATCAGCGTCAGGCGGACGCTTTCTTCCGGCTGCAGCCGGATGATCAGCTTGTTCGGGCTCAGCAATCCGCCGTCGCGAGCGAAGATCGAATAGGGCACGGCGCGGAAATGCACGACGATTTCGGTATGGCGCTGCGACAGCCGCTTGCCGGTGCGCAGGTAGAAGGGCACGCCGGCCCAGCGCCAATTGTCGATATCGGCTCGTACCGCGGCAAAGGTTTCGGTGCGCGACGGGTGGCCGAGCTCCTCGGCATAGCCGCGCACGGCGGTGCCACCCGAAACACCGGGGCCATATTGGCCGGCGACGGCGCAAGTGGCGACGCTTTGCGGCGTCAGCGGCCGCAGCGCGTGCAACACCTTCAGCTTTTCATCGCGCACCGCCTGGGGTTCGAGGCTGGCCGGCGGCTCCATCGCCACCAGCGCCAGCAATTGCAGCATATGGTTCTGCACCATGTCGCGCAGCGCGCCGGAGCCATCGTAATAGCCGGCCCGCGCCTCCAGCCCCACGGTTTCGGCGACCGTCACTTCGACAAAGCTGATGCCCTGCGATCGCCACAGCGGTTCGAACAGCGCATTGCCGAAGCGCAGCGCCAGCAGATTCTGCACGGTTTCCTTGCCGAGATAGTGATCGACCCGGAAAATCCGGTCCTCGGCAAAGGCAGTGGCCAGCGCATCGTTGATCGCCATCGACGAAGCAAGATCATCGCCGATCGGCTTTTCGACGATGACCCGGCTGCCGTTGCCGGTCAGGCCGGCGGCCTTCAGCGCCGCCGCCAGCGGTGCATAGAGCGCCGGCGCCGTCGCGAAATAATGCAGGCAGGCGCTGGTGCCGATGCGCTGGGCCAGCGCGGCGAGCGTCGCGGGCTCCCCGGCATCGACGGCGACATAATCGAACAGCGCTGCGAATTCGGCGATGGCCGCGGGCTCGCGATAGGCGGCCGCTGCGCCGGATTCGAGCGCTTCGACGACCTGGGCCCGGAAGGTCGCGACATCGAGCACCGACCGCGCCGCACCGATCAGCCGGGTGCCGGGCGCCAGCCGCGCTTCCCGCCACAGATGATAGAGCGACGGCAGCAGCATCCGCCGCGACAGGTCACCGGTGGCGCCGAACAACACCACGGTATCGACGCTGGCTGGATTGGCGCTCGAAATGCCGGCCTCCCATGGTTGCGGGGCAGCGTGCGCCGGCCCGATCGCCTTCTAGCGCGCTTTGCCCATGTGGCCAGCCCGGCGGGCTGCGATGTTACGCGCCGATCACGATAATGAAGGGGGCAAAGGCCTCCGGCGGCTGGGGGCAAAGGCCTCCGGCGGCTGGGGCCCAAGGCCCCGGCGGCTGGAGGCAAATCTTCTGCTTCGACCGGTATCAGCCGATGTTCATTTCCACTGCCGCCGCGCGCAGTCGGGCCTGTGCTGCGCCGTCGCCGGCAAAGGCGGCAACCGCCGAATCGCGCGCAGCCCGCGCCGCCGCCATGTCGCCGAGCACGCTGCGCGCTCGCATCAGCCGCACCCAGCCGGCCTCATCGCGCGGATTGGCCTTCAGCTTTGCCGCCAGCCCGTCGACCATGCCGCGGATCATCGCCTGCTGCGCTTCGGGTGGCATCGCTGCCGCGCCGGCGACCTGCGCCGCGCTCGGCCCCGGCTGGGCCCCGGCCCCGGCTCCGGCGGCCGCTGCGGCCAGGCCCGGCATCGGTTCGGCCGGAACGCCGGCGCCACCGCTTGCCGGCGGCTTGATGGCTGCCAGCCGCGCCGTCACATCGGTGCCGCTGCGCTGCGCAGTTTCGGCGATGACGGTGCGAAGCTGCGGCACCCAGGGCGCATCGGCCGGCGACTCGGCGAGCAGCGCCAGCCAGTCATCGAGGGCGCCGCGCGAATTGCCGGCCTGGTCCTTGGCCACGGCGAGGAAATAGCGCGCCCGCGCATCGCCGCCGTCCTGCGCTCGCGCCGCCTCGAACGCTGCCACTGCCTGCGGGGTGACATTGCCTTGCGCCGTCTGCGCCAGTGCCTCGCCGAGCGCCGATTGATAGCCGACGCCGTCGGGTTTCAGCTTGACAGCCTTGGCATAGGCGGCGGCGGCATCGGCGAAGCGCTGCGTCTGGAAATAGGACCAGCCGAGCATC
>JBBQWE010000153.1:0-5397 GCA_038210855.1 Sphingomonadales bacterium | reverse complement strand
GCCGGGATTCCTGACACCGCCCTCCGGGGCATGACGGGGCATGGATTTTATGAGTTCACGGCCCAAGCCGCCCGCGCGCCGGCGATCAGGAACTCGACATTGCCCTCCGGCCCGGTGATCGGGCTCGGCGTCACGCCCAGCATCCGCCAGCCCGGCTGCGCCGCCAGCCAGGCCGCGACTTCGGCACAGACCCTGCTGTGGATGGCGGTGTCACGCACCACCCCGCCCTTGCCGACTTCGCCGCGGCCGGCTTCGAACTGCGGCTTGATCAGCGCCATCAGGCGCGCATCGGGCCCGGCGAACGTCAGCGGCCGTTCCAGCACCTTGGCAAGGCCGATGAAACTGGCATCGCAGACGATCAGGTCAACAGGTTCAGCGATGTGTTCGGCGGTCAGCAGCCGCGCCGAAAGCTGTTCCAGAACCACCACGCGCGGGTCCTGCCGCAGCTTCCACGCCAGCTGGTTGGTGCCGCTGTCGACAGCATGAACTCGCACGGCACCGCGGCTCAGCAGCACATCGGTAAATCCCCCCGTCGACGATCCGACATCGATCGCGACAGCGCCGGCGACATCCCAGCCGAAATGGTCGAGACCATGCGCCAGCTTGATGCCGCCGCGCGACACCCAGGGGTGATCCCGCCCGCGCACCTCGATGGCGGCATCTGCCGCCACCAGTTCGCCGGCCTTGGCGACCTTGCGCTCCCCCGCGAACACCAGCCCGGCGAGGATCAGCGCCTGCGCCCGGGTGCGGCTTTCGGCCAGCCCGCGATCGGCAAGCAGTTGATCGATGCGAACCTTGGCCATGCCGCTTTGGTAGCCGCGGATCGCCCCGGCCGCGCGGGAAATCTGGCGGTGCGGCCGGGGATGCCCGCGCCGGGCGCTATTCGGCCTCCGCCGGCGCCGGGCAGCGGCACGCCGGCGCCGGGCGGCGTTTCACCGCGGTGCTGGCGAATTCCTTCGCCGCAAGGCTGCCGTCGCCGTCAAGATCGGCCCGGCCGAACTTCTTGGCGGTGGCGGCGGCATATTCCTCGAACCCCAGCCGGCCGTCGCTGTCGCGGTCGAGCCTGGCAAAGCTCTTGCGGCGGCTGGCGAGGAATTCGTCGCGGCCGATGCGAGCGTCGCCGTCGCGATCATAGCGCGCAAAGCGCCGGGCTTCGCGATCGGCCGGCGTCACGTTGCTGGCCGGCGCAACCAGCGGTTCGTCGCCGTCCTCGGTTGCGACCGCCGGCGGCGGCGGCGCAGCGGCCCGGGCGGCGGGATTGTCGCGCGCCCAGAAAAACCCGGCGCCGAGCACACCCAATAGCAGCGCTGCCAGTGCCAACCATCGCCGCATCGTTTCGGTCCCCTTGCCTGCCGAGAATTGCCTGCTTCAGCGCCCGGTGGCAACCGCGCGCAGCAGCCGCCATTGCCGGGCGAGATTGCCGCGCGGTTCCCTCTCCCCACCACGCGCCGCATCGCGCTGCGCCAGCATCGCCAACCCGAGCAGCGGCCGCAGCGCTGCCCCCACTCGCGGCAACGGCCCGGCCGCCCCCGCCCAGACACGACCCAGCCGGTCGGCATCGCCGCCGCTGCCGCCGGTCAACCGCGCCGCCAGCGCGAACAGTCGCCCGCCGCCGGCGATATGTTCCGCCGGTACTTCGTCACTGTCGATGAGGCCGATCCAGCGGTCCTCGATCTCGGCCAGTTCGGAGCCACGAATCCCCGCCGGCACCAGCGCATCGGCAGCCAGTTGCAACAGCGGTTGCGCCGGCAGGCGCCCGGCATCGAGGCCCTCGCACGCCTCCCGCCACCAGGCGAGGCGGATCTGCCCGATCATCGCATCCGATGTCGTCGCCACGATGGCGCGCATTTCCAGATCGATGCCGAACAGCGCCAGCAGCCCCGGCCGCACGACCGCCGGCGCATAATGCACCGCCAGCCAGATATCGCGGTCGCGGTCGCGAACCTCGGCGGCAACGATATCTTCGGGGGTCAGGCGCAATCTCCGGCAGCAAACGTCTGCCATAGCGCCGGCAGCGACGCGCCACCATTGCTCGCGATGAAACGCCTCATGGCGTCGCCGCCAGATCGGCCATCACCGCCGTCTCCACCGCCGAAAACGCCGCTGCACCGGGCTCTCGCGGCGCTCGCATCGGATCATCGCCGGTGCCGGTGATCAGATAGACGAACACGCGGCCGCGCTGCCGATCGATCCACAGCCCGCCATACAGGCCATAGGCGTCGCCGAGATGCCCCCACAATCGCCGTCCGGGAAGCAGCGCGTCGCTGGCGCCGGCCGTGCCGGACAGGCAATGCGCGCCGGGGCCATAGCACAGCATCTGGCCGCCATAGCTGTCGTCGGGGACGGCGCCGGCCGGCCCCTGCCCCATCCGCCACACCGGCGTCAGCAGCGTTTCGACCGATGCCCGCGACAACAGCCGCACGCCATCGACTTCGCCGCCGCGCAGCAGCAGCCGGCCGATCTTCGCGAGGCCGAGCGCGGAAATCCGCAGACCCCCCTGCGGGCTGAACAACGTGCCGTTGGTTCCCGGGCGATAGCCGGCAAGGTCGCAGCCGGCATCGCTCGCCACCGGGCAGGCCGGCC
Source organism: Sphingomonadales bacterium (assembly GCA_038210855.1). GTDB lineage: Bacteria > Pseudomonadota > Alphaproteobacteria > Sphingomonadales > Sphingomonadaceae > Sandarakinorhabdus. The sequence continues at coordinate 2,814 of JBBQWE010000153.1, read as the reverse complement.
GCACGCCGTGCAGATCATCGACCTGCGGGATCCACGGCCCGGCCGGGTCCCACGCCGTCTCGTCGCGGCCCTTGCGGTACAGCGTTGCCGCCGCCGCCACCGCGGCATCGCTCGCCCCCTGCCAGTTGTAGCCGGCATCGAGGCGCAGCGGTGCCAGCACCAGCCGGGTCATCAACCGATCGAAGCGCTCGCCCGTCGCTGCCTCCATCACCGTGGCAACGAGGCCGTAATTGAGGTTGGCATAGGCAAAGCGGCTGCCCGGTGCCGCGGCCCAATGCGCCGGCATCAGGCCGGCGACCGCATCGCTGCCCATCGGGAAGCCATAGCCCGGACCGTCTTCGATGCCCGACGTGTGCGACAGCAGCTGCCGCAGCGTCACCGGCGCCGCCGGAAACGCCGGGTTGCGCAGCGGCCGCCCCAGCCAGCGCGCCACGTCGCCATCCAGATCGAGCCGGCGCTGTTCGACCAGCCGCAGTACGGCGATGGCGACGACGAGCTTGGAAATCGACGCCACCCGCGCTGGCGTATCGGCGCGAAGCGCGCGCGGCGGCCCGATCACGGCAAGGCCATGCGCTTCGGCGCGGCGCGTGCCGCCGGCATCGGCGACCACCACCGCCAGCCCGGCAAGGGACGGCGTCGCCGGCGTGCGGCCGGCGACGATATCGGCGAGCGCCGGGCCGGCGGCAGCGGCGGGGGTCGCCAGCAGCAGGGCGAGGAACGGCGCCGACCAGCGCCGCATCGCTTTCATCGCGGGCAGGGCCCCAGCCGGCGCCCGGCGACGGCGAGCGTGACTGCCATTGCCGGGGCCATCCCCGGGGCCATTGCCGGGGCCGGCGATACCGCGGTGACGATGCCGGTCAAAAGATAGGTCTTGGCGGTCACTGGCCCGCGCAATTGCGTCACCGTGCCGGCCGCAGCGCAGCGCCGTTCGATGGCCAGCCGGCCGCCGGCGATCCGCACCGGGCCGAGCGAACAGCCATCACCGGCGGCGACCATCGCGGCACGATCGGCATCGATCGCCGCTGCGGTGACGCAGGCGCGTTCGATCACCGGCCGCGCCACCATTCGCCGCACCAGCGCCGCTGCGGCCGGATCGAGCCCCGGCGCCGAACCGATATCGGTGCGCGCGACGCTCTCCCACAGTCCTGGAAGCGCTCGCGGCGGCGCTCGCAGCGGCGCTCGCAGCGACGCTCGCGGCGGCTGAACTCGCGGCGGCAACGCTCGCGGCGGCAAAGCATTCGGCGGCAACGCTCGCGGCGGCAACGCTCGCAGCGGCAAAGCATTCGGCGGCAAAGCATTCGGCGACAGCAACTGCCCGGCAGGCGCTTGCGGCATCATCGCCGCCGCCACCAGCATCGCTGCCACCCGCATTGCCCCGCGCTCCCGTTCGCCGCGAACCCGGCGCACCGCCATCAATCAAAAAAGCAGCGCTGCCGCAATCGCTGCCGCAATCGATCCGGCAATTTGCGTGCCGCGGGCCACCGCCCCATATTGCGAAGGATGAGCGTGGCCTTCACCAGGGAAAACGATGCCGAAGCCGTGGCGGCGAACCTGCCCGATCGGCCGATCCCGGTGCATGCCAATCTGGTGACCCCGGCCGGCCTTGCCGCCATCGATGCCGAACTCGCTGCGGCCCGTATCGCCCATGCGCAGGCCCAGGCCGGTGACGCGATTGCCAGCGACCGCAGCGCCATGGCGCGGGCGACGCGCGACCTGCGCTATTGGGCGGCGCGGCGGGCCAGCGCGCAACTGGTGGAAGCGCGGCGCAGCGATGGCCGCGTCGGCTTCGGCCATGCCGTCACCATCGAAAATGCCGCGGGCGTGCAACGCCGATGGACAATCGTCGGCGACGACGAAGCCGATCCGGCACAGGGCAGCGTTTCCTGGGTATCGCCGCTGGCCAGCGCCGTGATCGGCCGGGCCATCGGCGACCTCGTGACCGTCGCCGGCCACGAGGTCGAAATCATCGCGATCGACTGACCGTCAGGCCGCCAGGCCGCCAGCGCGCGACGGCGGCGAGCGGCGGCGCCGACGAGGCCGAAGCCGGCGATCAGCATCGCCCAGCTGCCAGGCTCGGGCACCGCCGTCAGCAGGAAGCCGCGGGTGTTGCCGTTTTCATCGAAGCCGAAGCCGACGATCTGGCCGCGATCGTTGATCGCTTGCGGCGCATTGAGGTCCCAGCCGTCGAGATTGACGACCGCAGCGTTAAGGTCAACGGCATCATGGCCGGTGCCGTTCCATTTCCACAGCAACCCCACGCTGTCGGACGTTCCGCCGCAGGTTCCGGACTGATCCCCGGTTGCGAACCCGACGACGTCGGCGCCACTGTTGATGCCGCGGGCATCGGTGAACGTGCAACCGCCGACTTTGCCAAGGCTCAACCGCGTGCCGGCGCTGTCCCGTACGGTAGCCGTCCGGTTTCCGGAAAAATCGTCGCTGCGCCCGGCGACCCAGCCATGGCTGCTGATTGCCCGCGCCGAACTGCGCGCGTCGGCACCGATATCAAGCCCGTTGGCGACACCGCCCATCCAGATCACCGCTTGCGACGAACCGAAAGAGGTCGTGCGGTTGGCAGCGCCGACGATCTGGCCGGCGGCGTTGACCGCGGTCGCCAGGCTGTTGAAGGCGCCGAACGGATTGGCAAGGCCTGCCGCGACGCCGCCGGTCCAGACGGTGGCAGTCTGGACGGATTGCAACGAGGCGACCGGACGTGCCGTACCTTCGGCAATGAACAACGTGCCGCTGCCGATGCTGTAGCCGACGACGATGCCGGCATTGTTGATGCCATTGGCGCCGGCGCCGCCGAAACCGGTC
>JBBQWE010000152.1:0-5427 GCA_038210855.1 Sphingomonadales bacterium | reverse complement strand
GACCAGGCGACGACGGACCCCGCGCCCGAACCGCGCCCCGGCCCGACTGGAATCCGCTGCCCCTTCGCCCATTGGATGAAATCGGCAACGATCAGGAAATAGCCGGGGAAGCCCATGTCCTTGATGACCTTGCACTCGAAGGCGAGGCGATCGTGATAAGGCTTGGCGGCGTCGCCCGTCCGCCCCGCCGCGGCCAGCCGCCTCGCGAGCCCGGCAGCGGCCGCCGCATCGAGAGCGCGCTCCTCGGCCTCCGGCTCGCCGGCCAGGCTGGGCAGGATCGGCTTGCGCGACGGTGCCAGCACCGCGCAGCGCTGCGCCACGACCAGCGTGTTGGCGATGGCTTCGGGCAGGTCGGCAAAGGCGGCGCGCATCTCGTCGGCGTTCTTCAACCGGTGTTCTGGGTTCGATCGCACCCGTTCTTCGGCAGCGACATAGGCCGATGCCGCGATGCAGAGCAGCGCGTCATGGGCGCCATGGCCCTTGGCTTCGAAGAACTTCGCCGGGCAGGTGGCGACGATCGGCAGCCGCCGCGCCGCCGCCAGTTGCAGCAGCGCGGATTCGGCGCGCTGCACCAGCGCATCGCCGCAGCGGCTGATCTCGACATAGAGCCGGCCCGGAAACAGCCGCTCCAGCGCGTCGGCATAGGCCCCGGCGTCCTGCCCCTCGCCAAGCAGCCGCACCAGCGCGCCATCCTCGCCGCCGGTCAGGCAGATCAGCCCCTCGGTGCGGCCTGCCAGCGCCGCCAGCGTGACATGGGGGTCGTCGCTGGCGGGGGCCGCCAGATGCGCCTCGCTGACCAGGCCGATCAGGTTGGTGTAGCCGGCGTGGTCCTGGGCAAACAACACCAGCCAGTCGTTGATCGGGCGGGTGAGCGCCGATCGCGACCCCGGCCGTTCGACCGCCAGCAGCGCGCCGATGATCGGCTGCACGCCGGCGTCCTTGGCGGCGGCGGTGAAGTCCATCGCCGCGAACATGTTGCCGCGATCGGCAAGCCCGGCAGCGGGAAAGCCGGCCTTGCGGCACGCCTTGGCCAGGTCTTCGGGCTGCATGGTCGATTCGAGCACCGAATAGGCCGAATGCAGGCGAAGGGGGACGAATCCGGCGTGGGGCATGGCGCCGACGATGGGGCCGTTGCCGGCCGTTGGGAAGCCGCAACGCCGGACTTGTCCCCAGGAATGGCCGGGGCAGACGCTCCGGCCGGAACCACGCCGAGGTCAGGCCATGGCGCCGGGCCTCGAGTCGATTGCGTTCACAAATGGAGCCGGCACCGGCCCGCTCCCCCGCCCCTCTGCAACCGACCCTAGGCCGTGAACTCGAACGCGACGCTGGCCTTCACCGGCCCGACCTCGACGCCGACCGTTACCTTCTTTGTCTTGCCGACCGGCATGCCGGTCCCGGGGTCGGTTGTCGAACCGACGAACGCGAGCTCGGTCAGCCGGCCGCCACGCGCGATCATGCTGCCGACATGCTGCATTTCGCTGCGCGCATCGGCGGACAGCGCCGCCCGCTGTTGTTGCTGCAGCGGAGTCAGCCGGAAATAGCTTTGCAGGAACTTGTCGACGCTCTCCGACAACACCGACCCGGCCGCCCGTCCGGATTTCGGGTCTTCGAGAACGCGGCGCAGGCTTTCGGCCGAAAGCACCGGCCGGCGAGCGGCAGAATCGGCTTGCGGGGCGCCCATGCCGGCGCCCATGCCGGCGCCCATGCCGGCGGCCTGCGGCTGACCGACGGCCCGTTCCATCTGTGCAATCGCTGGCGCGGCAACCAGCCCCGACGCGGCAGCGAGCCCGGCATAGCCCAGAAATTCGCGATTCTTGTGCATCGGACGTCTCCCCGGTCGTTTCACAGGGAATGCGGCGCCCAACCAGCGCAATCGAAGCCTATTAGAAAGACGGGCAAGGCGGCCGACGCGACCAAGCTTGCCGTTGCCTCGCCTAGCGGGTCGGTGCTTCCAGCCGCCCCTCGTGCAGCGTCACCACCCGATCGACCGCCCGCGCCAGCGCGATATTGTGCGTCGCGATCACTGCCGATGATCCCTGGTCGCGAACCAGCGCCACGAACTCCGCCAGCACCCGCGCCGCGGTCGCTTCGTCGAGGTTGCCGGTCGGCTCGTCGGCCAGCACCAGCACCGGCTTGTTGGCCAGCGCGCGAGCCACCGCGACGCGCTGCTGCTCCCCGCCCGAAAGCTCGGCCGGGCGATGATCGAGCCGGGCACCGAGGCCGAGCGCGGTCAGCAATTCGGTCGCCCGGGCCATCGCCTCGGTCTCGCCGCGGCCGGCGACGAGGCCGGCAAGCTGGACATTCTCGCGCGCGCTGAAATCCGGAAGCAGGTGGTGGAACTGGTAGACGAAGCCGAGCCGGTCGCGCCGCACCCGCGTGCGGCCGCGGTCGTCGAGCGCTTCGACCCGTTCGCCGGCGATGCTGATCGCCCCGGAAAAGCCACCTTCCAGCAGGCCGATCGCTTGCAGCAGCGTCGATTTGCCGGACCCCGACGGCCCCAGCAGCGCGACGATCTCGCCGGGCTGCACCGCCAGATCGACGCCGCGCAGCACTTCGATGACGGCCTGGCCCTGGGTGAAGCTGCGGCGCAGGTCGCGGACATCGAGGACGAATTCCGGCCCTGCCGCCGCACTATTCATAGCGCAGCACCTGCACCGGATCGGTGCTCGCCGCCTTCCATGCCGGATAGAGCGTCGCCAGGAACGACAGCAGCAGTGCCAGCGCGACGATGCCGATGACTTCCATGGGGTCGGTCTTCGATGGCAATTCGGTCAGATAGCGTACCGACGGGTCCCAGAGATTGGTGCCGGTCAGGCTGCCGACGCCGGCGACGATCGGCTGGCGAAAGGCGAGGATCGCAAAGCCCAGTGCGGCGCCGGCCGCGGTGCCGAGGCCGCCGATCAGCGTGCCGACGATCATGAACACCCGCATCAGCGCCAGCCGGCTGGCGCCCATGGTGCGCAGGATGGCGATATCGCGGGTCTTGGCGCGCACCAGCATGATCAGCGACGACAATATGTTGAAAACCGCGACCAGGATGATGATCGAAAGCACCCAGAACATCACCGTGCGTTCGACGACCAGCGCCGAAAACAGCGCGGCATTGGTCGATTTCCAGTCGGAAACCACGGCCTTGCCGACGATTGCCGGCTGAATGGGGGCGAGGATTTCGCCGATCCGATCGGGATCGTCGGTCACCACCTCGACCATGCCGACCGCATCGCCCAGCCGCAGCAGCGTCTGCGCATCGGCCAGCGGCATCACCACGAACGCCTTGTCATAATCATAGATGCCGACTTCGAAGATCGCCGCGATGCGATAGGCGACGATGCGCGGCACCGTTCCGAACGGCGTCGATTCGCCCTGCGGGTTGATCAGCGAAAGCTGGTCGCCGACGCGCGCGCCGAGCGCTTCGGCGAGCCGCGCCCCGATGGCGACGCTGTCGCTGCCCGGCCGCAGCGCCTTCATCGACCCGGCCAGCACATTGTCCTGCAGGATGGCGCTGGCATCGAGATCGGCCGGCGCCAGCCCGCGTACCAGCACGCCTTCGACCCGGCCGCCGAAACTGCCCATCAGCGGCGATTCGATCAGCGGCGTCGCGCTGGTGACGCCGGGCAGCGCGCGCAGTTTTGCCGCCAGCGGCTGCCACGCCTCGATGCGCCCGCCATAGCCCTGCACCACGGCATGGCCGTTGAGCCCGAGGATGCGATCGAACAATTCGGCACGAAAGCCGTTCATCACGCTCATCACCGCAATCAGCGCAGCGACGCCCAGCGCCACGGCAACGAGGCTGATCGTGGCGACGAGGAAGATGAACCCCTCCCCCCGCCCCGGCAGCAGATAGCGCCGGGCGATCATGCGTTCGTAGCGGGTGATCAAGCCGTCAGCCTGGCAAAGGCATTTTCGGCGGTCATTTCCAGCTTGTCGCCGCCGCGGCGCTTCAGTTCGACGGTGCCGGCGGCGACGCCCTTCGGCCCCAGCACAAGCTGCCAGGGCACGCCGATCAGGTCGGCCGTGGCGAATTTGGCGCCGCCGCGCTCGTCGCGATCGTCATACAGCACTTCGACGCCGGCGGCCGTCAGATCGGCATAGAGCTTGTCGGCGGCGGCCACACAGGCCGCTTCATCGGCACGGATGTTGATCAGCACGACCTTGAACGGCGCCACTGCCTCGGGCCAGATGATGCCGTCCTTGTCGTGGCTCGCCTCGATGATGGCGCCGACCAGCCGCGACACGCCGATGCCATAGCTGCCCATCAGCGGCGTGACCGGCACCCCGTCGGGGCCCTGCACGGTGACGCCCATGGCCCTTGTATATTTGTCGCCGAAGTAGAAGACCTGGCCGACTTCGATGCCCTTGGACTGTTTCAGGGCAGCGCCCGTGGCGGCTTCGGCGGCGGCGTCGCGCATTTCGTCGGTGGCAGCATAATCGGCGTTCAGCGCATCGATCCAGCCGGCGAGCCCTGCCGCATCATCGGCATCGACACCGCGCGTATCGCGGCCCTTTTCCCAGTTTTCGTGATAAAAGACATCGCTTTCGCCGGTTGGGGCCAACACGATGAATTCATGGGAAAGGTCGCCGCCGATCGGCCCGGTATCGGCGCGCATCGGGATGGCATGGACGCCCATCCGCGCGAAGGTCCGCAGATAGGCAAGGAACATGCGGTTGTAACTGTGCCGCGCCGCGTCGAAATCGAGGTCGAAGCTGTAGGCGTCCTTCATCAGGAATTCGCGGCCGCGCAGCACGCCGAAGCGCGGGCGGACTTCGTCACGGAACTTCCACTGGATCTGGTAGAGGTTGCGCGGGCAATCGCGATAGGATTTGGCGCCGTTCTGGAAGATGACGGTGAACAGCTCCTCGGCGGTCGGGCTGAACAGCATCTCGCGGTTGTGGCGATCGGTGATACGCAGCATTTCAGGACCATAGGCATCGTAACGCCCCGATTGCTTCCACAGGTCCGATGCCTGGATGGTCGGCATCAGCACTTCGATGGCGCCGGCGCGATCCTGTTCCTCGCGGACGATCGTCTCGATTTTCTTCAGCACGCGCAGCCCCAGTGGCAGCCAGGCATAGATGCCGGCGGCGGTCTGGCGGATCATGCCGGCGCGCAGCATCAACTGATGGCTGACGACCTGGGCATCGCCCGGGGTTTCCTTGAGGACGGGCAGAAAATAGCGGGAAAGGCGCATGGATGGGGGGTTCGTTCGCAAGCAGAGCCGGAGGAAGATCGGCTGTAGCACGGTCACGGGTGCGTGCAACGCGGCAGGGCAGCGGCCGCCGAACGGGGCGCGCAATCATCGCTTTCGTCAGCTGTTGCCGCGCCGCCACAGTCCCGCCGCAATTGCCGAATGCAGCACGGTGATTGCCATAAGCCGATGACAAGCGCACCCAATCGGATTACCGCGGCAATCGAACAGTTTGCGAAGG
>JBBQWE010000151.1:0-5506 GCA_038210855.1 Sphingomonadales bacterium | reverse complement strand
AGCCGCGTGCGATCAGCGCGGCGCGGGCGTTGAGGCCGAGGCCGGCGCCTTCCACGACGCCGCAGGCGATCGCCAGCACGTTCTTGACTGCGCCGCCGATTTCAGCGCCGATCACGTCGTCTGACAGATAGGGGCGAAACGACGGTCGGGCGAGGCGCGCCACCAGCGCCTCGCCACCGGCCGAATCGGCGCAGGCGAGGGTCACTGCCGTCGGCAGCCCGCGCGCCACTTCATGAGCGAAACTGGGGCCCGACAGCACGGCGATCGACGACGACGGCGCAATTTCGGCAGCGATTTCGGCCATCAGCATGTGCGATCCGGCCTCCAGCCCCTTGGCGCACAGCAGCAGCGTCGGAGCGCCGCCGAGCGGCATGGCGGCGAGCACGCCGCGCAGATGCTGCGCCGGCACGACGACCAGCCACAGATCGGCGTCGGCCAGGTCACGGCCGTCGCCGGTCGCGGCAATTCCCGCCGGCAGCACGACGCCGGGCAGGAACAACGGGTTTTCGTGGCCCGTATTGATCGCGCCGACGACTTCGGCCTCGCGCGCCCACAGGCGGACAGGCTCGCCGCCGCTGGCGACAACGGCGGCGAGCGCGGTGCCCCAGGCGCCGCCGCCGATCACGGCGACAGTCAGTGCTGCCTCCGGCGGCCGGGGAGGAAGGCGAAACGTCCCCTCACGCCCGCACCCCCGCCCCGCGCACCGCTTCGGCATCGGGATCGAGCGGCCATCGCGCGCGCGCCGGGGCATCGAGGCTGTCGGTAAGGCCGAGTGCAAGGCGTTCGGCGCCGGCCCAGGCGATCATCGCGGCGTTGTCGGTACACAGCCATGGCGGCGGCGCCACGAACGGCAGGCCGTGGCGGCTGGCGAGGGTTGCCAGTGCGGCGCGGATGGCGGCGTTGGAGGCGACGCCGCCGGCAACCACCAGCGCGGTGGCGGCCGGGAAGGCCGCGATGGCGCCGGCGGTGCGATCGACAAGGCAATCGGTGGCGGCGGCCTGGAATGCCGCGGCAAGGTCGGCGCGATCGGCGACGACGCTTTCGGGGTGGTTTTCCGTCGCCATCGCAGCGGGATTGACGCCGGCGGCGTGGCCGAGGGCCTGCCATTGCCGGAGCACGGCCGATTTGAGGCCGGCGAAGGAGAAATGCGGTTCGGCGCTGCCGAGCAAAGGCCGCGGCAGCGCAAAGCGGGCAGCGTTGCCGTCGCGCGCGGCGCGTTCTACCGCCGGGCCGCCGGGAAAGCCGAGGCCGAGGACCTTGGCGGTCTTGTCGAAGGCTTCGCCGATGGCGTCGTCGATGGTCGTTGCCAACCGGCGGTAGCGGCCGACGCCTTCGACGCCGAGCAGCTGGCAATGGCCGCCCGACACCAGCAGCAGCAGATAAGGGAAATCGAGCCGGGGTTCGACCAGCCGCGGGCTGAGCGCATGGCCTTCGAGGTGGTTGACGGCGATCAGCGGCCTGGCGGCCGCAAACGCCAGCGCCTTGCCGGTGACCAGCCCGACCATGACGCCGCCGATCAGCCCCGGCCCGGCGGTGGCGGCGATCGCGTCCACCTGCCCGAGACCGAGGCCGGCTTCCTTGAGCACATCGGCAACCATCGGCGCCAGCCGTTCGGTATGGGCGCGCGCGGCGAGTTCGGGGACGACGCCGCCGAACGGCCGGTGCGCCTCGTTCTGGCTGGCGATGCGCTGGGCGAGGATTCGGCGGTCGCCGGTCACCAGCGCGACGGCGGTTTCATCGCACGAGGCTTCGATGCCGAGGATGACAGTCAAAGCACGGCGACCAGTTCGAAGCGTTCGCACCACAACAGCATGTCGGGGGCGAACAGGCCGTGACGTTCGAAATAGGCGCGGTGGCCGGCGCGCCATCCTTCCAGATCGCAGTCGCCTTCGCCTTCATGCCGAGCGAAGTCCCAATCGACATCGTCGAAACGGCGCTGGACGAGCTCGCGCGTTTCGATGACGGCGCGCGGTCTGCCGGCGCCGTCGAGAACGACCATGCGCTTGCCGACATGGGTCTGCTCGCCTTCGGTGATAGACCAGCAGGTGGCGCGTTTGGAACCGGCGAGGACGAAGCCGAGCAGCCGATCGGCCATTTCCGGCGAATCGCCGAAACGAAAGCTTTCGAGGGACTGCCAGCCGGTCATCCACGCCCTTTAGCAGACGGCGGGAGGCGCTGGCGAGGCGGTGCGGGCAGGGCGGGCGCCCTTGCCAAGCGCCGCCGCGCCTTTCACAAGCACCGCGATGACGATATTCCGGCTCGGAACCAGGGGCTCGCCGCTCGCCCTGGCACAGGCGAACATGACGGCGGCGGCGCTGCGGGCAGCGCATGGGATCGCCACGGAGATCGTGGTGATCAGCACGACCGGGGACCAGGTGCAGGACCGGCCGCTCGCCGAAATCGGCGGCAAGGCGCTATGGACCAAGGAACTCGATGCGTCGCTGCTCGATGGCCGCATCGATTGCGCCGTGCATTCGATGAAGGATGTCGAAACCCAGCTTCGCGACGGCATCGCGCTGGTCGCCATGCTGCCGCGTGCCGATGTCCGCGAGCGGCTGATCGGTGCCGACAGCATCGCGAGCCTGCTGCGCGGCGCTCGCATCGGCACATCGTCGCCGCGGCGCGCGGCGCAGTTGCTGGAGGTGCGGCCCGATCTGCGCATCGAGATGTTGCGCGGCAATGTCGCGACCCGGATGGCCAAGGTCGATTCCGGCGCCATCGATGCGACGCTGCTGGCCGCCGCAGGGCTCGACCGGCTCGGTGTCGCGGCCGGTTCGGCGATCCCGATCGATGCGATGCTGCCGGCAAGCGCCCAAGGCGCCGTCGGCATCACCGCTCGCGCCGGCGATGCTGCGACCATCGCCTTGCTTTCGGCCATCGACCACGCCGACACCCATGCCGCCGTCGCGCTGGAACGCGGTTTCCTGGCGGCGCTGGGCGGCACCTGCCACAGCCCGGTGGCGGCGCTGGCCGAAATCACCGGCAGCAACGTGCGCTTCCGCGGCGAAATGCTTGCCGAGGACGGCAGCGAGCGGCGCAGCGGCGAATTCACCGCGCCGCTGGCCGAGGCACCGGCACGGGTGGCCGCGCTGGCGGCCGAACTGCTCGCCGCCGCCAGCCCGGCGTTGCGCGGTCTCTTCCATCCCTGAACGGGCGATGCGGGTTCTCGTCACCCGCCCGCAACCCGGCGCCGCTGCAACCGCAGCGCGGCTGCGCGCGATGGGGCATGACGCTGTCGAGGCGCCGCTGCTGGCGGTCGGAACCCTGGCATGGGCGCTTCCCGATCCGCTGCCACCGGCAGTGATGCTGACCAGTGCGGCGGCCGCGCGGGTGGTGGCCCCGGCCGGCGCAGCACTGGCGGCGCTGCCCTGCTTCACCGTCGGCGAGGCGACGGCGGCAGCGGCACGGGCGGCGGGCTTTGCCGACATCCGCAGCGGCGCCGGCACGGCGCAGGCGCTGGTCGGTGCCATCGCCGCTGCCGGCTTTGCCAGCGTGCTGCATCTCGCCGGATCGGACCGGGTGCCGGTGGTGGTGCCGACCGGCCTCGAAATCGTGACTCGGTTGCTCTACCGCGCCCGGCGGCAGCCGTTGGCGGACTTCGCGGCCGATTGCGTGCTGCTGTTCAGCCCGCGTACCGCGGCGCATTTCGCCGCCGAATGCGATCGGCTGGGGCACGCCCGGGCCGGGATTGCCATCGCCGCGATCAGCCAGGCAGTGGCCTTGGCAGCGGGCACCGGCTGGGCCGGCATCGCTGTCGCCGCGAGCCCCGATGAAGCGGCGCTGCTGGCGACGCTGCCGCCGGCGTGCAACAAGATTACCTGATGGCATCCCGTGACCCCTTCGAAACCGCCGGCGAGCGCAGCGAGGTCGATCGCGCCAGCCTCGATGCCACCGAACGGCTGCGCTCGCGGCTGACTGGCCAGCCGCCGGTCGAACCGCGCCGGCCGCCGCGATCGAGCCTGCCCTGGGTGTTCGCCGGCGGCCTGTTCGTGTTCACCGCCGGCATGATCGCCAATCCCTGGTTCGAAGCCGCGGTGCGCGACCGGCTGCCGTTTGCCCGCGATTTCGGCAGCCGCGTGGCCGAGGATGCCGATCTGGCAGCACTGCGGGCTCGGCTTGCCACCATCGAGCGCCGCACTGCCACCGCGCCGGCGCCCGTGGAGCGGCTGGCCCGGACCGAAGCGCGGATCGAAACGAGCACCGACCAGATCGCTCGCGATGCCGAACGCATCGACCGGCTGACCGCCGACCTCGGCGCACTTTCGGCAGCGATCACGGCCGACCGCGGGCGGAGCGAAGCCACCGCCGCCGTCGCCACCGCTGCCGCGGCACGTGCCGAAGCCATGCTGACGTTGGTGATGGTCCGCCGGGCGCTGGAGTCCGGGCGCCCGCTCGGCGCGCTCGATCCCGAGCTGCGCCGCCAGTTCGAGGCACGCTATCCGCGTGCCGTCACGGCAATCGTCGCGCTGGGCAGCGCGCCGGTGTCGCGTGCCGCGCTGGCCGGCGACTTTTCCGGGCTGCGGCTGGCGATCGGTGCCGGCCCCGGCCCGGGTGCCCGCGTCGATTGGTGGTCTGCGTTCGGCCGCGCCGTCACCGCGGCGGTAATCCGGCCCGATCTCGTCGCCCGGCCGGCCGCTGCCGCTGCCGCGGCGCTGGCCCGTGGTGATGTCGCTGCTGCTGCGACGCAGCTACGCCGGTTGCCATCGCCGCGGCCGCCCGCCCTTGCCGCATGGCTGACTGCCGCCGATCGGCTGGTCGCTGGCGAAGCCGCGCTGGGCGTCATCGAAGCCGGGACCGTGCTGCCGGCGGCGCCGGTGGCGGTCGTGGCACCGCTGCCGTCCATCGCGCCGGTGCAGCCTTTGGCTTAATGGGCGGCCGCCGGCACCGTCGGCCTCATTCGACGCTGGCGAGGAACGTTTCGACGTCGGCCAGCGGCACGTCGCGGGCGACGAAAGCGCGGCCGATGCCGCGCGCAAGGATGAATGGCAGCGTGCCGGCCTGCATCTTCTTGTCCTGGCGCATGTGGTGGATCAGCGTCGCCGGTCGCGCGTTGATGCCGAAATCGGCGGGCGACAGGCGGAAGCCCATGGCAGCAAGGTGGCTGCGGACTCGAACGGCATCGGCCGCCGGGCACAGGCCGCGTGCCGCCGAAAGATCGAACGCCAGCGCCATGCCGAGCGCGACCGCCTCGCCATGCAGTAGCCGGTCCGAATAGCCGGCTTCCGCTTCATAGGCATGGCCGAAAGTGTGGCCGAGGTTGAGCAGCGCGCGGATATCGCCGGTTTCGCGTTCGTCGGCAGCGACGGTGCGAGCCTTGGCGCGGCAGGCGCTGGCGATGGCTTCGACCTGCAGTGCCGGATCGCCGGCGAGCAGCGCGGCGGCATTGGCCTCGCACCAGTCGAAAAAGGTGGCGTCGCCAATCAGGCCATACTTGACTACTTCGGCATATCCGCCGCGTGAACTGCGCCAGTGACGGCTGGTGGAACGCGCCGACAAGGTTCTTGCC
>JBBQWE010000150.1:0-5517 GCA_038210855.1 Sphingomonadales bacterium | reverse complement strand
CGGCGGGGGTCGGCGCGGCGATCGATCGCACCATGCTCGGCCGCATCGCGGCGGCGGCCGGAGGCGATCCGTTCGATGCGACGTGCCTGACCGAGGATTACGAGCTCGGCCACCGCATCAAGGCGCTTGGCGGGCGCGGCGCGCTGGTGCGCATTCGTGCCGGTGACGAGCCGGTGATGGTGGCGACGCAGGAACATTTCCCGGCGACTTTCGCCGATGCCGTCCGCCAGAAATCGCGCTGGCTGACCGGAATCGCGCTTGCCGGCTGGGACCGCATCGGCTGGCCGGGCGGCATTGCCGATCGCTACATGCTGCTGCGTGATCGCAAGGCGCTGGCGGCGGCGCTGCTGTCGATGGCCGGTTATGTCGTCGCCGGGCTGGTTCTGGTCGATGCGTGGCTGCTGCCATGGCTGCGGCCGGCGGCAGCGGCGGTGCCGGGGCTGCCGCCACTGCTGCAGACGCTGGTCTGGGCCAATGCGGCGTTGTTGGCGTGGCGGTTGCTGATGCGTGCCGGCTTCACGGCCTATGCCTATGGCCCGGCGCAGGGGCTGCTGGCGATTCCGCGCGCCGTTGCCAGCAATCTGGTCAACGCCGCGGCCGCCTGGGTGGCGATGCGCCGATATCGGGCTATGCTGCGGCGGGGCGGACAATTGGCGTGGGAAAAGACGATCCATCGCTATCCGGAAGGCTGATCGGCGCTTTGCGCCGGCCATCGCCGGGCGCCCGCGCGCAACGCCCGGCAGCCGCAGGGCGGCCGTTGCGGGCGCTGCGCTGGGGCGGCGTGCTGCTGGTCGGCTGGCTGGCGCTGCGGCTGCCGGCGGCGTGGAGCGATGCAGCCGGGCTGGCGACCGACTGGCGGCAGGCGATCCGGCTGGCCGAGATGCCGCCGTCCGGGCCGCGGCAGGCCGCGCGAACCGAGATGGCAGCACGAGAAACGCCGGCAGCGGTTCGGGATTCGGGCGCGACCGTGCGATCGCCTGTGCCGGGGTCCCAAAGCGCACCCCCGGCGGCGCCGGCGCTGGCTGTCCTCGCCGACGCGGCGACGCTGGCTGTCCTCGCCGACGCGGCGACGCTGGCCGGAGCGCCGGTGCTTGCCGCCATGCCGCCGGCTGCAGCGCCACTGGCCCCCGCAGTCCTGCCGGCCGAAGCCGGGCTGCCGCCGCTGCGCGATGCCCAGCCGTTGCGGCCGCCCGAAGCGCTGGCAGCATGGTTCCAGCCGCGATCGCTGCCGGCCATTCCCGATGTGCTGATCGATCACCCCGATCGCGAGCCGCCGTCGGCCGAAGCCTTTGCGCTGGCCAGCGAAGCCTATGCGCGGCTGGCTGTCGGCGAGCGTCGCCGTGCTGCCCGGCTGCTCGATGCAGCACTTCTCGCCGGGCCACACCCCAATGCCGATGGCTGGCGCCGCCAGCGTGAGGCCATGCGGCGGCGCTGGTCGGGCGATGTCTATGCGCTGACAAGGGCGCCGGGGCCTGTCAGCGCTGCGGCGGCGCCGCTGCTCGGTGGCGGCCAGAGCGGCAGCACGCTGGCCTTCACGCTCGATCCGCTGGCGCGCTCGCCGCTGGCCGTGGTCGTCCGCAACTCCGCCGCCACCGATGCACCGGCGCTTACTGCCCAGGCCGCCGTCGGATTGCGCTGGCAGTTTCGGCCGGGGCTGTCGGTCAGTGCCGAACGGCTGATCGCGCTGGGCGCGCTGGCGCGCAACGGCTGGACGCTGCGGCTTGCCGGTGGCCGCAGCGGGCGGTTGCCGGGGCGGCTGCGGCGGATCGAATGGCAGGCCTATGCCGAAGCCGGGGTGATCGACGACGGCAATGGCTATGGCGGTGTCGAAGCGCGCGCGGCGCTGCCGCTGCTGCGGCTGGGCAAGGGCCGGCTGCTTGCTGGCGCCGGCGCCTGGGGCGGCGCCCAGACCGGCATCGAAGCAGCCTATCGCGCCGATGTCGGCCCGACCCTTGGCTGGCAACGCCCCGTCGGCCGCAGCACGCTGACCATCAACGCCGATTGGCGGTTTCGCGTTACCGGCAACGCCTTTCCGGAAAGCGGCCCGGCGCTGACGGTGGCAGCGTCGTTCTGAGTTACAGGTCGAAAGCCTGCTTGATCCCGTCGACCACGAATTGCGCCGCCAGCGCTGCCAGCACGACACCGAGCAAGCGAGTCAGCGCGCCTTCGATCTTGTCGCCCAGAACGCGCATGAGCGGCCCGGCGGCGAGCAGCGACACGAGCGTCAGCGCCATCACTGCTGCCAGCGCCGCGAACACCACCGCCGTCTGGCCGGGGCCGTTCGAGTGCGAGACCAGCAGCATGACCGCGGCGATCGATCCGGGCCCGGCGAGCATCGGGATGGCCATCGGGAATACCGAGATATCCTCCGCCTCGACCGGGCGGGCCCGCGCCGCGGCGGCGGATTTCACTTCCTCGGCGCGGGTTTCGCGGCGTTCGGTGCGTTTTTCGAACACCATGTCGATGGCGATCAGGAACACCATGACTCCGCCGGCGATCTTGAACGCCGCCAGGCTGATGCCCAGCGCCGACAGAAACGCTTCGCCGCCCAGCGCAAAGGCGAACAGCACGCCGGTGGCGATCAGGGTCGACCGGATCGCCATGGCGCGGCGATGGGCGGGGTTGCCGCCGGCGGTCAGCCCCGAAAAGATCGGCACACAGCCCGGCGGATCGATGACGACGAACAGGGTGACGAACGCCGAAATGAACAGCGACCACAAAATGTCCATCAGGTACCGGCCCGGGCGCGCGCCGCCTTCAGCGTGTTCGACAACAGGCAGGCGATGGTCATCGGGCCGACCCCGCCCGGCACCGGCGTGATCCAGCCGGCGCGGCCAAGCGCGCCTTCGTAGTCGACATCGCCGGTCAGCCGCGATCCGCCGTCGGGCGCGGCGATGCGGTTCATGCCGACATCGATGACGCAGGCGCCCGGCCGGATCCAGTCGCCCTTCACCAGATGCGGCACGCCGACGGCGGCAACGACGATTTCGGCGCGCCCGACATGGCCGGCAAGATCGCGTGTCCGGCTATGGGCGATGGTGACGGTGGCCGATCGCGCCGTCAGCAGCGCCGCCATCGGCTTGCCGACGATGTTGGACCTTCCGATGACCAGCGCCTCGCGGCCCGAAAGATCGCCGAGCGCTTCCTCGATCATCAGCAGGCAGCCCGACGGCGTGCACGGCACCAGCGCGTCGAGGCCCGTCGCCAGCCGCCCGGCGTTGAGGGCATGGAAACCATCGACATCCTTGGCCGGATCGATGGCAGCGATGACGCGATCGGCATCGATGTGGCGCGGCAGCGGCAATTGCACCAGAATGCCATCGACGGCCGGATCGGCGTTGAGCGCGGCGACCATTGCCAGAAGTTCGCCTTGCGCGACGGTCGCCGGCAGGCGGTGCTCACCCGAAATCATGCCGGCTTCGATCGTCGCGCGGCCCTTGGCGCGGACATAGACGGCCGACGCCGGTTCCTCGCCGACCAGCATCACGGTCAGCCCGGGCGGGCGGCCATGGCGAGCGATGAAATCGGTGACGCCGGCAGCGACTTCGCCGCGCAGTGCCGCGGCACGTGCCTTGCCGTCGATGACGCGGGTTTCGATGCGTTCTGCCGTCATGGCGGGGTGCCTTCGCGGCCGAGTTGCTGGCAGCGGCGCAGCAACTGCACCGGATCGCCTTCGACGGCGACGCTTTTCAGGCGGATGGTCTGGCCGCTGACGACCTGGACCCGGTCACGCGCCACACCGAGCCATTTTGCCAGCAGGCGTTCGACGGCATCGTTGGCATCGCCATCGACGGGCGCTGCGGCAACGCGCAGTTTCACATGCGGCTGGCCATCGGCTTCGGTGCCGACGCCCTGCACGGCATCGCGGCCACCGCGCGGTGTCACCCGCACGCGCAGCGTGATGCCGCCGGCAACCGGGCGCCAGGCAAGATCGAGCGGGTTGGCAAGCGGCACCCGTTCAGCCGATGACGAGGCCGGGCAATACGCCGGTATCGGCCAGGATCGCCGGCAGCCCGCGCTGGACGAGCATGATCAGCAGCACCAGCGCCATCGGCGACAAATCGACCCCGCCCATGTCGGGCAGCAGGCGGCGGATCGGGCGCAACATGGGCGTGAACAGCCGATCGAGGCTGTTGCTGAGCGTGTAGACGAAGCGGTTGCTGGTGTTGACGACGTTGAAGGCGACCAGCCACGACAGCACGGCCCAGCCGATCAGCCCCCAGATCAGCAGCTGGCAGACGACATCGAAAAGCTGAAGGACAACAAGAAGCGTGTTCATGGCGCGTCAGACTCGGCCTCGGGCGGGGAAGCCCTGCCTCTAGCCGCTCGCTCGCCGGGCGGCAATTGCAGCGCCGGCGATGCGACTTGTCGCGGCGTGGCAAGGCGCTAAACCACCGCCACCGGCGCCGTCGCCGGCAAAGCGTGGGATCAACGGCAATGCAGACAATCGGCGTGATCGGGGCGGGGCTGATGGGCAATGGCATCGCCCATGTCGCAGCGTTCGCCGGCTATGATGTCATCCTGTCCGACCTCGAGATGGCGCGTGCCGAAGCGGCGCGAGCGACGATCGCGAAGAACCTCGGCCGCGGCGTCGCCAAGGGCGTTATCGCCCAGCCCGATGCCGATGCGGCACTGGCGCGGCTGCGGCTGACCACCGACATGCACGATTTCGCCGATGCCGACCTCGTCATCGAGGCAGCGACCGAGGACGAGGCGATCAAGCGCCGTATTTTCACAAGCCTGGCGCTGAAGCCGGCGGCGCTGCTCGCCAGCAATACCTCGTCGATCTCGATCACCGGGCTGGCGGCGGCCACCGATCGCCCGGATCGCTTCTGCGGGCTGCATTTCTTCAATCCGGTGCCGCTGATGCAGCTGGTGGAGATCATCCCCGGCCTTGCCACGTCGCCGGCAACGACGGCGGCGATGCAGGTTTTCGCCGGCCGGCTCGGCAAGACCGCGGTGCTCGCCGCCGATGCGCCGGCGTTCATCGTCAATCGCGTGCTGTGCCCGATGCTGAACGAAGCGATCGCTGCGCTGGGCGATGGTGTCGGTTCGGTCGTCGATATCGATACCGGGCTGAAGCTTGGCGCCAATCACCCGATGGGGCCGCTGACGCTGGCCGATTTCGTCGGCCTCGATACGCTGCTCAGCATCATGCGGGTGATGCAGGCCGCAACCGGCGACCCGAAATACCGGCCGGCGCCGCTGCTGGTCAAATATGTCGAGGCCGGCTGGCTGGGCCGCAAGTCGGGCCGCGGCTTTTATGATTATGCGGGGCCGGAACCAGTGCCGACGCGCTAGCGCGGTTTCCGACCAAGTTGACCCACCGTCATCGCCCTGCGGGCGCCCGCTTCGCGGCGGCGCGCTTTTGCGCCGTGGCAGCGTCGCTCGTCGGTTGCGATGCGAAGAGCATCGCGGCCTCCTCACGCCTTGCCGCGACCCGAAATCGCCGCCGTGCCGGTGATCCAACTTGAGCGCAAACCGCTCTGGGGTCTGCTAGGCCCGAGAGCAGTCGGT
>JBBQWE010000149.1:0-5525 GCA_038210855.1 Sphingomonadales bacterium | reverse complement strand
GAAATGGGGTCTGGGGCCCGCGGCCCCAGCCGCCGGAGGCACCTCTTCCTGGCCATCAATCATGACCATCACCCCCGAATTTCTCGCCGAAGCCGCTTCCGACGCGCTGCGCCGCGGCCGGATCGTCGGCGTCGGCGGGCTGGCGGTGCTTTCGGCGGAGCTCGCCGATGCTGGCGGGCTCGGCGCGCTGGAGGCGACAACGCGCGCCGGGCTGGTGATCACGGCGCGGCGCGCCGGCGTGCTCAACCTTGCCAACCAGCTGGCGGCAGCGGTGGCCGATCCCGAGCCGGTGTGGGTCGAGCGGCCGGACTGGCTCGATCTGGCCGGCAGCCGGGCGGTGGCCGACCCGGTGCTCGACCTGGCGACCCCATTCAAGGGCCCGTTCACCAGCCGCACGCTGGGCGGCGGTGCCGTGGCGGCACGGGCAGCGATCGCGCTGGCCAAGCACGCCGGGCTGATCCCGGCGGTCTATGCCGTGCCGATCGACGGGGCAGCACCGGTGGTGACGGTGGCGGCCGATGCCGTGCTGGCGCTGCCGGCACACGCCGCGCGGGTGGTGCTGTCGTCGCGATCGCAGGTGCCGCTGGCGGCAGCGGAGGCCACCGAAATCGTCGCTTTCCGCCCGGCCGATGGCGGGCCCGAGCATCTGGCGCTGGTCATCGGGACGTTGCCGGCGGCAGGGCCGGTGCTGGCGCGGCTGCATTCGGCGTGCCTTACCGGCGATGTGCTCGCCAGCCTGAAGTGCGATTGCGGCCCGCAACTGCACGCTGCCATTGCCGCCATTGCCGCGGGCGGCGGCGGCGTGCTGCTCTATCTGCAGCAGGAGGGCCGCGGCATCGGCCTGCTCAACAAGCTGCGCGCCTATGCGCTGCAGGACCAGGGCTTCGATACCGTCGATGCCAACACGCGGCTTGGCTTCGAACCGGACGAGCGCGACTTCGGTGTTGCCGCCGCCATGCTGAAGGCGCTGGAAATCCGCGAGGTGGCGCTGCTGACCAACAATCCCGGCAAGGTCGCCGGCCTTGCCGCCCATGGGCTGGCGGTGACCCGGGTCGAACACCGGATGCCGCCCAATCCGCACAATGTCGGCTATCTGGGCACCAAGCGCGACCGGCAGGGGCATCTGCTGTGATTGTCGCGTCGGTCGCCGCCGGCACCGTCACGGCGTTCGGGGAAACCGTTGCCGCCAGCTTCGGCCGCGGCGGCGCGATTGCGGCTGCCGACAAGCGCGAGGGCGATGGCGCCACTCCCCTTGGCGACTGGCCGCTCGGCGCCATGCTGCTGCGTCCCGACCGGGTTGCGGCGCCGACAACCGCGCTGCCGTGGCGCTGGCTGCGCCGCGACGATGGCTGGTCGGATGACCCGGGCGATCCTGCCTACAACCGTCCGGTGCGTCTGCCGCACGGTTTTTCCGCCGAAAGCCTGTGGCGGGACGATGGCGCCTATGACGTCGTGCTGGTGCTCGGCCACAATGTTGCGCCGCCAGCGCCCGGGCTGGGCAGCGCGATCTTCTGGCATTGTTCGGAAGGCCGCCCGACTGCCGGCTGCATCGCCATGGAGCGCGCGATCCTGCTGCGCTGGCTGCCGCTGCTGTCGGCCGGGGACAGGGTACAGATCACGTAGCGGAAATCCGGTTCCAGTGGCCGCGGCAACGGCCCGCCGGTCAGGCAGCGCGGACCCCTTGGACGCCCGATCCGGTATGCAGCACGCTTTCGGCGCCGTCGCGGATGTGAAACACAGTCCCCTGCGGCGCGTCGGCAGCAACGCGGACGCCGTGCCAATCCTCGCCGCCGACGATCAGCCCGCGCAGCACCCGGGCGGTGATGCCGTGGCTGATCGCCAGCACCGGACGCGCCGGATCGAGGCCGGCGAGCCAATCGGCAAGGCGTGCAGCGATCGCCGGGAACCATTCGCCGTTCGGCGGTTCGATCTGGAACAGCCGGCGATCGGGGCAGACGATGGGGCCGGTTTCGGCAACGATATCGGCGTAATAGCGCCCCTCCCAGTCACCGACGTCGATCTCCAGCAGCCGGTGATCCTGCCGCCAGTCGAAGAACGGCATCCCGAGATGCTCGCCGACGATGGCCGCCGTCTGCTGCGTTCGTCCCGAAGGCGAAACCCACAGGTCGCGGTCCGGCCGGGTCCCGAGCACTTCGGCGAGCGCTGCACCCATCGCTTCGGCCTGGGCGATGCCGGCGCGGGTCAGCGGCGTGTGCGCCATGTGCCCCTGCATTCGCGCCGCGGCGTTGAAAACGGTTTCGGCGTGTCGAGCGAGGATGATGTCCATGCGTCATCCCTACCAGAGCCGTCAGATCGGCACTACCATGGCCGGGCGGGGGCGTTATAGTCGCGCACGCAAAAACCCTGCGGGAAGCCCAAGGACAATAAATGAAGGCGACGGTCGAACGCGCGACGCTGCTGAAATGTCTCGCCCATATCCAGTCGGTGGTGGAGCGGCGCAATACCATCCCGATCCTGTCGAACGTGCTGATCGAGGCGCGCGAGACGGGCCTGCGGCTGATGGCGACCGATCTCGACCTGCAGGTCGTCGAAACCATCGCCGCGGCGATCGATCTCAACGGTGCCACCACGGTCGGCGCGCACACGCTCTACGACATCGTTCGCAAGCTGCCCGAGGGCAGTCAGATCGAACTCGCGGTTTCGGCCGACAAGATGACGATCGTCGCCGGCCGCTCGCGCTTCAGCCTTTCGACCCTGAAGCGCGACGATTTCCCGGTTATCGCCGATACCGAATTGCCGACGGCGTTCACGCTGGCTGCCGGTGACCTGAAGGCGATGATCGACGCGACGCGCTTTGCGATCTCCACCGAGGAAACCCGCTATTATCTCAACGGCATCTACGTCCATGCCATCGACGGCGCAGCGCCCAAGCTGCGCGCCGTCGCCACCGATGGCCACCGGCTGGCGCGGATGGAAATCGACTTGCCCGAAGGCGCCGCCGCCATGCCCGGTGTCATCATTCCGCGCAAATGCGTAGGCGAAGTACGCAAGCTGCTCGATGAATGTGCCGAGGATGCGCCGATCGACATCGCGCTGTCGGCGACCAAGATCCGTTTCCGCTTTTCGGCCGAAGCGACGCTGACTTCCAAGCTGATCGACGGCACTTTCCCCGATTATACGCGGGTGATCCCGACCGCCAACGATCGCCTGTTGCGGGTCGACCTGCGCAGCCTGTCGGAAGGCGTCGACCGCGTCGCTGCCATCGCGACAACGGAAAAGACCCGCGCCGTCAAGCTGACGCTGGGCCGTGACAAGGTCACGCTGTCGGTCACCAGCCCCGAAAACGGCACCGCGGCCGAAGAAGTGCCGGCCGAATATACCTCGCCGGAGTTCGAGGTCGGCTTCAACTATCGCTACCTGCTCGATATCCTCGGCCAGGTGCACGGCGACCATGTCGAGGTCCACCTCGCCGATGCCGCGGCACCGACCCTGATCCGCGAAGGCGACGACGCCCGCGCGCTGTATGTCCTGATGCCGATGCGAGTCTGACACGCCATCCGGTTGGTTCGGACCCCCCTGAAGAAAGAACAGCCTCCGGCGGCCAGGGGCTGAGCCCCCGGAGCCGCTTTCGTTCAAGTCGTTGCCTTTCTTGCATGATGCCGGCGCAGACGCGAGCGGGTGCAGGGCCTCGGGCCCTGCCCGCCGGAGGCTCGCTTCTCGGTTGCCGGCCAGGCATCGCAGGTGCTGGTGCAACCCGCGGGCTTGCTACCGCCTGCGGTCCGCCAGCACGGCCTTTGCCGCATTGTGCCCCGGCGCGCCGGTGACGCCGCCGCCGGGGTGGGTTCCTGCGCCGCACAGGTAGAGCCCGGCGATCGGCGAGCGATAGCTGCCATGGCCGAGCACCGGGCGCGCCGAGAACAGCTGGTCGAGGCTGAGTTTGCCGTGGAAAATGTCGCCGCCGAGCAGGCCGAAATCACGTTCGAGATCGAGCGGCGAATTGATCTGGCGGCCGAGCACCGAGGCCGCGAAGCCGGGAGCGGCCCGGTCCACCGTCGCGATCATCAGGTCGGCGACGGTTTCGCGGTGATCGTCCCAGCTCGATCCGCCGGGAAAGCCCGCCGGCAGTTCCGGCGCGACATGCTGGCAGAACAGGCTGGCGACGTGGTGCCCGGCCGGCGCCAGGCTGTCGTCGAGGGTCGACGGGATCAGCATCTCGACGATCGGCGCGTTCGACCAGCCGTGCTGGCGGGCGTCGATCCACGCCTGTTCCATATAGGCAAGGCTGGGCGCCAGGATGATGCCGGCCGAAAGATGCGGGCCCGGTTCGGGCTTGCAAGTGAAGCGCGGCAGCTCGCTGAGCGCGACATTCATCCGGAAGGTGCCGGAGCCCGAGCGATAGCCGCCGATGGCGGCGCGGAAATCCGCCGGCAGATGCGCCGGATCGACCAGCCGTTCAAACAACAGCTTGGGGTGAAGATTGCCGATGACGCGGGTTGCCGGCACCCGCTCGCCGGCATCGGTGACGACGCCGGTGGTGCGGCCGTTCTCGACGATGACTTCCGCGACGCCGGTTGCGGTGCGGATTTCGACGCCGCGTTCCGTGCAGCATCGCGCCATCGCCGCGCTGATGGCGCCCATGCCGCCGATGGCATGGCCCCAGGCGCCCTTGACGCCGTTCACTTCACCAAAGACGTGGTGGAGCAGCACATAGGCCGATCCGGCGGCATAGGGCGATGCATAGTTGCCGACGACACCATCGAAGCCGAGCACCGCCTTCAATGCATCGCTTTCGAACCAGCCATCGAGGAATTCGCCGGCCGAGCTGGCGAAGAGTTCGAGCAGCGTGCGCTGTTCGGCCATGGTCAGCCGGCGCAGGCGGTTGCCCAGCCGGGCGGCGCCGAGCAATTCCGGCAGCGCGGCGCGCCAGCCGGTGTCGACAAGGTTGGGTGGCGCCTGCAGCACCAGATCGCGCAACAGGTCGGCGATCGCCTCCAGCCGTGCTTCATAGGCTGGCAGTGCCGCCGCATCGCGCGCGGAAAATGCAGCGACGGCCGCTTCGGTCTGGCCGCCGCCGGTCAGCAGATAGCGGCCGTCGGCGGTGGGCAGGAAATTGGCGAACGGCCGGTTGACGACGCGCAGGCCGTGGCGTTCCAGTTCGAGATCGGCAACGACGCGCGGGTTGAGCAGCGAAACGGTATAGCTGGCGACCGAATTGCGAAACCCGGGGTGAAACTCCTCGGTCACGGCAGCACCGCCGACGACGGTTCGGCGTTCCAGCACCGTCACCTTCAATCCGGCGCGCGCCAGATAGGCAGCACAGGTCAGGCCGTTGTGGCCGGCGCCGATGATCACCACGTCCGTCAAGATCGCATCCCCCCGCGGCAGCCGCCAGCACCAAGCGGCGGCAGCCGCCAGCACCAAGCGGCGGCTGTCGCCACGGTGTGGGTTTAGGGGGCGAGCCGGCCGCCTGTCCAGCGCACCCGCCGCCGCGGCACGGTGCGCTCCCCGGCAGCGGCGGCGCGCTGCGGATTCAGGGTTTTGCAGGCGTGGTTTCGGCTCGCGCC
>JBBQWE010000148.1:0-5660 GCA_038210855.1 Sphingomonadales bacterium | reverse complement strand
AGGTCAACTATCTATCTGGTGCTGAACAACCAAAAATCGACGTTAAAATCGAAGGCCACCAAAACGGCCCCCAACAAAAATTCTCTCGCACTTGGCCCGGCGTTTTTCGGTCACCCAACATGTAATTCGGCACCGATAGTTAGAGGTGGCTCGGTTTGTCTGAACAGCCCCGCGCGATTGCTAAGTGGAGCGGCTGCCGGTTTTATGCCGCTGCGAGAAGCGGTTGGTTGAAGCAGACGTGATCGGGCGTCTTTCGGTCAAGCGATGAGTGCGAGCCACCTCTATGGACGACGCGGCTCTGGTCGCGGGGATCGGCAATGCAGTCGGCGAGACGCCCGGCTATCTCCATCACCCGTTCCGCTTGGGCCAGCAGCAACACACCACCATCCGATGTCAGCCGTCCGCCATCGAACGCCGCCGTCACTTTCTTGCGGCGAATGGCTGGGAATCCGAAACCGGCAACGCTATCGTCGGCCATGGCGGGCGTGGCACTTTCTGTCCGGGGTCAGAGGGTCGTCTAGGCAATTATTCTCTACACCAAATCAGCAGGTTAAGCTACGTCCGCCAAGCCGAAACGGACCGTCCGGTGAAGAATGCGGGTTAATGACTGGAGACAGAACCATGGCCGACTATTCAGTTCTCAAAGCCCTGTTTATCAACACCAGCCTGAAGCGGTCCAACGAGACCTCGCACACCCAGACGCTGATGGATGTCGCCATCGCCATCATGGAGGCCCAGGGCGTCAAGACCACCACCCTGCGCGCCGCTGATTTGGACATTCCGCCCGGAGTTCAGCCCGACATGACCGAGCACGGTTGGGACAGCGACGGCTGGCCGGCGGTTCAGAAGCAGGTGATGGAAGCCAACATCCTCGTCGTCGGCACGCCGATCTGGCTGGGCGACAAGTCATCGATCTGTACCCGGGTGATCGAGCGGCTGTACGGCTATTCCGGCAAGCTCAACGACAAGGGTCAGTGGGCCTATTACGGCCGGGTCGGCGGCTGCATCGTCACCGGCAATGAGGACGGCATCAAACACTGCGCCATGAACATCCTCTATTCGCTGCAGCACCTCGGCTATGTCATCCCGCCCCAGGCCGACGCCGGCTGGATCGGCGAGGCGGGACCGGGTCCGTCCTACGGCGACGACGGCAAGGTCGGGCTGGACAATGAATTCACCCAGCGCAACACCACCTTTATGGCCTGGAACTTGATGCATATGGCCCTGATGCTGAAGGACGCCGGCGGGATCCCGGCGCACGGCAACCAGAAGAGCGCCTGGGACAAGGGCGAGCTCTTCGACCATCCAAACCCGGAGTATCGCTGAGCCATGGCCGCTGCCGAATTCAACTTTGTCAACACCGCCGGCCGGCTTGCGCCGCCCGTCGCCCACGGGCACCATCAAAACCCCGGACTCCAGTTATGACTGGTAGTCAATCGGGGAGCAGGTCAGAGGCCGAAGCGATTTGCTGTGTCTTGTAGCAACAAGCGCTGTCATCGCCGGAAGTCTGATGGCCATGACGCGGTTAGAAGCAGCCGATTGGCGTTCGGTCGAGCAGCGTCGAATGGTTTATCTTTGGACGCATGTCACAACCTGGGGAGCGGCACTGTTGCTGTTTTGGCCAAGGGGTAGCCGGGCTTGGCTATCGCGCGTGTGCTTATCCAATGAGAACGGGGGACCCGGATGGGACCCGGCAGCTTGCACCCCCCCCGCCCCCCGTCCTCCGGGGTAGCCAACCGATTGCCAGCACGGTGCCACCCGGGAGGGCGAACCGGGAGGGCGAAGCAATCAGCAGCAACAGCGCCGATCGACAGAGCGCCGTGCAGTTGGCCAGACGACCGCACCCAATGGCCAGAACCCACAGCGATGGCCCGCCAAGCTGGCGGCGCCCCGTCGCGACGACTACGAAAGACAGCAGCCGCAAGCGCCGACACGGGCAGCGATTGCACCCCGTTTGCCTCCAAATGGTAGCACTGTGGTAGCACAACCATTGCAGTCTTTGGTCGTTTCGACTGTAAGTTATTGAAAAGGTTGGTGCCGCTTAGGTGACTCGAACACCTGACCCCATCATTACGAATGATGTGCTCTACCGGCTGAGCTAAAGCGGCAATGGCGGTCGAAATAACAGGCCGTCGCGCATGCTGCAACCGTCATCGCGATTCAACCGCCGGACTGCTTGGCCGTCAATCGGATCGATGGGCGTGGAGGGTGGAATGGACACATATCGAACCGGTTCCGGCGACGCCGCCGCCGAATGCCGGGAGGCTGTCCATGTTTCCGCAGCAGCCGCGCCCTTCTGGCAAGTTTCGCGGGAGGCGCTCGCGCCGGCCGCTGGCTGCCGGCCGCCGCCGCTGGCCGGGGTCGAACGCCGCCTGGCCGCGCTGGCGACGGAAGCCTGGGCGTTGTCCGGCGGCGGCTATGTCGCCGGTTTCGATGTCCACAGCGTGCTGATCGCCGACCCTAGCGGCTGCGCCCTCGTCGAAGAAGCAAGCGACACCATCGCCGCCTGTTTCGGACTGGTGCCGGGAATGACATTGGCGCGGCGCGGCGGCCTTGGCGGCGAGCTGGCGGCGGCCTGCGACCTGATCGCGCTGTCGCCGCAGCCGCTGCCGTTCGAAACCACCGCGTTGACGGCCGCCGGCGCGCTGCTGCTGGTGCGTGGCATCGCGCTGCCGATTGCCGCCGGGGCCGATCGCGGCAAGGTGCAGGCCATCCTCAACTGGCGCGAAGTGCTCGATCGCGCCGCGACGCGCCGGCTGCGCCACGAACTGGGCGCCGCCCTCATCATGGCGCGGGCCGGCGATGGTGGCATACGCCCCGATCCGTTCTCTGCTGCTTGTGCCGCGGCCGGCTGACGCACCGGGCAACTTGCTCTTGCGTCTGCGTCGGACGCATAAGGCCGCCGCCCGGTCGCGCGCCGGGCGGAGCGAAAGTCCCTGCGTGTCCGACCCCCTGCCGACCGTGGCCCCCGACCAGCCCGTCGACTCTTCCGCCGACCATGCCGCTCGCGCCGCGATCGCCGCCGCGATGGCACCGGCGCTGTTCGAACGCGCCCTGCCGGCGGAACTGGAAAACCTCGACAACGCGGCCCGCGCCGCCATCGCCGATCTGGTCGCCGAGGTGGCGCTGCAGCGCCAGCCGGGGCACCACGGCATCCGCATCGAAAACAGCGAGACGGAGGGATCGACCCTGTTGCGGCGCCGCATGGCGATGGCGATCGTCAACGATGATCGGCCGTTCCTTGTCGATTCGGTCGCCGCCGCCGTCACCGCAGCGGGGCTCGACATCAATCGCCTGCTGCACCCGGTGATCGATGTTCGCCGCGACGGCGGCGGCCGCCTGGTCGAGGTCATCGGCCTCGCCGCCGGCCCGCTCGCTGCCGGTGCCACGCGCGAATCGATGATCTATCTGGAAATCGAGCGCGCCCCGGCGCGGGTCCGTGCCGATCTGATCGCCAGCCTCGACGCGGTGCTGTCCGATGTCGCGCTGGCGGTGGCGGACTGGCAGCCGATGCTGGCCATGCTGCGCGACGCCGGCAAGGCGCTGGAAAGCAACCCGCCGCCGCTGGCGCCGCACCGCACGGCCGAAGTCGTCGCGTTCCTCGACTGGCTGGCCGACGACAATTTCATCCTGCTCGGGGCTCGCCGCTACGAACTGGCCGGCGATCTCGACGATCCCGACATGCTGCCGCAAAGCAGTGGCGGGCTCGGGCTGCTGCGCGATCCCGATTTTCCGGTGTGGACCGGCAAGCCCGGCGGCGCCGATGCACCGCGCGGGTTGAAAGCCCAGCTTGCCGGGCCGGAACCGCTGCTGATTACCAAGGCCGGGGCGGTTTCGGCCGTCCACCGCCGCGTCAACGCCGATCTGGTCTCGGTGAAGGGTTTCGATCGCCAGGGCCGGGTGGTCAGCGAAACGCGGTTCATCGGGCTCTACACCTCGGCAGCGCTGGCGACCTCGCCGTGGCAGGTGCCGCTGATGCGCCGCAAGGTGGCCGAAGTCTTCGATGGCTGCCGGTTCGATGCGCGCGGCCACAGCGGCAAGGCGCTTTCCCATATCCTCGAAACCTTCCCGCGCGACGAATTGTTCGAAGCGCCGGCGGCGGTGCTGATCAACTGGTCGCTGGGGCTGTTGTCGCTGCTCGACCGGCCGCGGCCCAAGCTGTTCGCCCGCGCCGATCCGTTCGGTCGCTATCTGTCGATGCTCGTCTATGTGCCGCGCGATGCCTATACCAGCGACATGCGCGAGCGGATCGGCACGATGCTCGCCGAAGCCACTGGCGGCACCCTGCAGCGGTTCGAGGTCGAATTGCGTTCCGATGGCGTCGCGCGAGTGCATTATGTGCTCGGCGTGGACGAGGCCGGGGTAGCGGCCTGCGATCTGGCTTTCGAGGCCGAGCTCGATCGCCGGTTGCGCCAGCTGGTGCGCGGCTGGGAAGAGGGGCTGGAAACCGCGCTCGTCGGCCTGGCCGGACCCACCCGCGCCGCCCGGCTGTCGATCAGCCACGGCAAGAGCTTTTCCGCCAGCTACCGCGCCCAGCACGATGCTGCCGAGGCCGCCGCCGATGTGCTGGCACTGGCGGCGCTCCCCGATGATGCGGCGCGCGGCGTGCGATTGTTCCGCAAGGCCGGTGACGCCGGCAGCCAGTTGCGGCTGAAGATCTATCGCCTCGGCAAGATCATTCCGCTGTCGGACGCGGTGCCCGTGCTCGAAAACTTCGGCCTGCGCGTCATCGAGGAATTCCCTTTCGATCTTGCCGGCGGGCGGCTCGGCTGGATCCACGATTTCGTTCTGGAAGTCGCCGCGCCGGAACTCCTCGCCGATTTCGATGCGCTGCGGACCCGGGTCGAACCGGCGCTGACGGCGGTGCTGACCGGCGCGCGCGAAAACGATGGCTTCAACGCCCTCACTCTCGCCACCGGCCTGTCTGCCGAACAGGCGAGCTGGCTGCGCGCCTATTTCCGCTACATGCGCCAGATCGGCGTCGCTTATGGCTTGCAGACCGTCGTCGACGCATTGCGCCGATACCCGCACGTCGCCCGCGCGCTCGTCGGCCTGTTCGAGGCACGTTTCCGCCCCGGCTGCACGCCCGAGGAGGCAGTGGCCCGCATCGCGGAAATCGACGCCGGTCTTGCCGATGTCACTGCCATCGACGATGATCGCATCCTGCGCCTCTATCGCCGCATCATCGTCGCGACGCTGCGCACCAACGCCTTTGTTCCCGGCGGGCCGGAGGCGCTTGCCTTCAAGCTCGACAGCCACGCCGTTCCCGGCCTGCCCAAGCCGGTCCCCTATCGCGAAATCTGGGTGTTCGGCCCGCGTGTCGAGGGCATCCACCTGCGCGGCGGGCCGATCGCCCGCGGCGGGCTGCGCTGGTCCGACCGCCGCGATGATTTCCGCACCGAAGTGCTCGGCCTCGTCAAGGCGCAGAAGGTCAAGAACACCGTCATCGTGCCAACCGGCGCCAAGGGCGGCTTCTACCCCAAGCAGCTCCCGCCCGCAGCAAATCGTGACGCCTGGCTGGCCGAAGGCACCGAGGCCTATCGCATCTTCATCCGCGCGCTGCTGTCGCTGACCGACAATCTGGCGCCCGATGGCAGCAACATCCCGCCGGCCGGCATCGTCTGCCACGATCCGCCCGATCCCTATCTCGTCGTTGCTGC
>JBBQWE010000147.1:0-5753 GCA_038210855.1 Sphingomonadales bacterium | reverse complement strand
GGCTGCGCTTCAGCGCCCGACATTGGTCCTGGCGGCGAAACCCACCCCCGACCCCTCGCGCCAGCGGGAGGGGGGACGTGCGGGAGGCGCCTCACACCATCAGAACGACCTTGCCGGTTGCCTTGCGGTCCATCATCCAGCGGATGGCCTCTGCACCTTCTTCCAGCTTGAAATGGCGCGACACGTGCGGGCGCAGCTTGCCCTCGCGGTACCAGCCCAGCAGTTCCGCCATATTCTCGCGGTGCAGCGCCGGTTCGGCCTGGGTGAAGGCGCCCCAGAACACCCCGACGATGGCAGCGCCCTTGATCAACGGCAGGTTGAGCGGCAGCGACGGGATCGCCCCGCCGGCAAAGCCGACGACCAGATAGCGGCCGTTCCAGGCGATGCCGCGAAACGCCGGTTCGGCATAACGATCGCCGACCGGATCATAGACGACATCGACGCCCTTGCCGCCGGTCAGCGCCTTGATCCGGTCCTTCAGGTCTTCGGTGGCGTAGTTGATGGTTTCATCGGCGCCATAGTCGCGGCACAGTGCCAGTTTCTCGTCCGACGACGCGGCGGCAATCACCCGCGCGCCCATCACCTTGCCCAATTCGACCGCGGTCAGCCCGACGCCGCCGGCGGCGCCGAGCACCAGCAGCGTCTCGCCCGGCTGCAGCCGCGCCCGCTGCTTCCGGGCATGGTGCGACGTGCCATAGGTCATGGTGAAACCGCTGGCGAGGTCATCGGGCATGCCATCGGGAATCGGCACGACCTGGGCACGATTGGCGATGACCTGTTCGGCATAGCAGCCATGGCCGGTCATCGCGACGACGCGGTCACCCACCTTGATGTCATCGATGCCCTCTCCCACCGCATCGACGACGCCCGCTGCTTCGCCGCCCGGCGAGAAGGGCAACGCCGGTTTGAACTGGTAGAGGTTCTGGATGATCAGCGTATCGGGGAAATTGACCCCGGCGGCGCGGACCCGGATGCGCAACTGACCACGGCCGGGTTCCGGCGTCGCCACTTCCTGCACCACCAGCTTTTCCGGCGGCCCATGTTCGACGCACAGCACAGCCTTCATGGCCCGATCTCCCTCGATTGCGGCGCGACATTAGCCGGGCCGCCGCCGCTGTCCACGGCGGTTTTGAGAGTTTCGGCGAGCGCCAGAAATTCGGCGGCGCGCAGCGAACCATGGCGCCAGACCAGCGCGATGGTCCGCGTGGCGCCGCCCGCCAGCGGCCGCGCGATCAGCCCGGAACCCTCGATCAGCCCGGCAGCCAGCGCCATTTCGGGCACCAGCGTCTGCCCCAGCCCGCCGGCCACCATCTGCACCAGCGTCACCAGCGAAGTGCCGCGATGGCTGGCATCGGCGCGCAGTTCCGGCCGGCCGCACACCGCCAGCGCCTGGTCCTTGAGGCAATGGCCATCCTCCAACAGCAGCAGCGTCGTATCATCGACCGCGGCCGGCGCCACGGCGGGCGGCGGATCGGGCAGGTCACCGGGGCGGAAGACGAGGTGAAAGGCGTCTTCGAACAGCGGCACGCTGGCGACGCTGCCGCAATCCCAAGGCAGCGCCAGCAGCACGGCATCGAGGGTGCCGCGGGCCAGCGCCTCGCAGGCGGCACCGCTCATTTCCTCGCGCAGGAACAATTGCAGATCGGGCCAGGCGGCACGCACCGCCGGCAGCAGGCGGGGCAACAGATAGGGCGCGATCGTCGGGATCACCCCCAGCCGCAGCGGACCGGCGAGTGGCCGCCCGGCATCGCGGGTCAGCGCCGCCAGCGCTTCGGCATTGCGCAGCACTTCATAGGCCTGGGCGACGACGCGCTCCCCCAGCGGCGAAAAGCGCACGACGCGGCGGCTGCGCTCGACAAGCTGGGCGCCGAGCAGCGATTCGAGCTCGCGCAAGCCGGCCGAAAGCGTGCTTTGCGTGACGAAACAGGCATCGGCGGCACGGCCGAAATGGCCATGGATATGCAGCGCGGTCAGATACTGGAGCTGTTTCAGGGTGGGCAGGAAGTTCATCGACTGGCTCGATTTGTCACGGCGAAATTATCGATTGGATTTCTAGACCGGCAACCGTCATGTCGCAATCCGTGGCTGGCGATGCCGTGACAGCGCGCCGCAACATCCACGCAAGATCGTTCAATCGAGGAGAATTTCCATGGCCCTTACCGTCGGTGATACCGTCCCTTCGTTCACCCTGCCCGTCCAGCAGGGCGTTGCCGCGCTGCCGGCCGGCGAAACGCTCGACATCACCACCGCCTATCCGGGCAAGTGGAAGGTGCTGTTCTACTGGCCGAAGGATTTCACCTTCGTCTGCCCGACCGAGATCATCGGCTATGGCGACCTCAAGACCGACTTCGAAGATCGTGACGCCGTGCTGATCGGTGCCTCGACCGACACCGATTTCGTCCACTTTGCCTGGCGCAAGTCGGACGAGCGCCTGGCCGCCGCCGATCTCCCCTGGCTTGCCGATAACAACAAGCACCTCGCCAACGCGTTGGGCATCGTGGTTGCCGATGCCGGCGTGGCACTGCGCGCGACGTTCATCATCGATCCGCACAATGTCATCCAGCACATGACGATCAACGGCCTCAACGTCGGTCGCAACCCGGCCGAGACGCTGCGCGTGCTCGATGCGCTGCAGACCGACGAGCTTTGCCCGTGCAACTGGTCGGAAGGCCAGGAAGTGCTGAAGCCGGCAGCGTAGCGCCGCGAGCGCGCAGCTTCGCTGCGCGCCGACAGGCGCAAGCCCGGACGGCGGGGCGGTGGGGCCTTCCCCTGCCGAACCCGTCCGACGGCGCGGGCTTTGCCCGCGCCCCCTTTCTTTCTTCCCTGCGCTTCCCCCTCCCTCTCCCCGAACGCGAGAGGAGACAGGAGTTCCCATGCTCTTTACCGAACTCGCCAAGACGCTCCCCGATTACGCCAAGGACCTGCGCCTCAACGTCTCCAGCCTTGTTACCGAGCAGGTGCTGACCGATCAGCAGAAGTGGGGCAGTTTCGTCGCTGTCGCCCATGCCTGCGCCTACAAGCCGGTGATCGACGCCGTGGAGGCCGAAGCCGCCGACAAGCTGAGCCCGGAGGCGATGAACGCCGCCAAGGCCGCCGCCAGCATCATGGCGATGAACAACATCTATTATCGTTTCACCCACCTCGCCTCGCGGCAGGATTATCGCACCATGCCGGCGAAGCTGCGCATGAACGTCATCGGCTCGCCCGGGATCGAAAAGGCCGATTTCGAGCTGTTCAGCCTGGCGGTATCGGCGGTCAACGGCTGCGGCATGTGCATCGACGCGCATGACAAGGTTCTCGCCGGGCACGGCATGGCCATCGAGAAGATCCAGGCGGCAGCGCGGATTGCGTCGGTAGTTCACGCGGTGACGCGGACGCTGCAGGCGATCTGATTTTTCGTCATCCCGGGCTTGCCCCGGGACCTGGTTTCCAACCCGCTGGACGCCGGGCCCCGGGTCAGGCCCGGGGTGACAGTACAGCCCTATTGCTCCGCGCGCGGCGGCGGCGGCGCTTCGCCGTCGGCGTCCTCGATGCGGCGTTCCTCGCGCAGGTCCTGCATCGCTTCCAGATCGAAGCGGTGATAGCGGTCGCGATCGAGGTCGGGGCCGTTTTCGGTCTGGCGGCGCGCCGCGCCGGCGCCGCCCGCGGCTTCGGAAACCTTGCCTTCGCCGGCTTCGCGGCTGCGGTCACCTTCGGGCGGCTGGGCCATGGGATCGGGGTCTGGCGGGGTCGCAGGGTCTGACACGCGGATTTTTCCGATATCGAGGCTATGCCATGCAAAACCCCCGCTTGCCGGCCGGCGTTCCCGCCGCTGCTGGCGCCGGGCCGGAAATGCGAGTAATCTGCCCGTTCATGCCCTGGGGTTGCACCGATACGGGAAACCCGGCGGTGCTGCGTCGGCTCACGCGGAGTATGGGGCCATGTCGCTCCTTGCCTATCTCGATTCCATCAAGTCGCGCGATCCGGCGCCGCGGTCGCGCTGGGAGATCCTGATCTATCCGGGCGTTCTGGCGCTCGGCCTGCACCGGGTCGCCCATACCCTGTTCGGCGCGCGGCTGTTCCTGCTCGCCCGCATCGTCAACCATCTGTCGCGCTTCCTGACCGCGATCGACATCCACCCCGGCGCTCGCATCGGCCGCAACTTCTTCATCGATCACGGCTTTGTCGTCATCGGCGAAACCGCGGTGATCGGCGATGATGTCACCATCTACCAATGCGTGACGCTCGGCGGCACCGATCCGGCCGGCGGCGTTGCCGGCAAGCGCCACCCGACACTGGAGGACGGCGTCATCGTCGGTTCGGGCGCGCAAGTGCTCGGGCCGATCGTCGTCGGCTGCCGCGCCCGCGTTGGCGCCAATGCCGTCGTCACCCGCGATGTACCGGAAGGCGCCACCATGGTCGGCATCCCGGCGCGGCCGGTGCCGGTTGAAGCCCGCGATTACCAGAAGAGCTTCATGCCCTATGGCACGCCATGCGCGCAGAAATACGACCCGGAAACGCAAAAGCTCGAACTGCTGCGCTGCGAGATCGAAACGCTGCGGGCTCGCCTCGACGCACTGACCGAGGAACAGCGGAAGGCCGCCAGTTGAGCAACCCGCCGCCCATGGGCGTCACGTCGCTGCCGGCGCCGCGCCAGGTGGCGTTCACTCGGGCCGAGATGGATCGCATCCTGTCGCTCTATGGCCGCATGGTCGCCGCCGGCCATTGGCGCGACTATGCCCTTGAACTCGGCGCGAAACAGGCGAGCTTTTCCGCGTTTCGCCGCACCGCCGAAAACCCCGAGGCCCGCATCGTCAAGGACCCGTCGCTGCGCCTCAAACAGGGCGAATGGATCCTGTACGGCGAAGGCGGCGTCGTGCTGAAACGCGGCCAGGAGCTGTCGAGCGTGCTGGCGCCGATCGAACGCCGGCTGCTCAAGCTCGTCGACGGCTGAACGATCGACGCTTGCGGTTTCGATCGGAACCGGGCTCGCGCCGGCGCCGATCGGCCAGCGCGAGCCGATCTCAGAAATACCGGCGCAGCACTGCGTCGTAGATCCGCGCCAAGGCCAAGATATCGGCAACCGCAGCCGTTTCGTCGATCTTGTGCATCGAGGCGCCGGGCAGGCCGAATTCGACCACCGGGCACAGCCGGCGGATGAAGCGCGCATCCGACGTGCCGCCACTCGTGGACAGTTCGGGTTCGATGCCGGTGACTTCGGTGACAGCCTCGGCGACGAGGGCCGAGAGGGGGCCGGGTTCGGTGAGAAACGCTTCGCCGGAAATCCGCACGTCGAGGGTGGCGGAAGCGGCATGGGCGGCGACGAGGTCGCGCAGCCAGGCTTCGAGGTCGGTGCCGCGGTGATGGTCGTTGAAGCGAATGTTGAGCCGGGCGCGCGCCTGGGCCGGAATGACGTTGGTGGCCGGGTTGCCGACGGTGATGTCGGTGATTTCGAGGTTGGAGGGTTCGAACCAGTCGCTGCCGCTGTCGAGCGCGCGCGCTTTCGCCTCTGCCAGGATTGCTACCAGCCGGGTCACCGGATTGTCCGCCCGCGCCGGATAGGCGACATGGCCCTGGGCGCCATTGACCGTCACCCAGGCGTTGAGCGAGCCGCGGCGGCCGATCTTGACCATGTCCCCCAGCCGGGCCCGCGAGGTCGGTTCGCCGACGAGGCAGGCATCGGGAACCAGATCATTGGCCTCCAGCCAGTCGAGCATCGGCGCGGTGCCGAAAATGGCCGGGCCTTCCTCGTCGCCGGTGATCAGGAAGCTGAG
>JBBQWE010000146.1:0-5768 GCA_038210855.1 Sphingomonadales bacterium | reverse complement strand
AGTGTCATAGGTTCACCTTACCTCTGACGCGCATTATCCGTCGGCGCGCCGAAATATCAAGCGAGTCGATACGGCGCGCCCTCATAAAGTCGCCCCAAACCTTACACGGTATGCGACCGATCGAAGCCTCTCTGGCGAGCGAACAACCACGTCGAGGCCGCCGCCGTTGATCTGTTGGATGTCACGTGAATGACCAGTTCCGACGTGAGCGGACGTTCAATCGTTTGCTGCGGAACGGCTAGAGTTGGGTCGGAAGCAGACGGAGGCTCGTGCCTTGCGATCGGAGATGCAGCCGCGCACGCCGATGGCGCCGACTGGAGGCAATCGGGCCCCGGGATGCGACAGGCTTGCGGCACTTTGGTGTCGGTACTTTCCCGAGGATCGTCGCTGCCAACCACCTGTTTGCCCGGCGCCGACGATCTTTCGCTGCTGCGGGAGGGGGCGGGCGCCGGCCCGGTGGCGGGTCAGGGCGCGGCGAGCGGCGGCGCAGCATCCGGCCGCAGGATTTCACAGGCGATGTGCGGCGACAGCGGATCTTCGGGGCCGAGCGCCGGATGGGCGAAATCGAGGTCGGGGCGGCGGGTCATGCCGAGCCGTTCCATCAGGCCCCAGCTGCGGATGTTGCCTGGCGTGGTGATCGCGGCGATGCGCGGCACCGGCAGGTGGGTCCAGCCCCAGGCGAGGCTGGCCTCGGCCGCCTCCCGGGCGTGGCCGCGGCCCCAGGCGCCGCGGCGCAGGCGCCAGCCGATCTCGATGGCGCCTTCCAGGCCGGGAATTCCCTCGGCCATGATCTTGAGGCCGCAGAAGCCGAGGAATTCGCTCGTTTCGCGCGCCTCGAGCACCCAGAAGCTGTGGCCGAGACTGGCCTGGAAGGCGCGCAGGCGATCGAGCGCGGCATCGGCCTCGGCGCGCGGCATCGGCCTCGGCGCGCGACATCAGCGGGCCGAGGTGCGCCATGACTTCGGGGTCGCGGCCCATGGTGGCCCAGGGCTTGCGGTCGCTGGCTTGCGGTCGCTGGCTTGCGGTCGCTTTCGCGCCAGTCGCGAAGTGTCAGGCGCGGCGTGTGGAGGGCGAATTTTCGGCATCGCACGCGATCAGGGGAACAGCGGCGCGGCCTCGAGGCCCAGCGCTTCCGGCAGGCCGAAGGCGAGGTTCATGTTCTGGATGGCCTGGCCCGACGAGCCTTTCACCAGATTGTCGATGGCGGCGATGACGATGGCGCGGCCGGGAATGCGATCGGCGAAGATGTTGATGACGCAGTGGTTCGAGCCGCGGACCATGCGCGTCGCCGGCGCCGTGCCTTCGGGCAGCAGGTGGACGAACGGTTCGCCGGCGTAGCGGGCGGCCAGCGCTGCGCGGGCGTCGGAAAGGCTGCCGGCGAGTTCGACGATGCAGGTGACAAGCTCGCCGCGGTTCATCGGCACGAGGTGCGGCGTGAAGCTGATGGTCACCGGCCGGCCGGCGCGGCGCGCGAGTTCCTGCTCCATTTCCGGCATGTGGCGGTGGTGGCCGATGCCATAGGGGTGAACGGCTTCGGCGATTTCGGGGAAAAGATTGGCTTCCTTGACGCTGCGGCCGGCGCCGGAAACACCGCTGAGCGCGTTGATGGTGATGTTGTCTGTCGAAATGGCGCGGGCCTCCAGCAGCGGCAGCAGCGCCAGCAGCACGGCGGTGGGGTAGCAGCCGGGGCAGGCGATGATCGCGGCCGCCGGCAGTGCGGCGCGAGCAAATTCGGTCAGGCCATAAACGGCGCCGGGCAGCATTTCGGGCGCCGGATGGGCGCCGCCATACCATTGCGCATAGGTCGCAGCGTCATTCAGCCGGAAATCGGCGGAAAGATCGATGATGCGGGGGCCGATGATGCGCGACAGGAGTTCGGCGGACGTTGCATGCGGCAGGCAGCCGAAAACGGCATCGATGCCCGACCAATCGACATCATCGGCCTGCACCAGCGTCGGCAGGTTCGGATAGGGCGCGAAATGCGGCCAGATCGCCGCCATCGCCTGGCCGGCGCGGGCATTGGCGACGAGCGCCGCGATCTCGATACGCGGATGCGTCAGCACCAGCCGCACCATATCGGCGCCGGTATAGCCGGACGCGCCGAGGACGGCGATGCGGATGCGATCGGTCATCGGTCAGGCGCCGAGCAGCCGCGCCGCCAGCGGGGCGAAATAGGTCAGCACGCCCGAACAGCCGGCGCGCTTGAAGCTCATCAGCGTTTCGAGAACGGCGCGGTCGCGGTCCAGCACGCCGGCGGCGACGGCGGCTTCGATCAGGGCGTATTCGCCGCTCACCTGATAGGCGAAGACCGGCACGTCGAACCGGTCGCGGACCATGCGGATGATGTCGAGATAGGGGAGCCCGGGCTTAACCATCACGCTGTCGGCGCCTTCGGCGATATCGAGTTCGACTTCGCGGATCGCTTCGCGCGAATTGGCCGGGTCCATCTGATAGGTCTTCTTGTCGCCCTTAAGGTATCCGCCGCTGCCGACCGCGTCGCGGAACGGGCCGTAGAAGGCCGACGCATATTTCGCCGAATAGGCCATGATCTGGACGAGGTCGAAGTTTTCGCCTTCGAGGCCGGCGCGGATGGCGCCGATGCGTCCGTCCATCATGTCGCTGGGCGCGATGACATCGCAGCCGGCGCGCGCCTGGTTGAGCGCCTGGCCGACGAGCACTTCGATCGTCGCATCGTTCAAAATGCGGCCGTCGTCGGCGAGCAGGCCGTCATGGCCGTGGCTGGTATAGGGATCGAGCGCGACATCGGTGAGCACGCCGAGGCCCGGCTCGGCATCCTTCAGGGCGCGGATGGCGCGGCAGATCAGATTGTCGGGGTTGAGCGCTTCCTCGCCATGTTCGCTGCGGCGATCGGGCTGGGTGTTCGGAAACAGCGCGATGCACGGGATGCCGAGCGAGACCGCCTCGCGCGCTGCCGCCGTCAGCCGATCGACCGACAGGCGGTCGACCCCCGGCAGGGTGCGGATCGGATCGGTGACGCCGGTGCCGTCGCTGACGAAGCTCGGCCAGATCAGATCGGCCGGCGACAGGGTGTTTTCGGCGTGCAGCGCGCGGCTCCACGGGGCGGAACGGGTGCGGCGCAGGCGCGTGGCTGGGTAGGCGGTCATGGCGGCAACCTAGGCAGCGCCGACGCGAATGTCACCCGAAACGCTTGCAAGCGGAGGCTTGTCAAAACCTCCAATCATAGGCTCGGGTCTGCAGATTTTGAAGACCCTTCAGCACTTCCTGCACATCAATTCCAAAATGCTGGTTTACCCAATTGGCATAGGAATGGTGCGCAGCCGTCAGAGCGCCGCCCGGCCCAAGCGCAGGAACGCCGCGCACTTTCAAAAAGGACATCTCATCCAGCAGTTTTACATGCTTGCTGTTGTCGCGATTGCGTTCGGAAATGCCACTGCTCTTCTCGTAGCTGCTGCCATGCTGGCGGTTGGCGGCTGCCATCACCGGAAACACGCGCAGATATTTGAAGCCGAAATGCCGAGCGCGAGCACGATTGTACAAATGATCGACATCAAGACCGCTATGCACCAAGTGAACCGGCAACTGGCGAAAGGTTTCGGCATAGGCGGCGAAATCGTCTCGGTAGCGGTCGCTGGCGCAGTCCACCCACAAGGAGGGGCCGTGGCAAGTGCGAAGAACGACGGCTCGATCGGGCTGCCATACAAGTATAGACGGAGCGAGGCACGCAAGATAGCCCGGCATCCCCTCTCCGGCGAGTACGGACAGGTCCTTTACAGCGACCATCGGCGTACTACCGGGGTAGGATCGGCCGTCGGCAACGAGCGTGGTGAGTTCCGCGTCGATCAATGTTTGAAGGCTCATCGTTCCGCCGTCCCCGCTGCATGACAGACTGTGTTGGCACTGCTGGTGGCGTCAACGGCTCGGCTGGCTTTCAGCGCCGATATGGCGGCAATTGTCTTGTCGTCTGCTGGCCCGCCAGGCGCTTCGCCCTCATGCAATCGCTGCGCCGCCGAGGGATTGCGACAGTGCCGCCGCCAATTGCCGGCGGCATTCGGCGGAGACGGCCTTGCGGCCGGAGGCCGCACTACCGGCATTGCGGCCGGAGGCCGCACTACCGGCATTTCGGCCGGAGGCCGCACTGTCCGTCGATCGCCCCCCCGCCAGTGCCATCGGATCGAACGGCGGCAGGAAATGGATGGTCAGGCGGTAGGTGCCCTTGCGGGTCAGTACGCGCCAGGCGTTCTGCGTCGCGGCTTCGGTGCCGATCCAGGCGAGTTCCTTGCCCGCGTCGTCGAAATCGAACAGCACGCACTGGATCATCATCGGATGCGGCGGCGGCACCATCACGGCGAACAACGGCGCCTTGAAGGGCAGCAGGCTGCGGCCATTGGTGGTGGTGCCTTCGGGAAACAGGCCGAGCATGCGCAGATCGGTGATCGCGGCGCGAATGTCGTTGACCTGGGATGCCACCTGCATCCGGTCCGTCCGCGACACGAAGATGGTGTGGTTGAGCGCGCACAGCCGCCCGAAGATCGGCCAGTCGCGGATCCGGTCCTGCGCGACGAAGGCAGTGCCGGTAACGCCGCCCAGCGCCAGCGGATCGGTCCAGCTGAGGTGGTTGCCGACGAAGAACACATCGCGCTGCAGCGGCAGCCCGCGGGTTTCGACCTTGATGCCGATGGCCCGCGTCACGCCACGCAGATAGACTCGCGGCCAGCGCGACCGGCCGGTGATCGCGACGGTGGCAAGGTGCAGCGGCACGATGCACAGCGTGATCGCCGTCATCCACAAGGTGCGGCCGAGGAAGCGCAAGCCGCCGGCAGGATCGGCGGCGACGGCGCGCAGCACGCGGCGCAACGGCTCGATCGGGCCGGGCACCGGTTCGGGGACGAATTCGGGAACGGGCGCCGCGGCGTCGGTCTGCATCGCTCGGTTTTATGGTGTCCCGCCCGCGTCGCCAAGGGGGCAGCGGCGAGCCCTCGAGCCCTCGAGCCCGGACCGTCCTTGCGCGAACCTTACCGGAAACGAATCAACGGCATGGTCCCTTGCTGCTGCGGGGTGCTCTTTCTTCCAGTACCAACCGCGCCTAGGCACGCGCCATGATCCTGATCCTCGATTCCGGAATCGGTGGCCTGTCCGTGCTCGAACCGATCCGGGCGGCGTTGCCCGGCGTCGCGGTCACCTATGTCGCCGACAATGCCGGCTTTCCCTATGGCACCAAGAGCGAGATGGCGGTGGCGACGCGGGTTTGCGCGCTGCTCGGCCGGCTGGTGGAGCGGTTGCGGCCGCAGCTGGTGGTGATTGCCTGCAATACCGCCTCGACGATCGCGCTGGGGCATGTGCGGTCGGTGCTCGATGTCGCTGTCGTCGGCACGGTGCCGGCGATCAAGCCGGCCGCTGCGGCGTCGCGCAGCCGGGTGATCGGCGTGCTCGGCACCGAAGCGACGGTGCGGCAGCCCTATGTCGATCGGCTGGCGGCGGAATTCGCCAGCGATTGCACGGTGTTGCGCCATGGTTCGGCGCGGCTGGTGGAACTTGCCGAAGCCCGGCTGGCCGGGGAGGCGGTGACCGCGGCCGATGTGGCACCGGAACTTGCCGGCCTTTGCGGGCAGGCGGGGGGGGCGGCGCTGGATACGATCGTGCTGGCGTGCACGCATTTTCCGCTGCTCGGCGATCTGCTGGGGCAGGCGGCCCGGGATTTTTTTGCGCCGCAGATGGTCTTTGTCGACGGCGGGGCAGGGATCGCGCGGCGGGTGGCGGCGCTGATCGGCGATGACTGGCAACGCGGG
>JBBQWE010000145.1:0-5779 GCA_038210855.1 Sphingomonadales bacterium | reverse complement strand
CCCGCGCTCGCCAAACTCGCCACCGGCGTGGCAGCGTCGGGCCTGATCGCATTCGCTGCCTATGTGTGGAGCGGCCAGGCGCTGTTGTCCCACCTCGGCCGGCCGATCGCCGCAGCGATGCTTACGCATGGCGTCGCCGATGGCCGGGTGCGCTGGACGACCGATAGCGGCTGGACCTTCCGCCGCGCGCGGCTTGCCGGCACCGCCGATCCCGCGACCCGCGCCGCCGTGATCGCCGATGTTCGCGCAGCGCCCGGCATCGCCGACGCCGAATGGATCGATGCGCGATGATCTGGCTGTTCGGCGAAATCTGGGCCTGGGTACTCGCCGGCTTCGGCGTCGGCGTGCTGACCGGGCTGTGGATGCGACGACGCTGACAGCGCTGATACCAAAGCTCGCCGATCGAGGCTCATCGAAGAAAAGGGGGCCTCCGGCGGCTGGGGCCATGGACCCCAAACCCATCTTGTCGGTCTGCGGTCGGGCTGCGGCGGCAAGCAGCAGGGACAAACGATTGCGGGTCCGGGGCCTCAGGCCTTCACCCCGAGCTTGTCGAAGGGCGCCGGAGGCCGCCTTCCCGATCGGCCTTCTTCAACGGGAATTGATATGCGACCGCCGGGCCGGCGTTACCCCTTCGCTCGCAGCGCCGCCTGCGCTGCTGCCAGCCGGGCGATCGGCACGCGATAGGGGGAGCAGCTGACGTAATCGAGGCCCAGGCGGTCGCAAAAGGCGATACTCGCCGGGTCGCCGCCGTGTTCGCCGCATATCCCGAGCTTGATGCCCGGCCGTGCCGCGCGGCCGCGTTCCGTGGCGATGGCGACGAGTTCGCCGACCCCCTCCTCGTCGATGCCGACGAACGGATCGCGCGCATAGATGCCCTGTTCGACATAGACGCCCAGGAAGCGGGCCGCGTCGTCACGGCTGATGCCGAGCGCGGTCTGCGTCAGGTCGTTGGTGCCGAAGCTGAAGAATTCGGCGTGCGCCGCGATATCCCCGGCGCGCAGCGCGGCGCGCGGCAGTTCGATCATCGTGCCGACCAGATATTCGAGCCGGTGGCCGGTTTCGGCGAACACCGCTTCGGCTTCCGCATCGATGACGGCCTTGGTGAT
This sequence comes from Sphingomonadales bacterium, assembly GCA_038210855.1. GTDB lineage: Bacteria > Pseudomonadota > Alphaproteobacteria > Sphingomonadales > Sphingomonadaceae > Sandarakinorhabdus. The sequence goes on along the minus strand of JBBQWE010000145.1, from coordinate 4,673 downwards.
TTCCAGCTCGCGCGCCGTCGCCACCAGCGGCACCATCACTTCGGGCACCACGGCTTCGCCCCCGGAAACATCGTTTTCTTTCGCCACGGCAACCGCTGCCTCGAAGATGGCGCGCGCCTGCATGGCGTAGATTTCGGGATAGGTGATGCCCAGCCGGCAACCGCGATGGCCGAGCATCGGGTTGAATTCGTGCAATTCGGCGATGCGGCGGCGCACCGTCGTTACTGCAAGGCCGGTGGCGGCGGCAACATCGCCATAGCCCGCCTCGTCGTGCGGCAGGAATTCGTGCAGCGGCGGATCGAGCAGGCGGATGGTCACCGGCAGGCCCGCCATCTCGCGGAAGATGCTGGCGAAATCGGCGCGCTGTTCGGGCAGCAGCTCGGCAAGCGCACTGGCGCGGCCGGCACCATCCTCGGCCAGGATCATGCGGCGCACCGAAGTGATGCGGCCGGGTTCGAAGAACATGTGCTCCGTCCGGCACAGGCCGATGCCCTCCGCGCCGAACTGGCGCGCCGTGCGGCAATCGGCGGGCGTTTCCGCGTTGGTCCGCACCTTCAGCCGGCGATGCGCATCAGCCCAGACCATCAGCTTGCCGAAATCGCCCGCCAGCTCGGGCTCGACAGTGGCGACTTCGCCCATCATCACTTCGCCCGTAGATCCATCGAGGGTGATGCGATCACCCTCGGCGATCTGGCGGCCGGAGACGATCAGCGTGCGGCCGACCAGATCGATCACCAGCCCGCCGGCCCCCGAAACGCAGGGCCTGCCCATGCCGCGCGCGACGACGGCGGCGTGGCTGGTCATGCCGCCGCGCGCCGTCAGGATGCCGCGCGCCGCGTGCATGCCGTGGATATCCTCCGGGCTGGTTTCGACTCGAACCAGAATGACCGCCTCGCCGCGCTTGGCGCGGGCTTCGGCTTCGTCGCTGTCGAACACCACCGCGCCCGATGCAGCACCCGGCGAGGCCGGCAGGCCGCGAGCGATGACATCGCGGACCGCTGCCGGATCGAGCGTCGGGTGCAGCAACTGGTCGAGCGCGCCGGCTTCGACGCGCGCCACCGCTTCGGCCGGGGTGATCAGCCCTTCCTCGACCATGTCGACGGCGATCTTCAGCGCGGCCTTGGCAGTGCGCTTGCCGGCGCGGGTCTGCAGCATCCACAACCGGCCATCCTCAACGGTGAATTCGATGTCCTGCATGTCGCGATAATGGCGTTCGAGCAGGGCGAAGACATCGGCGAGCTCGGCGAACACCGCCGGCATCGTCTCTTCCATGCTCGGCGCCCGCGCGCCGGCCTTTTCGCGCGCGGCTTTCGTCAGATATTGCGGGGTGCGGATGCCGGCGACGACGTCCTCGCCCTGGGCGTTGATCAGATATTCGCCATAGGTCAGCCGCTCGCCTGTCGACGGATCGCGGGTGAAGGCGACGCCGGTGGCCGAAGTTTCGCCGCGATTGCCGAACACCATCGCCTGCACGGTGACGGCGGTGCCCCAGCTTTCGGGAATGTCGTTCAGCCGGCGATAGGTGCGGGCGCGGTCGCTGCGCCACGATCCGAACACCGCGCCGATGGCACCCCAAAGCTGCTCGTGCGGATCCTGCGGAAATTCATCGCCCCAATTCTGCAGCACGATCGCCTGGTAGCGGCCGACAAGGCCTTTCAGGTCATCGGCGGAAAGCTCGGTATCGAGGACGACGCCGCGGTCTTCCTTGAGCAGTTCGAGCGCATCCTCGAACAGATAATGATCGAGACCGAGGACGACGTCGCCGTACATCTGCAGGAATCGGCGGTAGGAATCCCAGGCGAAACGCGGATTGCCGGAAGCGCGGGCAAGGCCTTCGACCGTCGTGTCGTTGAGGCCGAGGTTGAGCACGGTATCCATCATCCCCGGCATCGACACCCGCGCGCCGGAGCGGACGGAAACGAGCAGCGGGTCATCGGAATCGCCGAAGCGTTTGCCCGTGATCGCCTCGACACCGGCGAGCGCCGCGAGGGTTTCGGCGCGGACGGCATCGGGCAGCTTGCCGCCGGCGTCATAGAAAGCCGCGCAGACCGGCGTGGCGATGGTCAGCCCGGGCGGCACCGGCAGGCCGATGCCGGCCATTTCGGCGAGGTTGGCGCCCTTGCCGCCGAGCAGCGTCTTTTGAGTCGCATCGCCATCGGCACTGCCGCCGCCGAAACTGTAGACGGACTTGGTCATCCCTCGATCCTCGAAAAATCGGCAACGCTGTGGCAGGCGTCCCTGAAACGAGCCAGCAGCGCCAAACGCTCCCGCCGCACCAGCGGATCGGGATCGTTGACCATCACATCGGCAAAAAACGCATCGACCGGGGCGCGCAGCGACGCCAGCGCGGTCATCGCCGCGGTGAAATCCTCGCTTTCGACAGCCGAAGCTGCCGCCGGCAAAGCGGCATCGAGCGCGGCACCGAGCGCCACCTCGGCCCCGCTTCTCCCCTCCCGCTCGCGGGAGGGGTCGGGGGTGGGCAGTGCCTCAAGCCCATCCTTCGCCGTTTCAATCCGCAAGATATTCGCCGCCCGCTTGTAGCCGGCAAGCAGGTTGGTCCCGTCCTCAGTGGCGATGAAGGCCTGCAGAGCGCGAACGCGAGCGAGCAAGCGAACGAGATCATCCTCGCCGCCAAGCGCGAACACGGCGTCGATCAGATCGTGACGGACGCCGGCTTCGCGTTGCTGGACTTTGAGGCGGTCGGCGAAGAACGACAGCACCTCCTCTGAGGCCTCCTGACGATCCAAGTATTCGCCGGGTTGATTGAATGTTTGGCTTTCAACCAGGCCCCAGGAAACAGCAAAAAGCTCGTTCATCGAGAACCGGGCCTCTGAATTTGTTACAGTTTTCACAAACCCAAGGGCCGAACGACGAAGTGCAAACGGGTCTTTTGATCCGGTTGGAGCCTCACATATATGGAAAAAGCCGACAAGCGCGTCGATCCTCTCCGCCAACGCCACCGCCACGCTCACCGGCGCGGTCGGCACATCATCGCCCTGCCCGACCGGCTTGTAATGATCGCGGATCGCATCGGCGATACGAGCGTCGAGCCCCGCCACCCGCGCCAGATACGCCCCGGCGATGCCCTGCACTTCCGGAAACTCAGCCACGGTCGCCGAGACAAGATCGGCCTTGCACAGCCGTGCCGCCTGTTCGGCAAGGTCGGCCAGCGCTGCACGTTCCGCATCGCCATCGGCCGGGATCGCTCCCGATTCCACCAGCCAGCGCGCCAGCTTGGCCACCCGATCGACCTTGTCGGCCACCGTGCCGAGTTTTTCGTGGAAAACGATGCTGCCCAGCTTCGGCAACAACGCCGCCAACCCGCCGGCCTGAACGGCCGCCACATCCTGATCCCAGAAGAAGCGTGCATCGCTCAGGCGGGCCGACAGCACGCGTTCATTGCCCTTGATGATGGCGGCCCCACCGTCGCTGGCTTCGAGGTTGGCGACGCAGATGAAGGCCGGTGCGAGGCCGCCCGCGCGTTCCGCAAGCGCGAAATATTTCTGGTTGGTGCGCATCGTCAGCTGGATAACTTCGCGCGGCACGCTGAGGAACGCCGAATCGAACCGGCCGAGCATCGGCACCGGCCATTCGGTCAGCCCGGCGTTTTCGGCGACCAGGCCGGGATCGGCGATCACGGCCAGCCCCTGCGCCGCCGCCACCGCGGCTGCCCCCTGTTCGATCACCGCCCGCCGTTCGGCCGATGCCACCAGCACATGCGCGCCGCGCAGCTGGTCGGCATAGGTCGCGGCGCTTTCGAGGCGCAGCGGTTGCGGCGCATGGATGCGGTGGCCGCGGGTGCGGCGCGAGCTTGCCAGCCCGAACGCCTCGCACTCCACGACGTCGCCGTCCAGCAGCGCGACGATACCAGTCAGCGGCCGCACCCAGCGCGGCGACGCCGTCGATGCCGATGCCGCCCCCCAACGCATCGATTTCGGCCATTGGAATTCGGCAACGATGCGCGGCACCAGCGCCGCCAGGATGGCGCTCGCCGGCCGGCCCGCGCTGTGCAGCACGGCGAACAGCACATCGCCCTTCGGCGTGGCGCGCGTTTCCAATTGCTCGCGCGCCAGCCCGGTCTTTTTCAGGAACCCCTCGATTGCTGCGGGCGGCGCATCGGCGCGCGGGCCCTTCACTTCCTCGGCGCTGCCAGCACTGCCGGCAGCGACATCGCGGGCGATCAGCCACAGCCGCCGCGGCGTCACATCGGCGATGACGTCGCCATGCGCCAGCCCCGCCGCCTTGCAGCCATCGACGAAGCGGGCGCGCAACTGTTCGGCGGCGGCCGCCTGCATCCGCGCCGGAATTTCCTCGCTGGCGAGTTCGAGAAGGAAATCGCTCATGCCGGCTGCCCGACGACCGCGTCGGCGACGCCCTTCACCAGATCGCGAACCCGGCCGATATAGGCCTGGCGCTCGGCGACCGAGATGACGCCGCGGGCGTTGAGCAGGTTGAAGATATGGCTGGCCTTGATCGCCTGGTCATAGGCCGGCAACGGCAGCCCCGCGGCGACCAGCGCCCGGCATTCTTCGGCAACATCCTTGAAATGCTGGAACAGCCGGCCGGTATCGGCATGTTCGAAATTATAGGCGCTGAACTGCTGCTCGTTTTTGAGGAAGACATCGCCGTAGCTGGTGCCAGCATTGTTGTAGGCCAGATCATAAACATTCTCG
>JBBQWE010000144.1:0-5826 GCA_038210855.1 Sphingomonadales bacterium | reverse complement strand
CTTGTCGATGAGGACAATCGCTTTGTCCGCAACCTTGCCGAAGTCGCCGGCGAAACCGTCAACTGACGCGCGCCCGCAGCGCGGGCGACACATAGGCCGGATCGTGGGCGAACGGCAGGGCGCCGCCGTCGCGCAAGGCGGCCAGCACCTCGGCAAAGCCGGTGCGGCAGCGAAAATCCAGCCGCCGCTGCGCATGGCCGGCATCAAAGACCCGGCCGATGCTGGCGGGCAGGGTCCAGCCGCGCGCGGCATAGAGCGCCGGCGCGTCGGGAAAATGCCGAGCAATGACGGCGGCGGCGTCGCGCTTCGGTTCGGCCGCCTCGTCGCGCCGAAAGGGTGTCGGCGCCGACAGCACGAACAGGTCGAACCCCAGCGCCGGCGCGCGATCGAGTGCCAGCAGATGCGCATCGGCGGCATCCTCCACCGTCAGCCGTCGGTGCTGCAGTTCATTGGCCTTCAGATTCTCGCCGGCCGGCACGCGGCGGGTGTCGTCATCCTCCGGAAAGAAGCGCCCGGTGCGCAGCACCACGGCCGCGAGGCCATGGTCGGCGGCGTAAAGCCGGCACAGGCCTTCGGCGGCAAGCTTGGTGACGCCGTAGATGTTGCGCGGCGCCAGCGGTGCATGGCTTTCGTCGAGCCAGACTGCGGCGTCGCCCGCATCGGCGCGAATGGGTGCATCGATCATCAGCGATGTTGTCGAGGTGAAGACGAAACGGTCATGCCCCGCCCGCCGCGCCGCCTCGAGCAGGTTGAGCGTGCCGGTGATGTTGACATCGACGAACGCCTGCGCGCCGTGCCGGGCGATATCGGGTTTGTGCAGCGCTGCGGCGTGAATCACCGCCTCCACGCCGCGCGCAAAGGCGGTTTCGACCAACGCGCAGTCTGCTACGGACCCCAGGATGTCGGTATCGGCCCCGGAGCGACATCGATCCCGGTGGCGCGGTGCCCCGCTGCCCGCAGCCGCGGTGCCAGGCAGCGCCCCAGCCACCCCGACGATCCCGTCAGCAGGACATGCGTCACAGGCCCCGCCGCACTGCCGCATAAAGCGCGATCGCGGCGGCGTTGGAGACGTTGAGGCTCTCCATCGCTCCCGACATCGGCAGTTTCGCCAACTGGTCGCAGGTCTCGCGAGTGAGAGCCCGCATGCCCTCGCCTTCGGCACCAAGGATCAGGCACGGCCTTGTCCCGGCCAGCGCGGTTTCCAGTTCAGCGTTCGCTTCGCCATCGAGGCCGATGCGCCAGAAGCCGGCCTCGCCGATTTCGGTCAGCGCGCGCGCCAGATTGACCACCCGGCACCATGGCAGCAGTTCGAGCCCGCCCGATGCGGCGCGGGCCAGCGCTCCCGATTCGCCGGGGCTGTGGCGATCCTGCGTGACCAGCGCGCGAGCGTTGAAGGCCACTGCGGAGCGGATGATGGCACCGACATTGTGCGGGTCGGTAACCTGGTCGAGCACCAGGATCGGCCGGTTGGCGCCATCGCCCTCACCCTCGGCGAGGATGTCGCCGAGCCACGCCGGTTCCAGCGGTTCGACCTCCAGGACATAGCCCTGGTGCGGCGCATCGGCCGGCACCAGGCGGCCGAGGTCATGGTCATCGCCATATTGCACCGTGATGCCCTTGGGCAGATCGAGCGTCTTGGCTGTCGCCGGAGTGAGGTGCAGCTTGCGAAAGATCCGCGCCGGATTGTCGAGCGCCGCGAACACGGCATGGCGGCCATAAAGGCGCGGATAGGGGCTCTTCTGCCCGGCGTGGTTTTTCGGAAGTGGTCGGCGGCCCATGGCGCTGCTTAGCGGCAGGCGACGCCGATGGCCAATCCCGGCGGCCGCTGCCTGTCGACCGCTGTCCTCAGGCTGGCGGTTGGGCAGCCTTGGCAGCCGCGATCGCTGCGTCGAACTGATCGGCAGTGAGGCCGATGCGAAGGCCGTCACTGCCGGCGACAAAAGCCGCAAGCGGCAGGCGGACGTCGCCGCCCGGGGTCGTCACCGTGGCGAAATCGCCGTCGCGGGCCTTGATCGTGCCGACGACACTGCCGGCAGCGCCGCGGATCGAGGTGCCCGCGATCAGCAGCTTCTCGACCGAGGCGCGGCGTTGCGCCGTGGCGGCGGTGGCGGCGTTGTCGATATCGGCACGCGTTGCGGCGAGCACCGGGCCATTGGCGCCGGTGCCGAACGACCCCGGCGGGATCGTCACCTCGTTGCTGCCCGTCGAAACCACCACACCCTCGGCGGTGATCGCCTTGACGGTGCCGATCGCTTCGCCGCCGGTCGAATAGACGGTCGCGCCGACCGCCAGCGCCGTCGTTGCAGCGCCGGCCGTCGCGCCGCCCGGCGCCTGCGCCAGCGCGGGAGCAGCGGCGCCGAGCGCCGCAATGATGAACAACAGCCGATTTCGCATGGGACACCTCTGCACCGGCCAACGCCGCAGCGGGCAGCGAAGTTCAGTGGCAGGCGCCGGATCGTGCCGGGGGCGCGGCGAGCGGTTTCGCCGGCAAAACGGTGGCCGGTTGGTGGAGGGGGTTGGATTTGAACCAACGTAGGGAAAACCCGGCAGATTTACAGTCTGCTGCCATTGACCGCTCGGCCACCCCTCCACACGCTTCGGCGCGACCGACAGGATCGGCGCGCGAAGAGGGCGCCTAGTGGCGAATGCCGGCGCCCAAGTCAACGTCTGCGCCAAACGCCTGCGCCGGCGCCTCGTCGACCGCCGGGTCAGCCGCGATCGGGAACGACGCGATCGCGGCCCATGCGCTTTGCGGTATAAAGTGCGCGATCGGCACGCGCGACGAGCATGTCGGCATCGTCGCCGCCGCGGTCTTCGGCGATGCCGGCCGAAAAGCTTACCCGCCCCATCGAAGAACCATCGGCGGCATTGCGCAGGATCTGCCCGGCGAGTTGCGCGCGCACCCGGTCGATGATCGCGGCTCCGCCCGAGGCATCATGGCCGGGCAGCAGCGCGATGAATTCCTCGCCGCCGAGGCGCCCGACGGTGCCGCCGATGGGGGCGACGCAATCCGCCAGCCGGCTGGCAACGAAGCGCAGCACTTCATCGCCGAGCGCATGGCCGAAGCGATCGTTGAAACGCTTGAAATGATCGATATCGACCATCGCTACCGCCAGCGTTTCGCCGGCGTTGCGCGCCGCCGCTTGCGCCGTTTCCAGCGCCGCGAAGGTGCCGCGGCGATTGAGAACGCCGGTCAGCGCGTCGGTGACGGCGGCGTGGGTCGCCTCGCCCAGCTGCGCCGCCAGTGCCTGCGCTTCGCCGGCGGCGGCGGCCAGTTCGCTTTCCAGTCGGGTGTTGGCCGCCTGCATCGTCGCGGTGGCAGCGCCGAGATCGCCGAGCAGCCCGGCCAGCGCCACGGCATCCAGCGGCGTTTCCAGCCGGGCGCCGCCATCGGCAATGGCGCGGCCATAATCGGCAAGGTCGGACCGTCCCGCCTCGATCCGGCGGGTAAGCCCGTCCGCCTGGGTGTGCGCCGCAGCCACCAGCGCGCCGACATCGCCGCGCCGGCCCTCATGCGCCTGGCGCAGCCGGGCAATCGCTTCGGCATCGAAACTTCCGATGGCGATGGCGGTATCGATGGCGAGGCTGAGGGCATGGTCCTCGTCGCGAACGTAGCGCCACAGCAGGTCGAAACTGTCCGGGTCGATGGCGAGGCGATGATCGACGGCGAGGCTGCGGATCTGGTCGAACCACGCCAGCGCGCGTGCGGCGTTGCCTTCGCCAGCCGCTGCGCCGGCCCGATGCTCGCCTTGTACCGTCATTGCCGCGACCTCCCTGCCAGACGCCTTGGAAACGGCGCTGCGGCAGGGCAGTTAAGGGTGCAAAACGGCAGGCTGGAGCGGGTAGCGGGGATCGAACCCGCATCACAAGCTTGGAAGGCTAGTGCTCTACCATTGAGCTATACCCGCGTCCGACGACCGATTGCCACGCTCGTCACCGCGGCGTCAACATCACGGGCGAACCGGTCGGTGGCGTCAGTGCAGCGCCGATCGCAGGATTGCCATGATATCGTCGGCCGTCGTGATCGGCCGCGGATTGGTGCGGCCCCAGATGTCTTCAAGCACATGCGCCGCGATCCCCGGCAATGCGGCCTCCCCCACACCGACGGCGGCCAGCGATCGCGGCATCCCCAGCCCGGCGATCAGCCGATCGAGCAGCACGGCCGCCGGCGTGCCCGGATCGCCGAGCGCGGCACCGATGCGGCGCTGGCGATAGGCGTTTACGGTTGCATTCCACGCCTGGACTGCGGGCGCCATCACGCACGACGCATGGCCGTGCGGAACGCCGCACAAGCCGCCCAGCACATGGCCGATGGCATGGCTTGCCCCCATCGGCACGCCGCCGACCAGCGGCAGCATCGATTGCCAGGCGCCGATCTGGCAGTGCAGCCGGGCATCGGGATCGCCCGGATCGGCAGCAACGCGCGGCAACCCCTCGGCGAGCGAGCGCAGCGCCAGTTCCGCCATGCCATCGGCAAAGCCGTTCGATTGCAGCGAGCCGAGCGTTTCGACGGCATGGTCGATGGCGCGAACCCCGGTCGCCAGCCACAGCCAAAGCGGCGTGTGCCGGGTGATCGCCGGATCGAGGATAACGGCAACCGGCGCCATAGTCCGCGCCGAATAGCCTTGCTTGGCACCGCTGCGCTCGTCGGTGGCGCCCGACAGCGGGTTGAACTCGCCGCCGGAAAGCGTCGTCGGCACCGACACGCAGCGCACCTCGGGGCCGTCGACGTGCGGCGCGATCATTGCGCCATCGCCGCCGGCGCGAAGGCGATAGGCGTCCAGATCGTCGGCACCGGCGATGCCGTGGCGCAGGCAGAGCGTGACGATCTTGCCGGCGTCGGTCACCGATCCGCCGCCGATGGTGACGACGAGGTCGGCAGCGACTGCGCGGGCGGCAGCGGCCGCAGCGATGACGTCGCTGCGCGGTACGTGCGGCCGGATGCCGTGGTGGGTGGCGGCATGCGCGCGCCCCAGTGCTGCCTCGACACGGGCGATTTCGTCGGTGCTTTCGGCAAGACTGCGGCTGGCGAGAACGAACACCCGCCGGGCACCCAGCCGTTCGGCCTCGCCGGCGATGGCCGGCGCCGCTGCGGTACCGAGAATCACCTGCTCGGTGGCGGCAAGCTGGAAGGTGGCGGTTGGCATGATCGGCCGGCTCTTTCGTGTGACTGCCGCGCGCTGGCGCCGTCATGGCCTTTTGGCATGGCGCTTGCGCCGCCGTCGCCTCGCCTTTATAGCCCCGCGGGAGCCTAGGAGTGTAGCTCAGCTGGTAGAGCATCGGTCTCCAAAACCGAGGGCCGGGGGTTCGAGCCCCTCCACTCCTGCCAGTTCGCCCGTTCGGTCTTGCAAAAGCCGCGCTGGTCGACCAGTTCAGGGCTGCCGACAGGCAGCAGACGACGGGCCGGTGGCCGCCTTCTTGCAAGGTGGCGCCGGTCTTTGGTGTTTGTGCAGATGCGTTGACGAAGAGCGACCGATTCGATGGCAACACTGAAAGGTTCAGCGCCTGCCAAGGCCGAACCGAAGAAACCCCGGGTCAGCCCGGGCGAATTCGTCAACCAGGTGCGTGCCGAAACGGCGCGCGTCGCCTGGCCGACGTCGGCCGAAACCGTCCGCATGACCATCATGGTGCTGATCATGACGACGATTCTCGCGGTGTTCTTCCTCGGCGTCGATCAGGTCCTCGGCCGGATCGTGCGTTTCCTCCTCAGCCTTGCAGGGCAGTAATCGATGTCGCGCTGGTATATCATCCATGCCTATTCGGGTTTCGAGAACAAGGTTCGCGAGGCGATCCTGACGGAGGCCGCGCGCAAGGGCCTTGACGTGT
>JBBQWE010000143.1:0-5861 GCA_038210855.1 Sphingomonadales bacterium | reverse complement strand
CGGGTCAGCGTCGTGCGCGGGCGGGCGGCACGAAGGTACTATCTGGGGGTGCCGATGGCGGATCGGCCCGCTTCGTTGCGGGCGGCGGCCGGTTCGCTGAACAAAAGCTTCGGTCGCCTCGATGTGCCGCTGGGCGATTTCCAGCGCTTGCGGCGCGGCAAGATCGACCTGCCGCTGTACGGCGGCCCCGAGACGCTGCGTGCCATCATCGGCAAGACCGGCCCGGATGGCCGCCGCGTTGCCGACAATGGCGATGGCTTCATCATGCTGATCGAATGGGATCGAAGCGGCGGGGTTTCCTCGCGATCCGTGCACCAGTTCGGCGCCGCGACAGTGCGAACCGCCTCTCCGCACCATGCCGACCAGTCACCCTTGTTTGCCACCGAACGCTGGAAACCGGTGCGTTTCGACCCCGCAAGGCTGACCGGACATGTCGAAAGCAGTACCGAACACACGCCATGACTGGTGCCAATCCTGTCGATTCCGGGTGCAAGATCGCCACATCCGGTTGTTTCGGCGGTGCAAGATGCTAGTCATCATCCCTGATTTACAGACGGCAGGGTGTGTTTTTCCAATGAAACCGGTCAGTTCTTGTCTCGCAGTCGCGCTGTTGACGTCCGCGATGCCGGCGCTGGCGGCGCCCGACATGGCGAAATTGGCGGAAATCTAAGGCGCTAGCGAGACCGCCTGGTCGATGCGGCTGTCACCCAGCGGCGGTAAGGCACTGTACTTCACTGCGGCAGCAGCCTCGGGAACGGCAGTCGTTGTCGCCGATCTGGCGACTGGCGCGACCAGGATCGTGCTTTCCGCCGACAAGGCCAACATCCGGCCCTGTAATTGCAACTGGAAGAACGAGGCGCGCATCATCTGCCGGGTGTATTTCATCACCTATGCCGGATCGCAGGAAATTTCCGGCGCCCGGGCTTTTTCCATTGCTGCCGATGGCTCGTCGCGGATCGAACCGGGTGCGCGCAACACCACGGAAACCATCCAGATCGACCAGCGCGGCGCCCGGTTGATCGATTTCCTGCCCGATGACCCCGATCATGTCCTGATGGAGATGCTGATCCCCGAACAGTCGGGCTCTGCGTCCAATATCCAGCGGCGTTCGGGGGTTTCGGTTCAGAAAGTCGATGTCAACAACGGCCGCATGACGCCCACGGAACGGCCCGGCAGCCTCGTCAGCAGCTTCGACAGCGATGACCATGGCGAAGTCCGCTATCGATCGATCGTCACCCGCCTCGCCACCGGCTATGTGGAAGACCGGGTCAGCCACTATGTGCGCGCCAGGGGCAGCAAGACCTGGGTGCCGGCGCATGAGGAAACCATCAGCGCGCGGTCGAACTGGCAATATCTCGGCTTCGACGAAAGCGGCGTTGCCAGCTGACGGCGCGCGATCACGATGGCCGGCTGGCGCTGTTCCGCGCTCCGGTCGGCACCGGCACCAGCCAGTTGCTGTTCGCCGACAGACACGTCGATGTCGACGATGTGCTGCGCATCGGCAAATGGAACCGGCCGGTTGCGGCCGTCTACACGACCGATGCCGCCAATTATCATTATTTCGACCCGGCGCTGGAAAAGCGCGTCGCTGCCCTGTCGTCGGCGTTGCCGGGCAAGCCTTCGGTCACGCTGCTCGACGAAAGCCGGGACGGCAATCGCAACCTGCTGTTTGTCGGCGGGCTCGATGACCCCGGCCGCTATTTTCGCTACGATGCCAAGGCGCGGCAATTGTCGCCGCTGATGCCGGTTCGTGCCGGCTTCGAAGCCGTCGTTCCCGCGCCGCAGCAGGCGGTCAGCTACCCCGCCGCTGATGGCACGATGATCCCGGCGGTGCTGACCCTGCCGCCCGGCCCCGAAAAGCCCGGCCGCCCGGCGATCATCATGCCGCATGGTGGCCCCGGCTATCGCGATTCGCCGGGTTTCGACTGGTTGGCGCAATAATGGGCGCAACTCGGCTATGTCGTGCTGCAACCGAATTTCCGCGGTTCGGTCGGCTATGGGGCGCAATGGTATGCGCAAAACGGCTTCAAGAGCTGGCCGGTGGCGATCGGTGACGTCAATTCGGGCGCGCGCTGGCTGGCAACCAAGGGGCTTGCCGACCCCAAGCGGCTGGCGATTTTCGGTTGTAGCTATGGCGGTTATGCCGCGCTGCCGGGCGCCGCGACCGAACCCGGGCTGTACCGCGCCATCGTCGCTGTGGCACCGGTGACCGACCTCGCCCGGCTGAAGGCGGATTCGCGGCAATATTCCAACCACAACATCGTGGCCAGCATGATCGGCGACGGGCCGCACGTCATGGCCGGGTCGCCGGCGCAACATCCCGATCGTATCACCGCGCCGGTGTTGCCGTTCCACGGCACCCGCGACCAGAATGTCGATATCGGCCAGACGCGCGTGATGGACCAGGCACTAACCCGCGCCGGCAAGCCGCACCGGATGGTGGTCTACGACGGTCTCGACCATTCGCTCATCGACAGCCAGGCGCGGACCGACATGCTGTTGCAGGCCGGGCGCTTCATTGCCGATGCGATGCCGTGATCGCCGTCGGCTATTCGCAAAGCGGCAGGCCGGCGCCGTTGGCAGGCGAAAACAGCGCCTGCGCCGGCCAGTCGCCGGGCAGGGGGGCGGTGACCGTCAGCGGTTCGGCGTCGTCATAGGGCAGCGCGATGGTGCGGGCGTGCAGGCGCATCGGGCCTTTTGCCTCGCCATAGACCGGATCGCCAAGGATTGGATGGCCGATCGAGGCAGCATGGACACGCAACTGGTGGGTGCGGCCGGTTTCGGGGCGAAACTCGATCAGCCGCGCGGACCGATCGATGACCTGCCAGTGCGTCACCGCGCGCTTGCCGCGCGGGTCGATCACCATCCGCCAGCCCGCCTCGGCGCTCGAAATCTTGTGCAGCGGCGCGTCGATGGTGCCGGAATCCGCATCGGGGAGGCTGGAAAGCACCGCCCAGTAGACTTTTTGCACCTGCCCCGCCTCGAAAAGCATCGATACCCGCCGCACTGCCTTGGGGTGTCGAGCGAGAATGAGGCAGCCCGACGTGTCGCGGTCGAGGCGATGGCTGAGCACCGGCAACCGCTGGTTGCCGAAGGCCAGCGTCTCCAGCCAATCCTCCAGGCTGTCGGGCGTGCGCGGGCCGGGGTGCACCGCCAGCCCCGCCGGCTTGTCGATGACGATCAGATGCTGGTCCCGGTGCAGCACGGCGAAGGGCATATCGTGGAGGCTCACCGGCCATGCTTAGCCGCATCGGCCGCGGATTTGTAAAACAATCCCGAAAACCGCCGTTCTGCCTCGCACGGCGCCCCGTGATTGCACGGCAGCCGGGGATTAGCGGGAGCCACCACCATGACCGTCGTGAATACCAACATGTCGGCGCTGACTGCCCAGAGTGCACAGCGCATGTCTGCCTCCAGCCTGTCGATGGCGATGGAGCGCCTGTCGACCGGCCAGCGCATCAATTCCGCCAAGGACGATGCCGCCGGCCTCGCCATTTCGCAGCGCATGACGGCCGATGTCCGCGGCCTTGCCGTCGCCATCCGCAATGCCAACGACGGCATGAGCCTGGCGCAGACGGCGGAAAGCGCCATGGGCGAAGTCACCAACATGCTGCAGCGGATGCGCGAACTCGCCGTGCAGGCGAGCAACGGCACCATGACCGCCGACAACCGCAAGGCGGTGCAAGCCGAAGTCAAGCAGCTGTCGGGCGAGATCGATTCGATCGGCAGCCGCACCAACTTCAACGGCATCAAGCTGCTCGACGGGTCGGCCAAGAACCTGCAGTTGCAGACCGGCAGTCGCGCCGGCGAAACGGTGAAATTCGACATCGGATCCACACGCGCCACCGATCTCGGCACCGGATCGACGGCGGCACTTTCGGCGACCGGCGCCTTCGACGCCACCGCCGCCGGCCTCGAGAGCAACCAGTCGCTGGTGGCGGGGGACCTCACCATCAACGGAGTCACCATCGGCGCCAGCTCCACCGACGACGACAGCGTCTCGTTCGATGCCAAGGGCGCTTCGGCGATCGCCAAGGTCGCCGCCATCAACCGGGCGACTGACCAGACCGGCGTTTCGGCGGTGGCCAACAAAACGGTAATGACCGGTTCGGCGATGACCGCCGCCGCCGTTACCGGCACGGTGACGATCAACGGCCGCGAGACGGCCTCGATCGCCGCCACCACCAACGCCGCCGCCAACCGCACCCTCGTTGTCGAAGCGATCAACGCCATTTCCGGGCAGACGGGCGTCACCGCCATCGATACCGGCGACGATCTTGCCGGCGTCCGGCTGCTGGCTGTCGATGGCCGCAACATCACGGCCACCTTCGATACCGGCGCGCTGACCGCTGCCACCACCGGCCTGAAGGTCGGCGCGCAATCGGGCACTTTCAGCCTGGTCAGCGAAAACGGCGAGCCGATCACCATCGGTTCGACTGGCGCCGGCCAGGTGGCGCGATCGGGCCTGCAGGTCGGCAGCTATGAACGCGGCGTTTCGGGGGTGACCACCGACAGCCGCGCCGTCGCCGCCAACGCCGCCGGTGCCTTCACGCTCAATGCCGGCGACCTGAAGATCAACGACATCGCCATCCGCCAGGCAACGGCCGCCGACGATACCGCTTCGGACAATCGCGCGCTGTCGTCCAACAAGGCCGGTTCCGCCATCGCCATCGCCGCCGCGATCAATTCGGCATCCGAACAAACCGGCGTGACGGCGAAGGCCAATTCGCTGACCATCGACGGCGCCGCGCCGACGACGGTGGTTACCGCGACGACCACGACCAACCTCGCTCTCAACGGCGTCGAGATCGAGGTGACGCTGGATCAGACCCACAGCGCCCAGGAAACCCGCGAAAATGTCATCGGCGCGATCAACAAGTTCAGCGGCCTGACCGGCGTTGTCGCCAGCGACAGCGGCAAGGGCGGTATCAGCCTGACGGCGGCGGACGGCCGCAACATCTCGGTTGCGGTCGACAGCGACGACGCGGTGGCGGCGAACTTCGGTCTGGGCGCCGCCACCATTCGCGGCACCGGCACCAGCTACACGGTCGCCGGCATCACCGACACGGCCGTTTTTTCGGGCGACACGGTGCAGACGGCCTATGCGACGGTGTCGCTCAGCTCGTCGAAGGGCATCAAGGTGGAGGCCGGCACCCAGGCCTTCGGCACTTCGTCGAACTTCACCCGGCTGGGTTTCGAGGAGAACAAATACGGCTCCGATGAAGGCGGCCTGAAGGTCAGCGACATCGATCTTTCGACGCAGCAGGGGGCGGTGGCGGCGCTCGACGCGATCGACGAGGCACTGACCAGCGTCAACCTCGATCGCGCCAATCTGGGTGCCGTGCAGAACCGGCTGGAAGCGACGGTCAACAATCTGTCGTCGAATTCCACCAATTTGCAATCGTCGCGGTCGCGCATCGTCGATACCGATTTTTCCAAGGAAACGACGAACCTGGCGCGGTCGCAGACGCTCAGCCAGGCGGCGCAGGCGATGCTGGCCCAGGCCAACCAGTCGCAGCAGCAGGTCCTGCAGCTGCTCCGCTAGGCCGCGGCTTCCCGGCCACGGCAAACGAAAGGGCGGTCCCGGCCGGGGCCGCCCTTTTTTGCGTTCGCTGCCTGGCGCCCGCTGCGCCGTGGCGGGCCGCGTTGCTTGCCAAGCCCGGCGCCCCAAGCTATCGCCGCCCCCTGTCCGCAGGGGCGGCTTGGGATCGGTGGCCGAGTGGTCGAAGGCGCACGCCTGGAAAGTGTGTAGGGGTTAACGCTCCTCGAGGGTTCGAATCCCTCCCGATCCGCCGTTGCTCCGGCGGTTGAAAAGGTTCGGGTCGATGATGTTGCGCCGGAACGGCTGATGCGGGTGCGGC
>JBBQWE010000142.1:0-5968 GCA_038210855.1 Sphingomonadales bacterium | reverse complement strand
GTGTCGATCGGCGGCAGCATGGCCTATTGCACCGTCACGGAATTGGCCGAGGCCGCTCCGCCGGCGCCGCCGCCAGTTCACGCAGCCGCGCCGGCAGCGCCGGAACGCCGGACGGACCCGGCAGTGCAAGGCTGGCGCCATCAGCCATGCCGGGCGCCCGCCTGCATCAGTGCCGTCATAGCGGCATGCTCATCACGTCCTTGTAGGCACCCAGCAGCCGATTGCGGACCTGAAGGGTGGCTTCGAAGGCGATCGAGGCCTTTTGCCGGGCGATCATCACCCCGGCGAGATCCTGGGTGTCACCGCGTTCATAGGCCGATGATGCCGCCGCGGCGCCGTCCTGCACCGCGCTGACGGCGTGCAGCGCGTCACGCATCGCGGTTTCGAATTTCGCGGGTGCAGCCGGAGCCGGGGCGGCGGTCGCCTGGGACAGTGCTGCGTTGCGCGCCAGGATTTCCGATCGCAGCGCCAGCACCGATCGCGTGTCGATCGGCGGCAGCATGGCCTATTGCACCGTCACGGAATTGGCCGAGGCCGCTCCGCCGGCGCCGCGGCCGTTCATCGCCGCCAGCTTGTAGCGCAGCGTGCGCTCGCTGATGCCCAGCCGTTCGGCGGCATCGCGGCGGCTGTGGGTTTCGGCGATCACCGATCGGATCACCCGGTCTTCGTGGATGCGAACACTGCCGGTCAGCAGGGCCGGATCGGCAGTGGTGGCAAGATCGGGCAGCATCGTCCGGTCGAAAACCAGGTGGCCGGCGTCGATGGTCTCCCCGCTGGTCAGCACCAGCGCGCGATCGAGGACGTTGCCCAGTTCGCGGACATTGCCCGGCCAGTCATGGCTTTTCAGCCGGGCCAGCGCCGCAGCGGCGATCCATGGCACCATGCCGCGGGCCGCGCGCAGCAGCCAGTGCGCGGCGATTGCGGCGACATCCTCGCGGCGCTGGCGCAGCGGCAGGGTGCGCAGCGGGAACACCGCCAGCCGATAATAGAGATCGGCGCGGAAGCGCCCGGCGGCGACTTCGCCGGCCAGATCGCGGTTGGCGCAGGCGATGAAACGCACATCCACCGCCTCGGGCCGCGACGCGCCGATCGGCAGCACTTCGCGTTCCTGCAGGGTGCGCAACAATTTGGCCTGCAGCGCCAGCGGCAATTCGCTGACTTCATCGAGCAGCAGCGAGCCGCCGTTCGCGGCGCGGATCAACCCCTGCGACGGCGCCGAAGCACCGGTAAAGGCGCCGCGCTCGTGTCCGAACAAGGTTGCTTCCAACATCGTTTCGGGGAGCGCGGCGCAGTTGACCGCGACCAGGGATGCGTCGCGGCGGGGGGACAGGGTGTGGACGAGCCGGGCAAGGCCTTCCTTGCCGGTGCCGGTCTCGCCTTCGATAAGGACGGTAACCGGGTGGGCGGCAACGCGGCCGGCAAGCGCCAGCAAGGCGCGCGCCGCGGCGTTGGCGGCGACCGGCGCATCGTCGGGCGCTGCAAAGGCCGCCGCCAGCGCCAGCGCATATTCGTGATCGCCGGGGGCAACGCGCAACTCGAGCCGCCCGGGCAGCAGCACGGCGCGCGACCGGCTGGCACGGAACAACGCAACATGGCGGGCCGCCGGCCGTGACCCATCGGTGACCAGCAAGGTGCCGCCCCATTCGATGCCCTCGATCCCGGGCAACCAGTCGGCGCCGGCGGGGTGGGCGGCGGCAACCGATGCCGATGGCGGGAGCGGCGGAGCAGCGGGGGGCGGGGCGGAGGTGGTCATGCCGAATGGATAGCAAGGACCATGCCATTCAGCCGTTACATCGAATTAACCGGCGGACGCGTTACTTTTCAATTACTTTGTCAAAATTCCGACACTTTCTGTCAAGAAAATGACGTTTTGTGTCGATTTTTTGACACATCACTTGAGGACAGCTTGCCGGCAGGCGAGGCGCTGTTTCAGCTGCGTTCTGTCGCAGCGATCGTGCCGCCGCCGACGATACGGCTGCCGGCATAGGCGACCGCTGCCTGGCCCGGGGCGACGCCATATTGCGGCACATCGAAGACGATCCGCGAGCCCTGCCAGCGCGCCGCCGCCGGTGCCGCCATCGATCGGACCTTGACGCTGAGCGCGCCGTCGCCGGGGCCGAGGCGGTTGATCTCGTCCAGCGTCACGGCCGCCACCGCCAACGCGGCACGCGGACCGGCGACGACTCGGTTCGCCGCAGCATCCAGCGCAATCACGTACAGCGGTTCGGCCTGGCCGCCGATATCGAGGCCGCGGCGCTGGCCGACGGTGAAGCGGTGGATGCCGTTGTGAATGCCGATCTCGCGGCCGGCCGCATCGACGATGGCGCCGGGGCGCGCAAGGTCGGGGCGCAGCCGCTCGACGGTGTCGGCATAATCGCCGCCGGCAACGAAGCAGATGTCCTGGCTGTCGGGCTTGGCCGCCACCGCCAGCCCGAAGCGGGTCGCAAGCCCGCGCACGGCGGGCTTGTCGAGCCCACCGAGCGGAAAGCGCAGGATATCGAGCTGTTGCGCGGTTGTTGCCCACAGGAAATAGCTCTGGTCCTTGCCCGGATCGATACCGCGATGCAGTTCCGGGCCATCGTCGCCATCGATGCGGCGGACATAATGGCCGGTCAGCAGCGCTTCGGCGCCAAGATCGCGCGCCAGCGCCAGCAGATCGGTGAACTTCACCGTCTTGTTGCATTCGACGCAGGGCACCGGCGTGCGGCCCTGGGCATAGCTGTCGGCAAAGGCCTGCATCACGGCGGTGCGGAAGCGCGCCTCCATGTCGACGACATAGTGCGGGATGCCGATGCGTTCCGCGACAGCGCGGGCATCGCGGATATCGGCGCCGGCGCAGCACGCGCCGGGTCGCGCCGCGGCGGCACCGGAATCATAAAGCTGCAACGTGATGCCGACGACATCGCAACCGGCATCGGCGGCGAGCGCCGCTACCACCGAGGAATCGACTCCGCCCGACATCGCCACCGCCACCCGCCGCCCGGCGAGCGGCGCGAGCACTGCGGCAGCGGCACCGTCTGCAGTCGCCGGATCGGCAGTGGAAAGCACCGTCATCCCCTGCCCATGGCGGCGGTGCGGCGCCATCGTCAACCCCGCGCCGGCGCGCAACAGTGCCGCGGCAGTCGGCGGCAGTGCCGTGGCAGTCGGCGGCAGCGCCGCGGCAGTCGGCGGCAGTGCCGCGGCAGTCGGCGGCAACCGCCGGCCGAAACACCGGCAGGCGATTGCCGTTAACCATGCCCCATGGTGAATGCGGCAGCGCCGTCGCCGTCAACCCTGACGAACCGAAACCGCAAACAGGGGACAATCACGATGCCGCGCAGCCGGGCGCAAGCCGATGCCGATCTGGATGCCGATGGGCTGCCGCCGCGCGATACCAAGCGCTGGGTGGCACGCCGCAAGGCAGCGATTCTGGAAGCGATCCGCGCTGGAAAGCTATCAAGGACTGAGGCGTGCCTGCGCTACGCAATCAGCGAAGCGGAACTGCGATTGTGGGAACGCGCTATGGCCTGCGCCGGCACGCCGGGGCTGCGGGTGACCCGCGTTCAGGTCTATCGTCCTGTTTTTGAAGGACACAAACGGTGAGCCTGGTGCCTGTCATCCGGCCGCCGGCGGCGGTTACCGGTCTATCAACGGCGCGTATGCGGCAGATCGGTCTTTACGCATTAACCGAAAACGCGTTGAGACACGGTGCGGTCGAAGATTTCCGGTGCGGGGCCGGGGATCTCAGGGCGATCGCCAAGGAGTTGACCATGCGTGTGCTGCTGATCGAGGATGACCGGGCGATGGCGAGGGCTGTCGAATTGATGCTCGATGAAGCCGGGTTCGAACATGAGACCGCCGGAACGGGCGAGATTGCCCTCGAATATGCCCGGGCCTATGAATTCGATGTGATCCTGCTCGATCTCACCCTGCCCGACATGCACGGCCATGACGTGCTGAAGCGGCTGCGCCTGCTGCGCGTCAATTCGCCGGTGCTGATCCTGTCGGGGGACAGCGATACCAGCACCAAGCTCACCGGTTTTGGCGCCGGCGCCGATGATTATGTGACCAAGCCGTTCGAAAAGGCCGAGTTGATGGCGCGGCTGCACGCGCTGGTCCGGCGCAGCCAGGGCCATGCCCAATCGGTAATCACCACCGGGCCGGTCTCGATCGATCTGGCCGCCCGCACCGTCGAAGTCACCGGCCGCCGCGTCGGCCTGACCGGCAAGGAATATGCGATCCTCGAGATGCTGTCGCTGCGCAAGGGCATGACACTGACCAAGGAAATGTTCCTCACCCATCTTTATGGCGGCCGCGACGAACCGGAACTGAAGATCATCGACGTTTTCGTCTGCAAGCTGCGCAAGAAACTTCACCAGGCCGGCGCCCCGGCTTCGGGCTGCATCGAGACGGTGTGGGGCCGCGGCTATTCGCTGCGCGATCCGCAACCGGAACGCGATGTTGCCTGAATTGTCGCTGATCCGCCGCTGATCCGCCGCTGATCTGTCGCTTCGGTCCCCCGCATTGGTTTGCGGGGGCCGTTCGGCTTTGCCGGCTGACTTGCCGCTGACTTTTCGTTACGCTGGCGCCGGGATCGGCGATCGATTGCGGGGGACGAGCCATGACCAGAGTGACCCTTTCGCCAGCGGCAATCGATGCCGGGCTGCGCACCGCCGGCTTCGGGCTCGGGCTCGACCAGTTCAGCTATTCGCGGCCCGCCGCCGGCACCGCTGCCTGGGGCAGCTATGGCAGCGGCTCGGAGCCTTTCCTGCCCGACTATGGAACGCTCGCAAACGCCGAATTCGATGCCTTTCGTGATGCCCTCGGGCGGTGGGATGCGCTGATCGCGCCGGATTTTGCCTTGCTAAACGATGCCCAGGGCAGCGGCGGCGAAGTCCGTATCGCCTACACGACGATCAACAGCGGCGCCGCCGGCTATGCCTATAGCGGCACGCCCCAGCCACCGGGCGGCCGGGTCGGCGACATCTGGCTCGATTCCGATACCGCGGGAGACAATGTGACCCCCGGCGACAGCAGCGGCTATTTTGCCACGCTGTTGCACGAAATCGGCCACGTCCTCGGCCTGAAACATCCGTTCGAGACGCCGTTGCTGGCAGCGGAATACGACAATGTCCGCTTCACCATCATGGCCTATACGCCGCCCGGCCGGCTTGTCCGCTTCAGCGGATCCAGCAACCAGATCAATTCGTTCATCGCCGCTGTGCAGCCGATCACGCCGATGGTGATCGATATCGCCGCGGTCCAGCGCCTCTACGGCGCCGAACCGGCCACGGCCACCGGCGCCGATGTGTACCGTTTCAGCGAGGACGCCGCGGTCGTCCAGTCGATCTACGACGCCGGCGGCATCGACACCCTGGCGCTCGACAATTTCAGCCGGCCGCTGGTCATCGACCTGACCCCCGGCGCCTATTCGAGCCTGGGCGTGTTCAGTCGCGACGCACAGATCGCCAGCGCTGCGGCGCAGTTCCCGAGCTTCGCCAGCTTTGTCGCCCAGACCATCGGCAGCGTCGCCGATCTGTTCACCTGGGAAGACAATCTCGGCATCGCCATCGGCACCATCATCGAAAATGTCGAAGGCGGCAGCGGCAACGACGTGATCATCGGCAACAGCGCCGCCAACATCCTGAATGGCGGCGCGGGTCACGATACGCTGACCGGCGGCGACAGCGACGATTCCCTGATCGGCGGCGCCGGCGACGACCTGTTTCATGTCGAAGGCCAGGGCGACATCGTTTTCGAAAATGCCGGCGGCGGCAACGACACCGTGCGGGCATCGGGCAGCCATTATCTCTGGGGCCAGATCGAAACGCTCATCCTCGATGGCACCGGCGACATTTTCGGCGTCGGCAACGATCTCGGCAATGCGATAACGGGCAACAGCGGTGGCAATCTGCTGATCGGCTATGACGGCGATGATAGCATCGCCGGCGGTGCCGGCGTCGATGCGCTGTTCGGCGTGGAGGGCAAC
>JBBQWE010000141.1:0-6005 GCA_038210855.1 Sphingomonadales bacterium | reverse complement strand
GGGGCCGTGGGCCCCGGACCCCATTTTGTATTTCGTGCCTGTGCAATTTCGTTGTCGCAGGAGCGAAATGGAATGGAGTCTGGGGCCCAAGGCCCCAGCCGCCGGAGGCCCGCTTCCCTGGCTTCAAGGCTGCGCCGCTGCGAACTGCGCCAGGCGCGCGTCGATCTGGCGGGCGATTTCGGTGGTCAGGCGTTCGAGCGCGGTGGTTTCGGCAGCGACGACAGCGTAATTCGAGCTGACGCGATCGATGCCTGCGTCGGCGGACGCGGTGGAATCGACGACAACGACGCCGGAGACGGCATCGACGAGGCGGTAGCGAGCGCGCAGGGTGCGGCGTTCGCGGGCCGCGCTGTTGTCGCCGCGGACCCCGAAGGCGAGGATCTGGTCGTCGAGTTCGACTTCGAGGCGGAATTTCGGTTCGCCGTCGAGAGCGCCGAAGCGGTCGATAAGCGCCTGGCGAACGAGGAAGCCGGCGCGATCGGCGATCGGCGCGACGGCGATGCTGCGCGCCAGCCGCGCCGGCGCGCTGGCGCCGCCGCCGGCATAGACCGGGCGCAGGCCGCACGCCGGCAGTGCCAGCGCCGCTACGAGAAGGGCGAGGCAGGCAGCGTTACGCGACAAGGTTCACCAACCGATCGGGGACGACGACGATCTTTTTCGGCGCCTTGCCGTCGAGTGCGCGGACGATCTTGTCGCGCGCCAGCGCTTCGGCCTCGATGGCGTCGCGCGCGGCGCCCTTGGCGGCTTCGAAACTGTCACGCAGCTTGCCGTTCACTTGCACGGCGATGGTCACCATGTCGTCGACCAGCAGCGCCGGATCGGCGACCGGCCACGGCGCATCGACGATCAGGCCCGGCTGGCCGACGGCGGCCCAGGCTTCTTCGGCAAGGTGCGGCGCCATCGGCGCGACGAGGCGCAACAGCACGGGGATGGCCTCGTCGCGCGTCGGCGACGCGTCGGCGCGCTCGATGGCGGCGGTAAGTTCGTACAGGCGCGCGACGGCCTTGTTGAACTGCAGCTTGTCGATATCGCCGGTGATGGCGGCAATGGTCTTGTGGACGACGCGGGCGAGTTTCGGATCGGCATCGCCGGCGGTGGTGCCGGCTTCGGCAAGGTCGCTGGCGAGACGCCAGACGCGCTGGACGAAGCGCGCGGCGCCGTCGATGCCGCTTTCGGACCAGGCGAGATCGCGTTCCGGCGGCGAATCCGAAAGCATGAACCAGCGCACCGCATCGGCGCCATAGGTCGCGATGATCGCATCGGGGTCGACGACGTTGCGCTTCGATTTCGACATCTTGATCGATCGGCCGATGCTGGCGATTGCATCGCTGCCGATGATGCTGGCGACGCCGCCGCGGATGTCGACCTCGTCGGGCGACAGCCAGCGGCCATCGGGCGCCTGATAGGTTTCGTGCGTCACCATGCCTTGCGTGAACAACCCGGCGAAGGGCTCGGTGATGCCGATGCGGCCGATGCGGTGCAGCGCCCGCGTCCAGAACCGCGCGTAAAGGAGGTGCAGGATCGCGTGTTCGACGCCGCCGATATATTGGCCGACCGGCAACCAGCGCGCGGCGATTTCGGGATCGAACGGCCGATCCACCGGCCCGCTGGCGAAGCGGATGAAATACCACGACGAATCGACGAAGGTGTCGAGCGTGTCGGTCTCCCGCCGTGCCGGCGCGCCACACGACGGGCAATCGACCCGCCCCCAGGTCGGATGGCGATCGAGCGGGTTGCCGGGGATATCGAAGCTGACATCCTCGGGCAGCACCACCGGCAGCTGGTCCCTGGGCACCGGCACGGCACCGCAGGCCGCGCAATGAACGATCGGGATCGGCGTTCCCCAATAGCGCTGGCGCGAGACGCCCCAGTCGCGCAGCCGATATTGGGTGACGCCCTGGCCCCAGCCGTCGGCTTCGGCGCGCGCGATGACTTCGGCGTTGGCGCTATCGACGTCCATGCCGTCGAGGAAGCGCGAATGCACCAGACGCCCCGGGCCGGTATAGGCTTCGTTCTGGACAGGCGTCTCGGCCTCCCCTTCGGGCGCCACGACGCGGGTGACCGGCAGGGCGTATTTGCGCGCGAAATCGAGGTCGCGCTGATCGTGCGCCGGGCAACCGAAAATGGCGCCGGTGCCATAGTCCATCAGCACGAAATTGGCAGCGAAAACCGGCAAGCGGATGGCGGGATCGAGCGGGTGGATGACGCTGAGGCCGGTGTCATAGCCCTTTTTCTCCTGCGTCTCGACATCGGCCGCCGACGTACCGCCGGCGCGGGCTTCGGCGACGAACGCCGCCAGCCCCGGATCGCCGGCAGCGAGTTCGGCGATCAACGGGTGATCGGGCGCCAGTGCGGCGAAACTCGCCCCGAACAGCGTGTCGGGGCGGGTGGTAAACACATCGAAGCTCGAATCGCTGTCCGCCACCTGAAAGGTGAAACGCAGCCCCTGCGACTTGCCGATCCAGTTTTCCTGCATCAGCCGCACCTTGTCGGGCCAGGCATCGAGGCCGGCGAGGCCTTCGAGCAGTTCCTCGGCAAAATCGGTGATGCGCAGAAACCACTGGCTCAGCTTGCGGCGTTCGACGAGCGCGCCGGATCGCCAGCCGCGGCCGTCGATTACCTGTTCGTTGGCCAGCACCGTCATGTCGACGGGGTCCCAGTTCACCGCCGATTCCTTGCGATAAACAAGGCCGGCGGCAAGCAGATCGAGGAACAGCGCCTGTTCCTGGCCATAATATTCGGGCTCGCAGGTGGCGAGCTCGCGGCTCCAGTCGATCGCGAAGCCGAGCCGCTTCAGCTGCGCGCGCATCGCGGCGATATTGTCGCGCGTCCAGCCGCCAGGGTGGATGCCGCGCTCCATCGCGGCGTTTTCGGCCGGCATGCCGAACGCGTCCCAGCCCATCGGGTGCAGCACTTCGAAACCCTGCATGCGCCGCGTGCGCGCCAGGCAATCGCCCATCGTGTAGTTGCGGACATGGCCGATATGGATGCGCCCCGATGGATAGGGAAACATCTCCAGCACATAGGCTTTCGGCTTGGCGCTGTCGTCGTCGGCGCGATAGCTTTGTGCCGCATCCCACGCCGCCTGCCAGCGCGCTTCGGCGGCGTGATGGTCGAACTTTTGCGACATTGCCGCGTCAGCGTTCGATCAGTTGCGAGCGGCGCAGGTCGCGAGCGCGGCCGAGGATGGTTTCTTCCAGTTTCTGCACCGTGCCGGCACGAACCGCCGCATCGATCCAGCCGGCGCCGCCCAGCGTCTGGCGGATGGCGGAAACGCGAATGGCATCGGCGCGCAATTCGGTGTCGAGGATGGCGATCGTCACCTTCACCCGCTCGTTGGGCGTCTGCGGCGTCGCGAACCAATCGGTGATGATGACGCCGCCGTTCGAATCGACCTGCGCCAGCGGCATGAAACCGATGGTATCGAGGCTGGCCCGCCACAGATAGGAATTGACACCGATGGCGGTGATCCGCGCCGGCGCCTCGGTGATCCTCACCTTGTCCTTCTTGCCGCAGGCGGCGAGCGGCAGCAGCAGCACCAGCAGCAGTGCAAGGGCGGGGTGACGCATCGACGGGCCTTTTCGAAATCGCTTCGCTAACGGCGTGCTTATAGGCACCGTGCCGCGATGGCGCCAAGCCTTTGCCGGCGCGGTGTCGCACCCTGGCCTTCGCGGCGGCGTCGTTCACAAAAAATCAAGCCGGATCGCGACATTGTGCACATCGGGCCACAATGTCGCCGCGAAATGCGATGGCAGCGCGGCTGGTGCGTTTCACCGCCTTGCGGGGCGGCAAAGCATTGGTAGGTAGGAAAGCGATGATTCGGCACGGCAGCCTTTCTGCGCCCGCAACGGGGCCCACGCTTGCGCGGTTCGGCGCCTGCATGGCGGCGACTGCCGCGATCGCGCTGCTCGCCGTCCCGGCAACGGCCGCACCGGGCAAGGGACTGCCCAAGCCGGCCAAGCCGCGCTTCACCATGGAAACACCGCTGGTGCCGTTCCAGGCGCCGGGCATGGATGACGCCCGTTTCGCCTTCACCGCTTCCGGCCCTGCCGCCGCGCGGGCGCAGACGGTGGAACGCGCCTTCCGCTTCACGCCGTCGGGCCAGGCGGACCAGCGCCGGGCGCTGTCGCTCGGTGTCGCTGCCCGGGTCACGGCACCGGGCGTCGATCGCTCGCGCGCCGGCGCTCCTGTCGAAGCCAGCGCTTCGGCGGCGCCGACGTCGTACAATGTCGACCTGTCGGTCGCCTGGCGCGGCATCACCGTCAACACCGCTTTCGGCCACGCCGAATCGGGCATCGCCGGCTTCGTCGCCGCCAAGGACGCCGTCGGCGTCGGCATCGGCTATGCGGGCCGCAACTGGCGCACGCGCCTGCAGGGCAACGCCGAAAAGGGCTCGCTGCTGTTCCTGGCGCCGCTGGAACGCCGCTACTCGGTCGAACTCGGTGGCAGCTATCTGGTCGGGCCGCGTTTCTCGGTGAATGGCGGCCTGCGCTACAAGCTGCCGCCCGGCATGCCGTCGCTCGTCGAGCCGAACAGCGGCGACCAGTCGGTCTACGTCGGCACGAATATTGCCTTCTGATCGGCAGGGCCTCGCGCCCGACGATGCCCGCGCCGCCGCCGCCGCTCGCCTGACCGAAGTTCGCGAACGCATCGACCGCGCTGCCCGCCTGGCATCGCGCCAGCCGGGCGAGGTTACCCTGGTTGCGGTTTCCAAGACGCACTCGGCCGACACGATCCTGCCGCTGCTCGCCGCCGGCCAACGCCATTTCGGCGAAAACCGAGTCGCCGAAGCCGCAGCGAAATGGCCGGCGCTGCGGGAGCGCTTTCCCGATCTCGTTCTCCATCTCGTCGGCCAGCTGCAGTCGAACAAGGCGGCCGAGGCAGTGGCGCTGTTCGACGTGATCCATTCCGTCGACCGCGCGTCGCTGGTGGCAGCGCTCGGCAAGGCGATGGCCGCGCAGGATCGGCGGCCGCCCTGCTATCTGCAGGTCAACATCGGCGACGAGGCGCAGAAAGGCGGCTGCGCCATCACCGATCTGCCGACGCTGATCGCCGATGCCCGCGCCGCCGGGCTGCCGATTGCCGGGTTGATGGCGGTGCCGCCCGCCGACATCGAAGCGGCGCCGTTCTTCGCGCTGCTGGCGCGGCTGGCGCGCGACCATGGCCCGGGCGGGCTCAGCATGGGCATGTCGGGCGATTACGAGACGGCGGTGATGCTGGGATCGACGGTTGTGCGTGTCGGCACGGCGTTGTTCGGAGCGCGCTGAGAAACCTTGCTTGTGGTCTGGTAACCGACCCTGCGCTGCATCGGCGTCACCAGAAAAACGGGCCTCCGGCGGGCAGGACCCGAGGCCCTGCGCCCGCTCTCATCCTCACTCCAAATATCCCGTAACAGCGACGATGTGAACCAAAGCGGGTCGGGGAGCTCAGCTCCCGGCCGCCGGGGGCCAGCTATTGGTCACGGCCTGGAAACGCATCGGATGAAGGCATCACTCCGCCGGAACCGCTTTCAGATCGCCCGCGATCGCGGCCCGGTCGGCGTCGCTCAACAGCGCCATGTTGCGCTGCACCTCGGCCATGCTGCCGCCGACGCTGTCGTAATCGGGGGTGAAGCCGGTTTCCAGATATTCGGCGATTTCGGCCGCCGACCAGGCGCCGATGCCGGTCTTTGCCGGCGTGATGTTGGGGATGCGGCCCTTGCCTTCGGGATTGGGCGCGCCGCCCAGCCAATGCGCGGTATCCAGCCCGCCCAGGCCATCAAGGCTGCGCGCGGTATGGCACTGGCCGCAATGTCCGGGCCCTTCCACCAGATACTGGCCCCGCCGCACCAGGGCATCGCCCGCCGGCAGCGCCACCACCGGCGCGCTATCGCCTAGATAGAACCGTTTCCACAGGCCGATGCCGCGACGGATATTGTAGGGAAAGGCAAGGTCCGTTTCGGGTTGTTTGCCGACAACGCGCGGCAGCGTCTTGATATAGGCAAACAGGTCGGCGACATCGCCCGG
>JBBQWE010000140.1:0-6041 GCA_038210855.1 Sphingomonadales bacterium | reverse complement strand
AGGAAGTCATCACCCGGCGCAGCAAGTTCGAACTCGCCAAGGCGCGCGAACGGGCACACGTGTTGATCGGCCTCGTCATCGCCGTCACCAACCTCGATGAAGTCGTCGCCACCATCCGCGCTTCCGCCAGCCCGGCCGCCGCCCGCGAGGCGCTGCTGGCGCGCGAATGGGACGCGGCCGAAGTGCTGCCGTTCCTCGCGCTGGTCGAAGCCGATGCCGAAGCGGGCAATGTCGCGACGATCCGGCTGAGCGAGGCACAGGTTCGCGCCATTCTCGACCTGCGCCTGCAGAAGCTGACCGCGCTCGGCCGCGACGAGATCGGCGACGAGCTGAAAACGCTGGCGGAAACCATCACCGGCTTGCTCGAAATCCTGTCGGATCGGGTGAAACTCTACGCCGTGCTGCGCAGCGAAATCGAAGCGGTCGCCGACCAGTTCGCCACCAAGCGCCGGACAGAACTTGTCGCCGGCGGCGACGATCTGGAAGACGAGGACCTTATCGAGCGCGAGGACATGGTGGTCACCGTCACCATGTCGGGCTGGATCAAGCGCGTGCCGTTGGCCGAATACAGAGTCCAGGCGCGGGGCGGCAAGGGCAAGTCGGCGATGGCGACCAAGGACGAGGACGCGGTGACGACGCTGTTCGTCACGTCGACGCACAATCCGGTGCTGTTCTTCTCCTCGGCCGGCAAGGTCTATCGCAAGAAGGTCTGGCGGTTGCCGCTGGGGTCGCGGCAGGCCAAGGGCCGCAGCCTCAACAACCTGCTGCCGCTCGCCGATGGCGAGACGATCACCACCGTGCTGGCGCTGCCCGAGGACGAGGCCGAATGGGGCCGCCTCAATGTGATGTTCGCGACCGCGCGCGGCGGCGTGCGCCGCAACGCCATGGACGCCTTCACCAACGTGCCGACCGCCGGCAAGCTCGCCATCCGGTTCGAGGATGGCGACGATGATCGTTTGATCGAAGTCGCCCTGTGCGAAACCGATGAGGACGTGTTTCTTGCCGCGCGATCGGGCAAGGCGATCCGCTTCCCGGTCGACGATGTTCGTGAATTCGTCTCGCGCACGTCGACCGGCGTCCGCGGCATGAGCCTCGACGCCGATGACGAAGTCGTCTCGATGGCGATCCTCAAGCGCTTCGACGCGACGCCGCAGGAACGCGAGGATTATCTGAAGGCCGCTGCCTGGAAAGGCGAAGGCGCCGGCGAACGCATCCTCTCGGAAACTCGCCAGGGCCAGTTTGCAGCCGGAGAGGAGTTCATCCTGACCGTTAGCGCCAACGGCTATGGCAAGCGATCATCGGCATTCGAATATCGCCGGTCCGGCCGCGGCGGCATGGGCATCCGCAACATCGCCGACAGCGATCGCAACGGCGCCGTGCTTGCCAGCTTCCCCGGCCATGACGGCGACGAACTGATGCTGGTCACCGACCAGGCCAAGCTGATCCGCATCAGCGTCACCGATATCCGCATCATGGGCCGGGCCGCGCAGGGCGTCACCTTGTTCAAGGTCGCCGATGGCGAACAGGTCGTCTCGGCAGCATTGATTCCGGCCGACGAGGCCGTCGTCGCCGATGCCGGCGCCTCAATCACCCCCGCCGATGCCGGCGCCTCAATCACCCCCGGCGATGCCGGCCCGGAGGCCGGCGCTGGCGCCGGTGAAGATCAGTAACTGCCCGGCGTAATAGCTGTACCAGACAGCCAGACCATGGACGAAGGCGGGGCCGATCAGCGCCCCGCCCAGTCGCATGACCAGCAACGTGTCCGACACCACGAACAGAGCCGCGCCGATGGCCGCCAGCCGCGGCAGCCGGCTGAGCAGCAGCGCCGCCGCCATGCCGCACAGCAGCACCGAATAGAGCATCGCTGCCCCGATCGGCGCGCCGGCCGGCGACACCAGCCACGGCATGGCAAGGCCATAGCCGATCAGCGCCGCGGCGCCGGCGGTGCGACCCGGGCCCGGCGCCGTGACGCGGCGGCGGTTGTAGCTCGCCATGGCAACGACATGGCCGATGGCAAAGGCGCCGGCGCCGGCGAAGAACAGCCCGGGCAGGTTGATCAGCACGTCGCCGATCGCGTCCAGCCCGAGGATCGCCGCCAGCCAGCGACTGCCCGGCCGCAGCGCCGCCAGTGCCAGCAGGCCAACTCCGGCACCCTTCAGCGCCGTCGCCGCCGCCAGCCCCAGTGCGTCGTCGCACCAGGGGTAGAGCCCGCCGGCCAGCATCGACAGCGCGACCAGGACCCGGGTTCGGCCGTCGGTCACGGTCGCGCTGCGGTGGCCATGCGTCTCGATCATCGCTTTTCCAAAGCGACAAATTGAGCCGCTTCGCAATGCCCGCGTTTCTTTGTATGGCCGGCCGGCGCCACCTGCGCGTGCAACCCATTTTTGGAGACACCCGACATGAAGACTGTTCTGACGCTGGCGGCTGTGGCCAGCCTGGGCCTGCTCGCCGCTTGCGGCGAAAAGGCGGCTGAAACCACCACCACGACTGCCACCACCACCGAATCCGCCACCGCTCCGGCTGCTGCCGATGCGATGGCAACGGCGCCGGCCGCCGATGCGATGGCCGCGCCGACCACGGAAGCCGGCGCCACTGCCGGTGCCGCCGCCGACGCGATGGCCGCCGGTGCCGAAAAGGCCGGTGATGCGGTTGCCGAAGGTGCCGACAAGGCTGCCGACGCCATGGCCGCTGGCGCCGACAAGGCCGCCGATGCGATGGCCGCCGAAAAGAAGTAACTCCCGCCTCAGCCGAGGCAACGAAGGGGGGTCGGTCCGCTGGACCGGCCCCCTTTCTGCTGGGCAGGCTCCGGCGGGCGCGACCGGCAGGGTTCAAAGCGCGTTCAGGAACCGGCGCCCATGGCGATGATATTGACCATGGCGCGGCCAGCCCCTAGCGCCATGGGGAAATTGCCTTGGGAGATTTTGCCATGAACCATCTCGTGCGTCCCGTCATCGCCGCGCTGCTCGCCGGCGCCGCGCTCGTCGCCGCGCCGGCAGTCGCCCAGAAGCCTGCTGCCGCGCCGGCGCAAAAGCCGCTGAAACTGTCCAAGCCGGTGTTGGCCATCCTCGCCGAGGTGCAGAAGCTGCAGGCCGCCGGCGATTTCGCCGGATCGCTGCCCAAGCTCGCCGAAGCGCTGGCCGTGCCGGCGCCCAATGCCGACGATGTTTTTGCGACGCTGCAGCTTCGGCTCAACGCCGCGATCAAGGTCAGCGACAATGCGTTGGTCGAGGACACGCTGGGCCGGCTGATCGCCACCGGCCGCGTTTCGCCCGAGGACCAGCCGAAGTATATCCGCAACATCGGTGCCTACGCGCTGCAGCGCAAGGATTACGCCGCCGCCACCGCTGCCTTTGAAAAGCTGGTGGTGATGGAACCCAACAATCCCGATCACCAGATCTCGCTGGCCGAACTCTATTTCGCTCAGAAGCAGAGCGCCAAGGCCGTCGCCACCATCACTACCGCCGTTGCTGCCTCGCGTGCCGCCGGCCAGGCACCGCCCGAAAGCTGGTTCCGCCGCCGCCTCGCCATTGCCTATGATGGCAAGCTGGCCAGCGAAATCCAGCCGGCAGCGCTGGCGCTCGTCGGCGCCTATCCCAACGCCGTCAACTGGCGCGATGCCGTCGTCATCCTGCGCGAAAGCGCCACCGGGCTCGATGACCAGGGCATGCTCGATTTCCTGCGCCTTCAGGCCGCGACCGGCTCGCTGAACGGCGAACGCGACTATATCGAATATGCCGACACCGCGCTCGGCAAGGGTTTCCCCGGGGAAGCGCAGTTCGCCCTCGACGAAGGCATCCGCCGCAACATGCTGACGGCGACCAAGCCGTTCGTCTCCGAGATGAAGAAATCCGCCGACAGCAAGGTCGCCGCCGACAAGGCATCGCTGCCCGGTGTCGAGAAGGAAGCCAGGGGCAATGCCAAGCTGCTGCTGGCAACAGGCGACGCCTATTATGGCTATGGCGAATTCGCCAAGGCGGCAACGCTCTATAAGCAGGCGGTAGGCGGGGCCGGCGTCGATCCGGCGACGGTCAACCTCCGCCTTGGTGCGGCGCTGGCCCGGTCCGGCGACAATGCCGGCGCCGAAGCCGCGCTCGCCGCGGTCAAGGGCGGTCCCCGCGAATCGCTGGCGCAATATTGGCTGGCCTTCCTGAAGACGCCGAAGGCCTGACCCGGCGGGCCCATCGTGGCTGACGAGGCCCGGCCCGCAAGGTGCCGGGCCTTTTCTTTCGCAGGTCTTGCCCCTATCAGCGCGTGACTCGATCCCCCCGGAGTCACCCGCCCCATGGAAATTCGCCTCGGCCTCACCTTCGACGATGTGTTGCTGGTGCCGGCGGCTTCGTCTGTGCTGCCGAGCATGGCCGATACCGCGACCCAGGTGACACGCGGCATCACCCTGAACATCCCGGTGCTGTCATCGGCGATGGACACGGTGACCGAAGCCGACATGGCGATCGTCATGGCGCAGAATGGCGGGATCGGCGTGCTGCACCGCAACCTGACCATCGCCGAACAGGCGGCAGCCGTCCGCCAGGTCAAGCGCTTCGAAAGCGGCATGGTGGTCAACCCGGTGACGCTGACGCCCGACCAGACGCTGGGCGATGCCAAGCTGTTGATGGCGCGCCACCGTATTTCGGGCTTTCCGGTCGTCCAGCGCAGCGGCAGCGGCGACAATCTTCGCCTCGGCCGTCTTGTCGGCATCGTCACCAACCGCGACATGCGCTTTGCCGACGATGATGCCCAGCCGATCGCCGAACTGATGACGCGCGAAAATCTCGTCACCGTCCGCCCCGGAGTCACCAGCCGCGAGGCCCGCCGGCTGCTGCACGCCCATCGCATCGAAAAGCTGCTGGTCGTCGACGATGCCGGCCATTGCATCGGGCTGATCACGGTCAAGGACATCGAACGCGCCGTGACCTATCCGGTCGCCACCAAGGACGGCGCCGGCCGGCTGCGCGTCGCTGCGGCAACCACCGTCGGCGATCTGGGCTTTGAACGCACCGAAGCGCTGCTCGATGCCGAATGCGATCTTGTCGTCGTCGATACCGCGCATGGCCACAGCGACCGCGTTGCCGAGGCGGTGGCGCGGATCAAGCGCCTGTCGAACAATGCCCAGGTCATCGCCGGCAATGTCGCCACCGCCGACGCGGCGCGAGCGCTGATCGATGCCGGCGCCGATGGCATCAAGGTCGGCATCGGCCCGGGGTCGATCTGCACCACCCGCGTCGTCGCCGGCGTCGGCGTGCCGCAGCTGACGGCGATCATCGATACCGCCGAAGCCGCGATGCGGCTGGGGGTGCCGGTGATCGCCGATGGCGGCCTGCGCACGTCCGGCGATGTCGCCAAGGCGCTGGCGGCCGGCGCTGCCGCAGTGATGGTCGGCAGCCTGCTTGCCGGCACCGAGGAAGCGCCGGGCGAGACGTTCCTGTGGCAGGGGCGGACCTACAAGAGCTATCGCGGCATGGGCAGCGTTGCGGCCATGGCGCGCGGTTCGGCCGATCGCTATTTCCAGCAGGATATCAAGGACCAGCTCAAGCTGGTTCCCGAAGGCATCGAAGGCCAGGTGCCCTACAAGGGGCCGGCGACGCAGGTGCTGCACCAGCTCGTCGGCGGCGTGAAGGCAGCGATGGGTTATACCGGATCGGCAACGCTTGCCGAATTCCGCGCCCGCGCCGAATTCATCCGCATCACCAATGCCGGCCTTCGCGAAAGCCATGTCCATGACGTGACGATCACGCGCGAGGCGCCGAATTACCCGACGACGGGGTCGTGATGATGCGGTGCCGGTCCGCGCTCCCGTCCGGCCGCCCTGCCGAGGACACTTCCGTGGGTGGCCGGGCGGGGGCGGGGGCGCGGGCGGGGGCGGGGGCCGGCACCGCATCCGCGTCCGCGGGTCGAAAAACGTCGTGACGCCGGGTGCCCGCGTTCAGGCGGCGATCGAGATCCTCGATGCAGTGATCGTTGCGGCCCGCGAAGGCGGCGCGGCGGCCGACACGCTGGTGCAGCGCTATTTCGCGGGCGCCCGCTATGCCGGATCGAAGGAC
>JBBQWE010000139.1:0-6117 GCA_038210855.1 Sphingomonadales bacterium | reverse complement strand
CCGGCCGGGCGCTGTTCACCCGCGACGACGCCCACGTCGACGCACTGCGGCCGGCGCTGGCGCAGCGCGGGCTGGGCGAGGTGGGGCTGGTGTAGGCGACGGTTGATCGCCGCAACCTGCCATGCGATGCGACTGGCCATGCCGATGACCGATGCCGAACTGCTCGACCGCATGAACCGCCTGCAGCCGCCGACCGGGCGGGTGCTCGGCATGGAAATGCTGGAGGTAGACAGCGCCGAGGGGCGGGTGCGGGTGCGCTACAAGCCTGGCGCCGAATTCACCAATCCGATGGGCAGTGTGCAGGGCGGCATCGTTGTCGCCATGCTGGATGATGCCGCGGCGTTCGCGGCGATCGTCAAATCGGGGCAGCGCATCGGCGTGCCGACGATCGAATTGAAAACCAGCTTCTTCGCTCCGGCGCGCGCCGGCGAATATCTCTATGCCGAGGCATGGTGCCTGCGGCTGGGCAAGCGCGTTGCCTTCATGGAGGCCGAATTGCGCGACGGCGACGGCAAGCTGCTCGCCAAGCTGTCGACCAGCGCTATCCCGATGCCGTTGCCCGAAGGCGGCGGCAATCTGGTCGAAGCAGCACCGAAGGACCCCGCATGACCGATGAAGTGCTGATCGAACGCCGCGGCCGCGCGCTGGTGCTGACGCTCAATCGGCCGGCGGCGCTGAATGCGCTCAACCGGCCGATGGCGCTGGCCATCCACCGCGCGCTGTTCGCCGCCAATGGCGACCCCGAAATCGCCCATATCGTCATCGAAGGCGCTGGCGACCGGGCGTTTTGTGCCGGCGGCGATGTCGCGCTGCTGGCGCGCGAGGGGCGGCAGGACCGGGCGCTGTACGAAGGCTTTTTCCACGACGAATATCGCATGAACCAGGCGATCGCGCGGCTGGCGACGCCCTATGTGGCGATCCTGGACGGAGTCACCATGGGCGGCGGCGTCGGGCTTTCGATCCACGGGCCCTATCGCGTCGCCACCGAAAAGACGCTGTTCGCCATGCCCGAAACCGGCATCGGGCTGATCCCCGATGTCGGCGGCACCCATGCGCTGGCACGGCTGCCGGGTGAAATCGGCACCTGGGCAGCGCTTACCGGCGCGCGGCTGGGCCCCGCCGAATGCCTGTACGCCGGCATCGCAACGCATTTCGTGCCGGGCGAGCGGCTGGCGGTGCTGCGCGACCTGCTGGCGACCGGCGAGGAGAGTGCCGGGGAAATCCTGCGGGCGCTCGATGCGCCGGCGGGGGAGACGGGGCTGGAGGCGCTGCGCGACGGCATCGATTTCCATTTCGGCCATGATTCGGTGGAAGCCATCCTCGCCAGCCTGGAGGACGGCGACGATTGGGCCCGCGGGCAGGCGGCGATCATCCGCCGCATGTCGCCGACATCGTGCAAGCTGACGCTCGCCGGCCTGCGCGCCGGGCGGGGCGACAGCATCGAGGATTGCCTGATCCGCGAATACCGGATGGTCTGCGAAATCCGCAACGGCCATGATTTCTTCGAAGGCGTGCGAGCACAGTTGCTCGACAAGGACCGCAATCCGAAATGGTCGCCGGCAACGCTGGCGGACGTGACCGAGGCCGAGGTGGCGCGGCATCTGGAGGCCCCCGAAAGCGGCGACCTGACGTTCGAATAGACTTGGGCGACCCGCCGGAATGGCGGCGGGGCTGTCGCGCCGGTTCGGCCGGTGCAGTTGCATATAAGGGTCGAATTTTTCCGTCCGGACTTGAAACCTTCGGCATCGCTATGCATAATAGCGTCGCGATTTCAATCGTTTACCAGAGCTCGTCCCGTATCCTGCCCGGAAGCAATGGCTATTATGCTGCGATGGCCGGCCTGCTGGTGCAATGTTTCGACAACAATATGCTGTCCGGCATAACGGGTGCGGTGGTGCTCACGGCAGGTCGCTTCGTTCAGGTCCTTGAAGGCCCGCGCGAAGCGGTGCAGGCGACATTCGCGCGGATCGTCGTCGATCCCCGGCACCACGGCATCGAGGTGCTGTCCGAAATCGGCATCGACCACCGCCATTTCGCCGAATGGTCGATGGCCTTCATCGGGCCGCCCACCGACATCCGGTCGATACTCGAAGTGCTGGACCGGCCGTATACCGAGCCGGCGGAACGGCACCACGCCCTGATCGCGGCGATGGTGCCGCGGGTGAACCTGTAGCGTTCCGGCAGCGTTGCCGTTTCGGGCGTTTGCCACTAGATGTGGTGTCGCTCCAACCGGAACCTGTCATGTCCACCGCCGTCGCCTTTGCATCCGATCATGCCGGCGTCGCCTACAAGGCGATGCTGATCGAGGAAGCACGCCGGCTCGGCCATGCGACCCTCGACCTCGGCCCCGAAACCGAGGCTTCGGTCGATTACCCGGATTACGGCGCTCGCCTCGCCGATGCCATCGCCGGCGGCGAGGCAGCGCTGGGCGTCGCCATCTGCGGATCGGGCGTCGGCATCGCCATCGCTGCCAATCGCAATCCGGCAGTGCGCGCCGCACTGTGCACGTCGGGATTGATGGCGCGGCTGGCCCGCGAACATAATGATGCCAATGTGCTGGCGCTCGGCGCGCGGATCATCGGTGCCGATACCGCGCGCGATTGCCTTGTCCAGTTTCTTGCCACCGGTTTCGCCGGTGGCCGCCACGCCGGCCGGGTCGCCAAGCTGACCCCCGGCTATCAGGAGATCCTTGCATGAGCAGCCAGCCCGTTCGCGTTACCGAAACGCTGCCGACCGGATTTTTCGATACCGCGCTGGCCGATGCCGATCCCGCCGTTGCCGCCGCGGTCACCAGCGAGCTCGATCGCCAGCAGAACCAGATCGAGCTGATCGCGTCCGAAAACATCGTCTCGCGCGCCGTTCTGGAAGCGCAAGGATCGGTCTTCACCAACAAATATGCCGAAGGCTATCCCGGCAAGCGCTATTACCAGGGCTGCGCGCCTTCCGACGCCGTCGAGACGCTGGCCATCGATCGCGCCAGGCAGCTGTTCAACTGCGCCTTCGCCAATGTGCAGCCGCATTCCGGCGCGCAGGCCAATGGCGCCGTCATGCTGGCGCTGACCAAGCCCGGCGACACCATCCTGGGCATGAGCCTCGACGCCGGTGGCCACCTCACCCATGGCGCCGCGCCGGCGATGAGCGGCAAATGGTTCAACGCCGTGCAGTATGGCGTGCGCCGCGAGGATCACCTGATCGATTATGACGAAGTCGAGCGGCTGGCCGTCGAACACCGGCCGACGCTGCTGATCGCCGGCGGTTCGGCCTATCCGCGCATCATCGATTTCGCTCGCTTCCGCGCGATCGCCGACAAGGTCGGGGCGAAGTTCCTTGTCGACATGGCGCATTTTTCGGGGCTGGTCGCCGCCGGCATCCACCCGTCGCCGCTGCCGCACGCGCATGTGGTGACGACGACGACGCACAAGACCCTCCGGGGCCCGCGCGGCGGCATGATCCTTTCCAACGACGAAGCGCTTGGCAAGAAATTCAACAGCGCGGTGTTCCCCGGCCTGCAGGGCGGCCCGCTGATGCATGTCATCGCTGCCAAGGCGGTGGCGTTCGGCGAAGCGCTGACCCCGGAATTCCGCGACTATGCGGTGCGTGTCGTCGCCAATGCGCAGACGCTGGCGGCGCGCCTCAAGGACCGCGGCTGTGCCGTCGTCGCCGGCGGCACCGACACCCACCTTGCGCTGATCGACCTGACGCCCAAGGGCCTGACCGGCCGCGACGCCGATGAAGCGCTGGAACGCGCCGGCATCACCTGCAACAAGAACGGCGTGCCGTTCGATCCGCTGCCGCCGACCAAGACCAGCGGCATCCGTGTCGGATCGCCGGCCGGCACCACGCGCGGTTTCGGCCAGGCCGAATTCGCCAGCATCGGCGACATGATCGCCGATGTGCTCGACGGGTTGGTGGCCAATGGCGAGCACGGCAACGCCGATGTTGAAAAGGCCGTCAACGTCCGGGTGCGGGCGCTGTGCGCGCGTTTCCCGATCTATCCGGCCTGAAAGGAAACCAGCCCATGCAGCGCGATGACGATCTGATCGGCAAGGCCAAGGACTTCGCTGCTTCGCCGATGGGCAAGGACATGGCAATTTATGGCGGCGTCGGCGCCGTCGCGGCGCTCCTGCTGCCGTGGATCGCCTGGCCGGCCGGGCTGATCATCGGCGGTGCCGCCGCCTGGGCCAAGCACCGCAAGCGCTGAACCACCATGCGCTGCCCGTTCTGTGGCAATGACGACAGCCAGGTGAAGGACAGCCGTCCCACCGAGGACGGCGTCGCCATCCGCCGGCGCCGGCAATGCCCGACCTGCGGCGGTCGCTTCACCACTTTCGAACGCATCCAGCTGCGCGAACTGACCATCATCAAGAAATCCGGTCGCCGCGAAGTCTTCGATCGCGACAAGCTGGCCCGATCGATCGAAATCGCCTGCCGCAAGCGCCCGGTGGCGCCCGAACGCATCGAACGCCTGGTCAACGGCATTGTCCGCCGCCTTGAATCGACGGGCGATTCCGAAATCGAAGCCGGCCGTGTCGGCGAAGCGATCATGGAAGGGCTGCAGGCGCTGGATCCGGTCGCCTATATCCGCTTTGCCAGCGTTTACCGCGATTTCCGCGAAGCCCGCGATTTCGAAACCTTCGTCGGCGGGCTGGGGCAGGCCGGGGTGCCGGTGGCGGTGGACGAAGATTGATTCACAAGAAAAGCGAGCCTCCGGCGGTCAATCTTTTGCCTCCGGCGGTCAGGCTTTTGCCTCCGGCGGTTAAGGCCTGAGGCCCCAGACCCCAATTTGTTGGGGTGGTCTGCAACTGCTGGCATCGTGCACACGTCAAAATGAAATGGGGTCTGGGGCCTACGGCCCCAGCCGCCGGAGGCCCTTCTTGAAACCCGTTCCCCCCGTCATCGTTCTGGTCCGCCCACAGCTTGGCCGCAACATCGGTGCTTGTGCACGGGCGATGCTCAATTTCGGGCTTACCGATCTGCGGCTGGTTGCCCCTCGCGATGGCTGGCCGAATGCCGATGCCGGGCCGGCGGCGAGTGGTGCCGATGCGGTGATCGATGGCGCGCGGCTGTATGACTGTATCGAGGCGGCGGTGGCCGATTGCACGCTGGTGCTCGGCACGGCGATGCTGACGCGTGATTTGACGCGAACGCTGTGGACGCCGCGCGGCGCGGTGGCGGAGATGGCTGCGCTGCCGCGCGCGTCGGCGCTGCTGTTCGGGCCGGAACGGACGGGGCTGGTGCAGACCGATCTGGCGCTGTGCCATGGCATCGTCTCGATCCCGACCAATCCCGATTTTGCGTCGCTCAACCTGGCGCAGGCAGTGGTGGTGATGGCCTATGAATGGTTCATCGCCGGCGATGCTACCCCGGCGGTGCAGACGATCCACCACGATGGCCCGGCCGACCACGGCGATTTGATGGGCCTGATCGATGCCATCGACGAAGCGGTGACGGCGCATGGCTATTACAATCCGGCGCCGGGGATGGCGCCGGCGGCGCGGCGGATGCTGCGCAATATCCTGACTCGCCCGGCCTATACGGCGCAGGAGGTGCGAACGCTGCGCGGCGTGGTGCGGGCGCTGATCCACCCGCGGCGGCGGGCGGTGGCGGCGAAGCTGTTCGACGGCGATTAAGCCGCCGTCAGATCAGGAAGTCGCCCGACCCGAGTTGCGCGTTGGCGATGCCGTTGATGACGATGAAGTCGCCATTGCCCAGGTTGATGGCACTGGTGCCGCCGTTTTCGACAAAGCTCGCCTGCAGGGCGGCAAAGCTGGCAAAGCCGAAGGCGCGCAGGTCGATACGGTCGCTGCCGGGCATGAAATCGCCGATGACATCGCCGCCGGTGCCGCGGCCGAACAGGAACAGGTCGGCACCCGCTTCGCCGAACAGCACATCGTCGCCGGCGCCGCCGTCGATGGTATCGTTGCCGCCGCCGCCGAGCAGGAAATTGCTCGCAGCGCTGCCGGTCAGCCGGTTGCCGAGGTCGTTGCCGACCCCGAAGGTCGTCGTGCCGAGCAGCACCAGATCCTCGATTTCGGCATAGAGATAATAGCCGCTGCCGACGATATCGGCATAGACGATGTCGGAACCGCCCCCGGCGGCTTCGAACACCAGATCGGC
>JBBQWE010000138.1:0-6147 GCA_038210855.1 Sphingomonadales bacterium | reverse complement strand
GATGACGATCGAACATGATCCGGTCAGCCAGCGGCTGCTGCTTATGCCGCAGGCTCCATTGCCGATCCTGATGCGCCTGGCACGCGCCGAGGCCCGGGCCCGCCTGCGTCCCGAAACGCTGCGGCCGGCTTTCGCCGTGCTGCCGCGGGCGCCGGCGCTGCTGCGACTGTGGAGCGCCGATCTCGCGATCGGCGGCGTGCTGACCCGCCGCACCAGCGAAGCTTCCGCCTCGGTGCAGGCCAGCGGGGAAATATGGGGTCTCACCGCTCGCGCCGGCATTTCGCTCGCCAGCACCGGCGCCGCCACCGGCAGCCTGACCCTTTCCGACGCACGCAAAACCGCCGATCTGCTCGGGCCGCTGCACGCGCGCAGCTTCGCCATCGGCGATGTCGCCAGCCCGGCGCAGCCGTTGATCGCCGACACGCAGTCCGGCCGCGGGCTGGTGGTGTCGTCGCGGCCGCCGTGGCGCGCCGACCTCGTCGATACGATCGAGCTTGCCGGGCCGCTGCCAGCCGGGTGGGAGGCCGAATTATGGGCCGACAACCGGCTGGTGGCCGCAAGCCGGGAGGCCGATGGCGCCGGCAACTGGCGCTTTTCCGGGCTGGCACTGCGCATCGGCGAAAACACCTGGCGCGTGCGGCTGTACGGCCCGCACGGTGAAAGCACCGAACAGGTCTTCACGCGCCTTGTCGGCGCGGAAATGAACGCCGAAAACGAAATCGATTACAGCATCGGCTTTGTCGACGGTGGCACGCCGCTGTTTGCCAGCGCCGCCCGTCAGGGCAGCGGCAGTGGCGCCCGTCAGCGCAGCGGCAGTGGCGCTTTCGCCACCATCGGCTGGGGCGTCGCACCGGCGCTGACCGCCCGGCTCGACGTACGGGCACCCCTGGACGGTGCGCCGGCGGTGGCGCTCGGCTTGCACGGTGCCGCCGCGGGGGGCCTGTGGGCCGCGACCGTGGCGCGTGACAGCAGCGGCAGCCTGGCCGGCGCGCTTCGCCTCGCTCGCCGGTTCGGCGCGCAGGATATCGTTGTCGATGTTGCCCGCCATGGCCGCGACGTCGGGCCGGCGCTGCCGCCGGCGGTTCGCGAATTTTCGAGTCTGGTCGCGGCCAGCGCGCAGGGCCGGCTGGCACTGGGACGGCACAGCCTGCCGTGGCAGTTGCGCCTGCAATCGGCGCGCCGGCGCAGCGGCGGCGACCAGCAGACGATCGCGGCACGGCTGGCCTGGCCGCTGGCGAACTGGCAGTTGAACACCGCCATCGGCCTCGCCCGCCAAACCGGCGCTGGCGGCGCTGGCGGCAGCGGTTGGCAGGGCAATGCCGCTGTCGGAATCAGTGCCGGCTGGGGGCGTTGGCGGTTGCGCGGCGGCGTCGATGCGGCCGTCGCGGACGTCTGGCGGCTGGGCGGCGCCACCTTCAGCGCCAGCCACAGCAGTTCGCGCGGCGCCGTCAGCCTAGATCTGGGCTGGCAGGCCGCCACGAAACGCCTCAATGCCGGCGTTTCGGTGAACCGCCGGATCGGCGCTTTCGGGCTTTCGGCCGGCGTTGCCCATGGTGACGGCGGCTGGCGGATCGGCATGGGGCTGGTCGTCGGCCTTTGGCACGGCGGCGGTCGCTGGCGAACCGCACCGGCCGGCATCACGCGCAGCGGCGGGGTGATGGCCGACGTGTTCGTCGATACCGATGGTGACGGGGTGCGCGATGCCGGTGAAGGCGGCGTTGCGGGCGGCCGTTTCATCGCCGGTTCCAGCCTGCGCAGCGAAACCACCGGCAGCGACGGCCGCGTGCTGATCGCCGGGCTGCCGGCGGGGCCGCCGGTCGATATCGAGACGCAACTCGCATCGCTTCCCGATTTCGCGCTGCGGCCGGCGCGGCCCGGCGATCGGCTGGTGCTGCGCCCCGGCGAAATTCGCACGCTTGCCGTGGCGCTGCACACGACCGGCAGCATCGAAGTGCGCGTCATGCTCGCCGCCGGCGACACGCGGACGCCGCGTTCGGGCGTGACCGTGGTGCTGCACGGTGCCGATGGCAGCGAAGTCGCGCGCGCCGACACCGATTTCGAAGGTTTTGCCCTGTTCGAAGGCATCCCGCCGGGCAGTTGGTCGGTGCTCGCCGGCGGCCAGGCATCGCCGCCGCTGGTGCTGGCGAGCGGCGACGCCGAAGTTCGCACCACCCTGCTGCTGCCCGCCGAGCGGTGATCAGGCCGACGGCGCTTTGGCAACCGCAGCACAACGCGCTGCAATCGAACGCAAATCCTCGATGAAACGCCGGCGTTCCTTGGCCGCCAGCGCCGGATCCTCGATACGCAGCAGATAGCTGGGGTGGACGGTGATCCACAATTCGCTGCCGTCCGGTTGCGGCACCGCCACCCCGCGCGCCTTGCCGATGGTGACGGCCTTGCCGGTCAGCCCGCGCGCCGCCGTGGCGCCAAGCGCAACGATGATTTTCGGTTTGATTTGCGCGCGTTCGGCGTCAAGCCAGCCGCGGCAGGCATTGATTTCGGCGATGTCGGGCTTGGCATGGAGGCGCCGCTTGCCGCGCTGTTCGAATTTGAAGTGCTTGACGGCATTGGTGACATAGGCGCGCGCCCGGTCGATGCCGGCTTCGGCCAGCGCTGCATCGAGCAACTGCCCGGCCGGGCCGACGAACGGCCGTCCGGCGATATCCTCCTGGTCCCCCGGTTGTTCACCGACCAGCATCAGGATCGCATCTGCCGGCCCCTCCCCGCACACCGCCTGGGTCGCCGGCCGCCACAATTCGCAGGCCCGGCAGGCGGCGATCGCTGCCCGAAGCGGTAGCAGACCGCCGGTTTCCGTCGCCATTTCGGCAGGTTCGGCAGCGGTTTCGGCCACCGAAACATCGATCATCCGCCGGGTTCGTGCCGCTGCGCCGGCGATCAGGTCCGGAATCAGCGCAGCTTCGGGCAGGTTCTTCCAGTATTTGCGCGGCATTTCGCTGGTCATCGCGTCGATCTTCAGCCGCGCCGGGTTGAAGATGCTGGCATAATAGGTCTTCCACACCGCCTCCAGCGGGTCGTCGCCCGGCGCGTCGGCCTTGCTCGCCCCCGGCGCGAACCGCATTTCGGCACCGTCCCAGTGCATGCACAGCCGCGGCGTCAGGATCGAAAAGCGCATCGAAGCGAAGCGCCGCTGGAAAAATCCGGCATTGTAGCGGACGATATGATGCTCCGGTTCGAACCAGGCCGCAAAATGTTCGCCGTTTTCGTCGGGAACTTCGCGAAACCGCACGAACGCCCGCATCTTGTGGACATCGCGGCCGACGCCTTTTGCCAGCAGATCGAGCCGCCGGACCAGCGGATCGGCACTGTCTTCGAGCAGTTTCGGCCGTTCCTGCAATGCCGCCAGCGCTCCGTGCAGCAGCGCGAACCGCTCCGGATCGCTGTGGCAAACCACCCGCCGCGCCAGATCGGGAAAGGCTTTCGGTACACGGAGTTCGGCGGCACCGGCAGTTTCCGGCGCGCTTTCGCCGCCAAGCAGCCCGCCGACCTCTCCGGCGACGCGCCATTCGACCGCCGCGGGGGGTAGTTTGGCGGCGATCAGCCGTCGTGCGACGCTGCGAAAACCGTCGAAATCGTCTGGGGCAGCGAGCGTGACGAGAGTCAAAACAGGCGTCCGGCGGCCGGGACCTCAGGCCCCGGACCCCATTTCATCATGCTTTCGGCAAACGATTGCAGCTTCGCCAAGCTCCGATCCAATCAAAATGGGGCCCGGGGCCTACGGCCCCAGCCGCCGGAGGCCCTTTCCACTCGCCTCAACCAAACAATTCCAGCTGTGCCGCTGCGGGTTTGACCAGAGTCGGCCGCAAATTTCCGACGTCCGAAAGGGCCAGGGGACGCCAATCGGCGGCAATCACGAAGGGGCGAAGCTTGTCGATTCCGCGCGTCAGGCGGCCGAGATCGGCAAGATCGAGGCGGCGCTGGCGGCGGATACGCAGCACGGCATTGAC
The DNA here is from genome assembly GCA_038210855.1 of Sphingomonadales bacterium. Classification (GTDB taxonomy): domain Bacteria; phylum Pseudomonadota; class Alphaproteobacteria; order Sphingomonadales; family Sphingomonadaceae; genus Sandarakinorhabdus. The sequence continues at coordinate 2,182 of JBBQWE010000138.1, read as the reverse complement.
CGATTTGACGCCGAGGCCGGGGATGCGGAGCAGCATTTCGCGCGGTGCGCGGTTGATATCGACCGGAAACTGGCCGCGATGCTTGAGCGCCCAGGCGGTTTTGGGGTCGATGTCGAGCGGCAGGTGACCCGAATCGGTGGCCTCCTGCACCTCGCCGACCTCGAAACCATAGAAACGCATCAGCCAATCGGCCTGGTAGAGGCGATGTTCACGCAGCAGCGGCGGGGAAACCAGCGGCAGCACGGTGCTGGCGTCGGGGATCGGCGAAAACGCCGAATAATAGACCCGCCGCATGCCGAAACGGCCGTAGAGCGATTGCGCCGTGCCCATGATCGCACTGTCATCGGCACCGTCTGCCCCGACGATCATCTGGGTCGATTGGCCGGCGGGGGCGAATTTCGGCGCGCGGCGGTAGTGTTTGCGGGCGTCCTTGTTGTCGTCGATGGCGGTTTTCAGGCCGGTCATGGCGCCGCGGATGCGGGTGCCGTTCTTTTCCGGCGCGAGCCGCGCGAGCCCGGTTTCCGTCGGCAATTCGATGTTGATCGACAGGCGATCGGCGTAGAGGCCGGCTTCCTCGATCAGTTCGGGCGATGCATCAGGGATGGTTTTCAGGTGGATATAGCCGCGGAAATCATGGACCTGGCGCAGGGTTCGGGCGACGCGCACCATCGCCTCCATCGTGTGATCCGATGATCCGATGATGCCGGAGGACAGGAACAGCCCCTCGATATAGTTGCGCTTGTAGAAGGACAGCGTCAGGCGAACGACTTCATCGACGGTGAAACGCGCGCGGCGCACGTTGGAAGACCGGCGATTGATGCAATAATGGCAATCGAAGATGCAGCTGTTGGTCAGCAGGATCTTGAGCAGCGAAATGCAGCGTCCATCGGGGGCATAGCTGTGGCAGATGCCCATGCCTTCGGTGCTGCCGATGCCCTTTCCGCCGGCGGACGAGCGTTTGGTGGTGCCCGACGACGCGCAGGAGGCATCGTATTTGGCGGCATCGGCCAGAATCGCCAGCTTTTCCTGGGTATCGAGGTGCGCCATGCGTTCGGTATATGTTCTGAAGCGGCGCCCGGCAATGCGGCATCGGCGTCGGGCGCGGCTCGTGCGGCCGGCGACGGCCGAGATCCGGCCGCGAAACATGTGCATTTTGCCGCATTTTCGGGCAGGAATCCGCCCCGTTGCAGGCACCGGCAGCGCATTTGCCGCTCGCAAAAGCCGATATCCTTGGGTAGCACCACTGGCACGGTGCTTGCTTGGTCAGGAGCGACGAGCAGGCAGGTCGAGCCGGCGGCGATGCGGGGTATGCAGTGAAAAAGATCGAAGCGGTCATCAAGCCCTTCAAGCTCGACGAGGTGAAGGAAGCGCTTCACGAAGTCGGGGTTTCCGGCATCACCGTGACCGAGGCCAAGGGCTTCGGTCGCCAGAAGGGCCATACCGAACTCTACCGCGGCGCCGAATATGTCGTCGATTTCCTGCCCAAGGTGCGGCTGGAAGTGGTTGTCGATGACGACCAGGCCGAACGCGTCGTCGAAGCGATCGCCAATGCGGCGCGCACCGGCCGTATCGGCGACGGCAAGATCTTCGTGTCGGCGATCGAAAGCGCCGTGCGCATCCGCACCGGCGAACGCGATTCCGACGCGATCTGAAGTTTCGCATACCGACAACCGCCAGCAAGGGGACTGACCAAATGGCAACTGCCGCCAGCGTTCTGGAAATGATCAAGGAACAGGATATCGAATGGATCGATCTCCGCTTTACCGACCCGAAGGGCAAGTGGCAGCACCTGACCATGGTTGCCGGCGTCGTCGATGAAGACATGCTGACCGATGGCTTCATGTTCGACGGTTCGTCGATCGAAGGCTGGAAGGCGATCAACGAGAGCGACATGATCCTCATGCCCGATCTCGAGGCGACCTATATCGATCCGTTTTCGGCGACGCCGATGCTGATCCTCGTTTGCGATGTCGTCGAGCCTTCGACCGGGCAGCTCTACAGCCGCGATCCGCGCTCGACCGCCAAGCGCGGCGAGGCCTACCTCAAGGCCAGCGGCATCGGCGACACCGTCTATATCGGGCCGGAAGCCGAATTCTTCGTTTTCGACGATGTCCGCTTCGGCCTCGGCTACAACGAGGGTTTCTTCCACCTCGACGATATCGAACTGCCGACCAACAGCGGC
>JBBQWE010000137.1:0-6278 GCA_038210855.1 Sphingomonadales bacterium | reverse complement strand
CGCTGTGCCTGCCGCTGGGCCTGCCGCTGGGCCTGCCGCTGGGCCTGCCGCTGGGCCTGCCCCTGGGCCTGCCGCTGCCGCTGCCGCTGGGCCTGCCCCTGGGCCTGCCGCTGGGCCTGCCGCTGGGCCTGCCCCTGGGCCTGCCCCTGTGCCTGCCCCTGTGCCTGTGCCTTCCCCAGCCCCGGCAACCGCCCCCGCGGTGCAGACCGAAGCCGATGGCTACACCCGCTATGAACTGCTCGCCCCCGAAACGCACCGCTTCCGCATCCTCTACGACGTCACCGCGACGACCCCGGGCGCGACGCGCTATTTCAATCCGATCCGCCCCGGCAGCATCGCCAGCAACGAAAGCGTCATCGATGCCGCCACCGGCGCGGCGCTGGCGTTCACGGAAGTCGATGGCGCCGAAGCCGCCGCCGACGGCGTACGCGGTGCCAGCGCCGGCAACCGCTTCATCGCCGTGACGCTGGCGCGGCCGGTGCCGGCGGCCGGCGGCGGCCGCATCCGCATCGACAAGACCTATACCGACCCCGCCAGCTATCGCAGCGACGGCGAGACCATCGTTTTCGATCGCAGCCTTGGCATCGCCCGCAACGCCATTGTGCTGCCGCCGGGATATGAACTCACCGCCTGCAACGTGCCGGCGCAAGTGCTGCAACAGGCCGATGGCCGGATCGCCGTGGCTTTCTGGAATGCGTCGGGCGCACCGGCGCCGCTGCATCTGGAAGCACGGCCGGCGAAGGCGACGGTATCGCCGCGGGCCGGCACGATCCCCGAACGCGCCGCGCAGACGCGCATTATCGTCTATGATCTGCTGGACCCCGAAAGCCACAGTTTCAGCCTGACGCACGACTATACCGAAACGCGGCCCGGCCACGCCACCTATGTCAACATCGTGCGCGCCGGCAGCATTGTCAGCAATCCATCGGCCCGCGATCTCGACACCGGCGCTGCCATTCCGCACGAATTGATCCGCGGGGACGCAATCAGCGCGATCGAGCCCGACGCCCGCGGCATCACTGCGGCGAGCGAAGCGGTGCTGTTCCGTTTCGCACCGGTGGCTGCGGGGGCGAGCCGGCGGCTGCGCATCGCCGAAACCTATACCGATCCGGCGCGCTACGGCATCGAAAACGGCGAACTGGTCTGGCATCGCAGCTTCGGCCGCCCGGCCAATGCCGTGGTGCTGCCGGCCGGCTGGCTGCTGACCCATTCGACGGTGCCGGCGCGCGTCAGCCGGACGCCGGAAGGCCGCATCCGGCTCGATTTCGTCAATCCGCGCAACGACGAGATCGACGTGTTGATCACTGCCAGCCGGCGCGTGCCGTAAGCCGCAGCGGTTTTCGTTCCGCCCGCCGCCCTGTCGGCATCGCTGGTTGCTGCCGGCATCCAGCCTGCTACCAATATGCCGGCAATCCGTGGGGAGCAGAGATGCGGGCGAGTTGGTTGGCAAGCGTGGCCGCGGTTGCTGTGCTGGGTGGAACATCGGGATCGGCGGCACCGGCGAAGGCGCCGGCAGCAGGCCCGGCAGCCGCGCCGGCAGCATTGGGGGTCGAGGCCTATTTCGGCGGCCTCAAATGGCGCAACATCGGGCCGGCGCGCGGCGGGCGCTCGATCTCGGCCGTCGGCAGCGTCGCCCGGCCCAACGAATATTGGTTCGCGGCGACCGGCGGCGGCCTGTGGAAAAGCGTCGATGGCGGCGTGTCGTGGCAGCCGCAAACCGATGGCAAGGTCGACACCGCGGCCTTTGGCGGCATCGCCGTGTGCGAGGCAAACCCCGATGTCGTCTATGCCACCACCGGCGAAGCACAGCTGCGCGGCAACGTCCTGCCCGGCAACGGCGTGTGGAAAACCAGCGACGGCGGCAAGAGCTGGACCAAGATCGGCCTCGAAAAGGTTCACAATTTCAGCCGGGTGCGCATCCATCCCAAGGATTGCGACACGGTGTTCGTCGGCGGCTTTGGCCATTATGGCGCCGAAAACGAAGACCGCGGCGTGTTCCGCAGCCGCGATGGCGGCAAGAACTGGACACGCACGCTGTATCGCGACGCGAGAACCGGCGCGGTTGATATCAGCCTCGATCCCGCCGATCCGAAGATCGTCTATGCAGCGCTGTGGGAGGCCTGGCGCAAGCCATGGGGCATGTCGAGCGGCGGGCCGGGCAGCGGCCTGTTCAAGAGCGCGGACGGCGGCGACAACTGGACCGAGATCAGCCGCGCGCCGGGCCTGCCCCGGGACGGATTGCTCGGCAAGATCGGGGTGAGCGTTTCGCCGGCGGACCCTGCCCGCGTCTATGCCATCATCGAACATGATGCAGCCGGCGGCGTCTATGCCAGCAGCGACGGCGGCAAAAGCTGGGAAAAGCGCAACGAAAGCCGCGACCTGCGCCAGCGCGCCTTTTACTACACGCGCATCCAGGCCGATCCGAAGGACAAGGATCGCGTCTATGTGATGAACGTCAATTTCCACCGCTCCGATGATGGCGGCAAGACGTTTGCCAAGAAGATCAAGGTGCCGCACGGCGACAATCACGACCTGTGGATCGCGGCCGACAACAACCAGCGGATGATCGAGGCCAATGACGGCGGCGCCAATGTCAGCGTCAACGGCGGCACCAGCTGGACCGCCCAAAACTTTTCCACCGCCCAGATCTATCGGCTGGCGCTGACGGCGCATCGGCCGGCCTATGCCTGCGGTGGCCAGCAGGACAACAGCTCCATCTGCGTGGCCGTGCGCGGCCATCGCAACCGCAACGTGCTGGGCGCCTATGGCATCGCCGTCGGTGGCGGCGAAAGCGGCTATATCGCCGGCGATCCGCGCAACCCCGATATCTTCTATGGCGGCAGCTATGGCGGCCTGCTGACGCGCTATGATCATGCCACCGGCCTCAGCCGGGTGATCAACGTGCGGCCCGACAATCCGATGGGCTATTCGGCCGGCGACATCGCCGAACGGTTCCAGTGGACCTTCCCGATCGTGTTCGATCCGAACGATGCCGGCACGCTTTATGTGGCGTCGCAGCATGTATGGCGCAGCCGCAACGAGGGCCAGAGCTGGGAACGCATCAGCCCCGATCTGACGGCGCATGATCCCGCCACGCTGGGGCCATCGGGCGGCCCGATCACGCGCGACCAGACCGGCGTCGAAACCTATGCGACCATCTTCGCGCTGGCGCCGTCGCGGCGGGAACCCGGCGTGATCTGGGCCGGCAGCGACGATGGACTGGTGCATATCACCCGCGACGGCGGCGCCAACTGGGCAAACATCACGCCGCCGGCGATGCCGAAATTCGCCAAGATCACCACGGTAGAGGACAGCCCGCACAGCCCCGGCACCGCCTATGTGGTGGCGCATCGCTTCCTGATGGACGATTTCACGCCGATCGGTTTCAAGACCACCGATTTCGGCAAGAGCTGGGCTCCGATCACCGCCGGGCTGCCGGCCGGCGAGATGCTGCGATCCATCCGCGAGGACCTGGTTCGGCCCGGCATGCTGTACCTTGCCACCGAACGCGGCGTGCGGATCAGCTTCGATGGCGGTGCCGGCTGGCACAAATTGCAGGCCAATCTGCCCGATGTGCAGGTTTCGGATCTTGCGGTTGCCGGGCAGGATCTGGTGATCGCCACCCATGGCCGCGGTTTCTGGGTGATGGACAATGCCGGCCTGCTGCGCCAGGTCGCGGCCGCAGCGAAGCCCGAAACCCGGCTGTTCGCACCGGCGCCGGCGCAGCGCGGGCTCGATCCCGGCGTCGCCATCGACTACCATCTCTCCGCTGCACCGGGCACGCTGGCGATCGAGATACTCGACAGCACCGGCGCGCTGATCCAGCGTGTCGATGCGAGGCCCGAAGCAGCGAAGAAGGACGCTGCAAAGGCCGACGCTGCGAAGCCGGGTGCCGCCGCGGCGAAGCCGGAGGCGGCGAATGCGGGCGGCGCGGTCGCGGCCGGCGGCGATGACGACGACGATGATGACGGCCCGCCGAAGCCGCCGAGCGCGACGATGAAGCCGGGGATGAACCGTTTCACCTGGAACATGCGCCACGCCGGCTACACCGTCTTCGACCGCATGATCTTCTGGGCGGCCGGCAACCGCGGCGTCGCGGCGTTGCCCGGCAGCTATCGCGCGCGGCTGATCGTCGACGGCAAGCGCTTCGAACAGCCGTTCCGCATCGGCGCCGACCCGCGCGTTGCCGCCAGTGCGGCCGATCTGAAGGCGCGTTTCGACCTTGCCCAGGCGGTGACGGCGCGCGTGACCGAGGCCAACAACGCCGTGCTGCTGGTGCGCGGTATCCGCGAGCAGGCCGACGCGCTTTCGGCCCAGGGCGGCAACGGCGCTAGGCCGGTGCCGGCCGCTGCGATGACAGCGGTGACGGGGCTGATGACCAGGCTCTCGGCGATCGAGGCGGAGATCTATCAGGTCCGGATGCAGAGCCGACAGGACCCGCTCAACTATCCGATCAAGCTCAACAACAAGCTGGCGGCGTTGATCGGCATCATCGAAAGCGCCGAAGCGGCGCCCACCGACAGCACGCAAGCGGTGTTCGCCGAACTGTCGGCCGCGCTAGATGTGCAGCTGCAGGCGCTCGAAGCGGCGCTCGCCGACGGCTTGCCGCCCGCCAATGCGGCGTTGCGGGCGGCCGGCCGCAAACCGCTGGAGCGCAAGCCGCTGCCGCCGGGGGACAACAGCAAGGCGACGGACGACACGGCGGAAGCCGCGGAAAAGACGTGGTGATTTCCGCGAGGAGCAGCGAAGTTGCTCGCCCACGCACCCGGTAAGCGGCAGGGCGGCCGAAGGCGCTATCGGGCCTCGCTCTGCCGCAGTCGCCGGCCTTGCCAGAGCTGCGCCATCCGCGCCGTCCAGGTGGTCGAGACCCGGTGACCGTCACGCTGTCGCCCGGCGCCGGGCGACAGTGTGAAGGTCACCGGGGCTCGCATGGCGCCGGCCCGGCTTTCGAAGGAAGCCGCGTTGATGAACAGGGTGTCGCCGATCTGCCGGCGGCCGGCGGCGGCGTGGACATGCCCGAAACAATGGACCCGCGGCAAAATCCGATCGAGTTCCTGGCGCAACGCCGTGCAGCCCACCGATTTTGCCGCGGCCGGAGGTATCGAGGATGTGCCTTGGCGGCGTGTGGGTGACCAGAATATCGACGCCGCCTGGCCTATGCCAGTCCGCTGCAGGGGCTGGCGGCAGCGCCGGCAGTGCCGCTGATGGGGCCGTTGAACGGCACCATGCTGCTCGATTGTGCCGGATCGATGCGGCTGGTCGGCTGCGGGCTGCTGCCGGCGGGCTGGTCGCTGCTGGTCGGTGCCAGCGCCGCCGAACTGGCCGATCGGGTCACCGATGCGCGGGCGCTGTGGGGGCCGGAAGTCGACCGGGTGCACGATGCCATCGGCAATGCCGCGTCTGCGGAACGGCAGATCGCACTGCTCGAGGGCTTTTTGTGCCGGCTGCTCGACCGCCAGCGCCATGGGCTCGATCCCCGCATTGCGGCGAACGATGCTTGGATCGGCCGCCTGCCGGCAGTATCGATCGACGATCTGGTGGGCACGCTCGGCATCTCGCAACGCCAGATCGAACGGGTCGTCGCCGCCAGCCATGGTGCGCCGCCCAAGCTGCTGGCGTCGAAATACCCGATCCTGCGCGCCAGTGCGCTGCTCGCCACCGGCCAGGCCGCCGATTGGCGCGAGGCCGCGGGTGATGTGTTTGCCGACCAGGCGCATTTCATCCGGCATTTCCGGCGCTTCATCGGCCAGCCGCCGGGGGCGTTCACTGCCGATCACGCGCGGCTGGCGCGGCTGGTGATGCAGGCGAAATGGGATGCCGGGGCGCGGTCGCCGCTGGCGTTGTGGAGCTGACGGGGGCCGCGCGCCGCGGGCTGCCTCGAACACGAGCGTTCTGGCAGCGGGCTGCCGCACGACGACCGAACGGTCCGGCCGATGTCGATTTCGTGAAATACCGCTCCCGGCGCCGCCGCTAGAGCGGGATGACATTTTGCTGACTCGGTGGGGATTCCCATGGGCCTGATTTTCTGATTCAAACAGATCGGGGAATAAATATGGCGATGAACAGCGCGACGGTCACGGAACCGGGGATCAGCCAGTTTGCGGATATTGATTCACAGGCTAGCAAGAGCACCAAGCTGTTCGGGATCACCACCGGGTTGCGCGACATCGTCGGCGCCGACACGCTTGCCTTCGTCGGCAACAATGTGCCCCTGATACCAACGATCATGAAGCCTGACTCACGCAGGCGATTCCCAAGAGGCCGCCGATGTGATTCAA
>JBBQWE010000136.1:0-6286 GCA_038210855.1 Sphingomonadales bacterium | reverse complement strand
TGCCATGTGCCAGTGCGCCCTGGTGCGCCGCGGCCTCGATGCCGCGCGCCAGCCCCGAAACGACGACAAGGTCCGCCGCTGCCAGATCGGCGGCGAGCTGGCGGGCAAAGCGCGACCCGGCAGCACTGGCGTTGCGCGCGCCGACGATCGCCACCGCCGGGCGATCGAGCAGCCCGAGGTCGCCATGCGCTGCCAGCACCGGCGGCGCCGTCTCGGTGGCCGCCAGCAGCGCCGGATAGGCCGGCGTACCGATGAAGATCATCGTCGCGCCAAGCTTTTCGAGCGCGGCAAGTTCGGCCTCCGCTACGGCTGCCGGTGCGACGGCGAGGCTGCGGCCGCCGCGCCGGGCGAGGTCGGGCAGCGCCGCCAGCGCTCGGCCTGCGTCGCCGAAGCGCGCGATCAACTGGCGATAGGTGATCGGCCCGATCGATTCGGTGCGGATCAACCGGAGTCGCGCAACGGCGTCGGCGGGGAGGCTCATGGAAGCAAGGAGCCTCCGGTGGCTGGGGGCTGAGGCCCCGGACCCGCAATTGTCCCTGGCGCCGTCGACACCGGCTTATGCTTTGGCGGCACGGAACAAGATGGGGTCTGCGGCGCAAGGCCCCAGCCGCCGGAGGCCGCTTCCTGCCCCTTCACGGCTTCTGCCCGATCCGGCTTTCGGTGCCGGCACGCAGCCGGGCGATGTTGTCGCGGTGTTTCCAGATCAGGATGGCGGCCAGCACGCCAAGCGCGATGGCGCTGTGTTCGGCACCCAGCGCCCAGGCGGCGAGCGGCGCCGTGACCGCGCTCAGCATGCCGCCCACGGAGGAAAAGCGCGTCGCCAGTGCGCCGGCGAGCCAGGCCAGCAGCGCCGCGACGCCGGCGAGCGGCACGGCGGCGGCGGCAACGCCGAGCAGGGTCGCGACACCCTTGCCGCCGCGAAAGCCGAGCCAGAGCGGGAAACAATGGCCGAGGAACGCCGCCATGCCGGCGAGCATGCCCGCCTGCACGCCGCCCAGTTCGCGCGCCAGCAGCACGGCGGCAGCACCCTTGCCGGCATCGAGCAGCAGCGTTGCCGCCGCCAGCCATTTGTTGCCGGTGCGCAGCACGTTGGTGGTGCCGATGTTGCCGCTGCCGACGGCGCGGATGTCGATGCCGATCATGCGGGTAAGCAGCAGCCCGAACGGAATGCTGCCGAGAAGATAGCCGAGGCCGACGAGAAACGGAGTCATGCCGGCAAAGCTAGCGGTTCGCGCCAGCGCGGCCTAGACATGATGCATCGGGAACGGCGCGGGGGGCACAGGATGAAGTTCGGGATCGCAGCGCTGCTGGTCGCGCTGGCAGCAGGCCCTGTGGCGGCGGCGGAGATGCAGCCGACGCCGCCGCGCGCCGCCGGGCCGGTGGGCGGCGAAGGTCCCTATCCGACGCTGGTCATCCGCGGCGCCACCGTCATCACCGGCAATGGCGCGCCGCCGATCGGCCCCGTGGACATCGTCGTCCGGGGCGATCGCATCGCCGAAATCCGCCCCGCCGGCACGCCGGGCCTGCCGATGCGCGCCAATCGCCCGCCGGATCTTTCCAGAATGTCGGGGGCAACGCGCGAAATCGACGCCACCGGCATGTATGTAACACCGGGCTTCGTCGACATGCACGGCCACAGCGGCGATGCCGACAAGGCCGCCGACCCGACCTACCCCTATCGGCTGTGGCTGGCGCATGGCGTCACCACGGTGCGCGGCGTGCCGCTGTTCGGCACCAGCGCCGGCCGCGCTCTCGACGACAAGCGCCGCAGCGCCGCCGGCGCCATCGCGGCGCCGCACCTTTATGTCTACCAGACGCTCGGGTCGGGGGCCGATGCCGGCTGGACCGGCGGCCGCGTCGACAGCCCCGACAAGGCGCGCGCCTGGGTGCGCTGGGCCGCCGGCGCCGGCATCGACGGCATCAAGTTCTTCAACCGCTATGACGAGACGCCGGCGATCGACCGTGCCGCCATTGCGGAGGCGAAAAAGCTCGGCCTCGGCACCGTCGCGCATCTGTCGCAGATCAACATCGCCGAATTCGATGGCCGCGACGCTGGCGCCGCCGGGCTTGGCACGATCACGCATTTCTATGGCCATTTCGAAGCGTTGTTGAAGGATCGCCGCGTCCAGGACACGCCGGCGAGCTATAATTTCAACGACGAACAGGCGCGGTTCGGCGGCATCGCCGAAATCTGGAACCAGATCCACGAACCCGGCGGCCCGGAATGGCAGGCCTATTTGAACGAACAGAAGGCCACCGGCGTCGTCTTCGATCCGACCTTCAACATCTATTCGGCGTCGCGCGACCTGATGCGAGCGAAAAATGCCGATTGGCACGCGCACTACGCGCTGCCGTCGATGAACCGCTTTTTCGAATCGAACCGCGACAACCACGGCTCCTATTTCTTCGACTGGACGACCGCCAACGAGGTCCATTGGCGCAATTTCTACCAGCGCTACATGCGATTGGTGAACGATTACAAGAATATGGGCGGCCGGGTGACAACGGGCAGCGACCCCGGCTTCATCTGGCAGCTATGGGGCTTTTCCTACATCCTCGAACTTGAACTGCTGCAGGAAGCCGGCTTTTCGCCGCTCGAAGTCTTCGAAGCCGCGACCATCAACGGCGCCCGCACGCTGACCGAGCCGAAGGGCATCGCCGAGCCGGATTTCGGCCTGGTCCGCGCCGGGATGCGCGCCGATCTTGTCATCCTGCCCGAAAATCCGCTGCAGAACCTGAAAACGCTCTACGGCACCGGCACCGAACGCCTCGATGATGCCACCGGCCGGCAGAAACGCGTCGGCGGCGTGCGCTGGACGATCAAGGACGGAATGGTTTTCGACGCGCCGGCACTTCTCGCCAGCGTCGCCGCGCAGGTGGAGGCCGAAAAGGCCGGCGCGGCGGCCCGCTGAATGCTGCGATTGCCGCCGGAATTGGCCCGCATGGCCGAAACGAAGCTGCAATTGCGCTGGACGCCCGGCTTCCGCTTGCTACCAGCCCGGGCATGACTGCCCGTTTTCGCCAGTTGCTGGGCAATCTGGCTGCCACTTTCTGGCTGGTGCCGGCGCTTTTCGTCGCTGCGGGTATCCTGCTGGCGCTGGCGCTGGTCGAATTCGATCGAGCCAAGCTGGTAACGGCATCCTCCCCTGCCATGGGCTGGATTTACAGTGGCGGCGGCGAAGGCGCCCGCACGCTGCTCGGAGCGATTGCCGGATCGATGATCGGCGTGGCCGGCACGGTGTTCTCGATCACCATTGCAGCGCTGGCACTGGCGGCCGGGCAAATGGGGCCGCGCCTGCTGCGCGGCTTCGTCCGCGATCGCGGCAACCAGGTCACCCTCGGCGTGCTGCTCGGCACCTTCTGCTATGCGCTGATGGTGCTGCGCAGTGTGCGGACGCAAAGCGAGGGGGCCTTCGTGCCCGATGCCTCGGTTACCGTCGCGATCGTGCTCGCCATCATGTGCGTCGCCGTGCTGGTATTCTTCATCGGCCATGTCGCCGGGCGGATCAACGTCGATACGGTCATCGAACTGGTCAGCAACGATCTGGGCGACGCGGTCGCGGCCTTCACGCTTGCCCGGCCACCACCCGCTTCACCGCCGCCGATAATCGGCGCCGCTGCCGTCGAACTGCGCGACCCGCGCCGTGGCTATGTCCAGGAACTCGATTCCGCAGCGCTTGCCGAATGGGCCGCCGCCCGGGGCATCGTGATCGAACTATGTGTGCGGCCGGGTGATTTCGTCTTTCCGGGCGCCGTGATCGCCCGCGCCGAGCCGGGCGCTGCGGGCCTTGCCGAAGCGATCCGCGCCGCGACGGCGCTGGGCCCGCGCGTCAGCCGCATGGACATCGAATATCCTGTCCGCCAGCTGGTCGAGATCGCCGTGCGGGCCCTGTCGCCCGGGATCAACGATCCGATGACCGCGATCAGCGTGATCGATCGCATCGGCGCGACGCTGTGCGACATCGCCGTTCGCCACTTGCCCGATGGGGTCACCTGCCGCGGCGGCAAGGCCGTGCTGGTCACACCCGCCACCTCCTACGACGGGCTGACCGATGCGATGTTTCACCTGATCCGGCAGAATGCCGCGACCAGCCCGGCGGTGCTGATCCGGCTGGTGGAGGTGCTGGCCACGGTGGCGCATTGCGAGCCCGACCCGGCTCGCCGTGCCACGCTGCGGCGCCACGTCACGCTGATCGTTGAAGATGCCCGCCGCACCATCGCTGCGCCCGCCGACCTTGCCGACCTGCTGGATCGGCAAGCCGATTTCAACGCAGCGATCGCCAACGGCGGGTAGGGGGACGGGCTGCATCCGGACCCCTGACGCCTACCGATCCGGTTCGCGACTGACGCCCCCGAAAGCCGCTTGTCGCCGGGCCTCTCCGGGCCTCTCCGGGCGTCTCCGGGCGTCTCCGGGCGGCGCCATCGAGGCAAACGGCCATGAGACATCGCCGCCCGGTTGCTGCCGGCGCCGCTGCCCCATACACCATGGGCATGACCAGCCGCCCCGCCAACCACCTCGCCATCGGGCTTGCCCAGCTCAATGCCAGTGTCGGCAATCTCGGCGCCAATGGCGATGCCATTCTCGCCGCCCGCGCGACTGTGCCGGGTGCCGATCTGCTGGTGACGCCGGAGCTTTCGGTCGTCGGCTACCCACCCGAGGACCTGGTGCTCAAACCCGCGCTGGTCGAAGCGGCGCGCGCTGCCGTCGATCGGCTGGCGGCCGCCACCGGCGATGGCGGCCCGGCACTGCTGGTCGGTGCGCCGCTCGCTGAAAACGGCCGGCTGTACAACGCCGCTTTCCTGCTCGATGGCGGCGTCATCACCGGCATCACCCGCAAGCACGACCTGCCCAATTACGGCACGTTCGATGAAAAACGCGTGTTCGCCGCCGGCCCGCTGCCCGGGCCGCTGGCGTTCCGCGGCACCCGGCTGGGCGTGCCGATCTGCGAGGACATGTGGACCCCCGATGTCTGCGAATGCCTCGCCGAAACCGGCGCCGAACTGCTGATCGTTCCCAATGGCTCGCCGTTCGAAGTCGGCAAGGACGATCGCCGCCTGTCGCTCGCCGTGGCGCGAGTCGGCGAAACCGGGCTGCCGCTCGTCTATCTCAACCGCGTCGGCGGGCAGGACGAACTCGCCTTCGATGGCTCCAGCTTTGTCCTTGGTGCCGATCGCCGGCTCGCCTGGGCCCTCCCGGACTGGGAGGAGGCAGTCGTCACGACGCAGTGGACCCGCAGTGCCGATGGCTGGGCCTGCACCCCGGGCAGCATCGCCGTGCCGCAGGCCGATCCGGCCGATATCTACCACGCCATGCTGATCGCGCTTCGCGACTATGTGAACCGCAACCGCTTCCCCGGCGTCGTGCTCGGCCTGTCGGGCGGCATCGATTCGGCGCTGTCCGCCGCCGTCGCCGTCGATGCGCTGGGGCCCGACCGGGTATGGTGCGTGATGATGCCGTCACCATTTACCAGCCGCGACAGCCTGGAGGACGCGGCCGTTTGCGCGCGGCTGCTCGGCTGCCGTCTCGATACCGTCCGCATCGAACCGGCGATGCAGGCCTTCGACACCATGCTGGCGCCGCTGTTCGCCGGCCGCGCACCCGACATTGCCGAGGAAAACATCCAGTCGCGCATCCGCGGGCTGACGCTGATGGCGCTTTCCAACAAACACGGCCCGATGGTGCTGACCACCGGCAACAAGAGCGAGATGAGCGTCGGCTATGCCACCATCTATGGCGACATGGCCGGCGGCTATTCGGTGCTGAAAGACGTCTACAAGACCACCGTGTTCCGGCTCTGCGAATGGCGCAACGCCAACCGCCCACGCCTGGCACTCGGCCCCGCCGGGCCGGTGATGCCGCAACGCGTCATCGACAAGCCACCCACCGCCGAACTGCGCGCCGACCAGAAGGACGAGGATTCGCTGCCGCCCTACGCACTGCTCGATCGCATCCTGCACGGCCTGATCGAACAGGAACGCAGCGCCGCCGACCTTGTCGCGCAAGGCATCGATGCCGCCACCGTCGCCCGCATCGAACGACTGCTCTACGTCGCCGAATACAAGCGCCGCCAGGCACCGCCCGGCGTCAAGATCGGCGCCCGCAACTTCGGCCGCGACCGGCGCTATCCGATAAGCAACGCCTTCCGGACGGCTTGATGCCAGGGGAACAAGGGGCCTCCGGCGGCTGGGGCCTCGGGCCCCAGACCCCATGTAATTTGGTTCGGCCCGAACCTTTGAATGCTGGCGCAAACCCACAAAAATGGGGTCTGGGGTCTGGGGTCTGGGG
>JBBQWE010000135.1:0-6482 GCA_038210855.1 Sphingomonadales bacterium | reverse complement strand
CGACGACGCCGGCGGCGCTGGCGGCCAGCGGGTTGGCGCGCGGCCAGGCGAAGACCAGCTTGGCGAGCAGCCAGCCCGACCCAATGCCGCCGGCGATGCCGAGCGCAATTTTCAGCAGCAGATCGGACAGGAACCAGTCTCGAAGCAGCGCGCCATCGACGGCCCCCGCCGCGCCGATTGCCAGTGCCAGATGGACGAACGGAAAGGCGAGCCCGTCGTTGAGGCCGGCTTCGGTGGTCAGCACAAAACGCACCGGATGTTCGCCGCCCTCCAGTGGTGGCCCGACCTGGACCTCGCCGGCCAGCACCGGATCGGTCGGCGACAGCAAGGCACCGAGCAACAGCGCCCCGGCGAGGGTCATGCCGGCCAGCAACCAGCCGAGGAACGCCATGATGATGATGGTGATCGGCATGGCAATCCCCAGCAATCGCGCCGTCGGCATCCAGCGTCGCTGCGGACCGAGGTTGTCGATGCGGAGGCCCACTCCGAAAAGCCCGACGACAAGGCAGATTTCGGTAGCGATTTCCCAACTGTGCGGATCGGCAAGCGGATCGGGGGCCGGCGGCATCCCCGGAATGCCGAAAGCCAGCGCTCCGAAACCGATCAGCAAGGCAGCGGCAGCAGGTTCACGGCCCGAAACGAGCCGCGGCAGCCAGTTCGCAGCGATGATGGAAACGCCGATGACGCCGAGAAGCAGGACATGGGGGGTCACGGAAAGGCAACGGGGCGACGCGACGAGGGTTCCGCTTCGGCGGGTCGATGGCGTGTTGGCTGGAAACTGGCCCGCAAGGTTCCGGCAAGCAAAGTACCGTCGGCCGTCGTCGATCGGCGTGATCTGTTCTTTGGAAACCGGGACGCGGAAAAGCTGTTAAAGAACCCTTTAGCTATGGTTCACGCTTTGCTAACAGTCAGCGACCGCATCAAGAAGGACGACATCCGTGATTAACCTGTGTTTTCAGCGGTGTATCCCCGCCGCGTTGCTCGCTGCCGTCGGCGTCGCTGCCGCGGCGCCTGCCACCGCAGCGCCTGCCGCTACGCAGGGAGACGCCGCCGCCGGCCTGCAGGCCATGCGCGAGCTGAACCTGATTGTTCTTGGTGACTGGCATGCCACCCAGGATGTCGAAGGCAAGGTATTCGCCGACGGCAATGGCATAGGCTCGGCGCCGGTCGGCATCGGCATCGGCAACGGCAGCCAGGGTTCAACGCCCTCCGGCCGGCGCACGCTGACGATCGCCGGCAACAGCAGCATCGGCAATCTCAACCTCGGCAACGGCCCCAACGGCGGCAACGGCAACGTCGCCACCAACCCGGGTGTGCTGATCGGCGGCAATTCCGGGTCGATCAACGTCAATGCCCCAGGTGCCAACATCGATGTCGGCGGCAATCTGCAGGCCAATTACAATGTCGGTGCCGGCCAGACATTCACCATCGGCGGCAATTTTTGACCAACGGCGGCATCAACGGAAATGCCGGAGGCGTCGTGCGCGTTGGCGGTACGATCGAGGGCAACGTCAATGCCAGTGGCGCAACGATCCAGCAGAACCTCGGGCTGGGCTTCAACCGCGGCAATATTTCGCAGCCAACAGCGGATGAACTTGCCGCGTTGGACGGCAACCTCGGCGCGCTGTCATCGACGCTGGCGGCGCTGGTCATTGCCAGCAATCCGAGCTCGATCACCATCCAGAACAACACGGCGACGTTCAACGCCGTCGACAATGGTGCCGGTTTTGCGCTGTTCAATGTCGATGCCTCGATATTTGCCAACCAGCAATTCGACTACAACTTCGGCACCGCCAATCCGGTCATCATCAATATCTTCGATCGCACGCAGACGGTGCTGACCTATGGCGCAAATCCGATCGGCGGCAACAACGCCAGCTGCAACGGTCAGGTGATCTGGAATTTCGTCAATGCCACCCGGATCGATTTCACCCGCATGGTGCACGGATCGGTGATCGCACTCGATGCGCTGGTCACCAACACCACGCCGATCGAAGGCTCGATGGCGGTCGGTCGCTTCGACCAGGGCGGGGTGGTCCACCTCGGCACCTATGCCGGCGGGAACAGCCTCCTCGGCGTGGTGCCCGAACCCGCCGTCTGGGCGCAGCTGATCGTCGGCTTCGGGCTAGTGGGGGCGTTCATGCGCCGCCGCAAGATGCAGACGGTTGGCTGACCCGATCGCGCCGGGTCGGGTGCGGATCGAGCATCTCTGCTTGATCGGCGTGCTCCTCCGGGCTTGAGTGCGCCGTGAGGGGAAATCGATGTCCGAGGGCCAGAAACTGTAGCACGAACGAATGCTGTTCTTTTCGGATGCTGTCTTTGCAATCGCGATCACGTTGCTGGTGATCGAGATCCGGCTGCCGCATCTCGGTTCAGAGAGCGAGGCCGGTTTGCGCGCTGCGTTGCTGGGTCTTGCGCCGCATTACATCGGCTTTCTGGTCAGCTTTTTTGTGATCGGTCGTTTCTGGATGGGGCACCATCGGCTCTTCGGCTATCTGGAGCGGTCCGACGGCGTCGTGGTGTGGCGCAACATGCTGTTTCTTGCCGCCATCGCCTTCCTGCCGTTCCCGACGGCCGTCATCGGGGAGCATGGCGGTCTCGCTACCGCTGTCGTCGCCTATGCGGCTTGGCTGTTCGTTGCCGGCTTGCTGAACCCGATGCTGGTTCGCCATATCGCCGGGCATTCCGATCTGATGGCGCAGCCAATCAAGCCGGCGCAGCGGCGCAGCCTGCGATCCGCATGGCAGCCGATCATCATTGCCGTTGCCGCCGGCGCGACGGCGCTGGCGCAGCCGGCCGCCGCTGTCGGCGTGCTGCTGCCCCTGCCGTTTGTGCGGGTCGGCATCGCGCGACTGTCGCGCTGACGCTGCTCAGGCGGCAGGCAGTACAGCTCTCCACCGGCTGCCTGCCGCTATTGGTTCAGGCCTCGACCTTGGCGATCGAAACCCGCTTCGGCTTTTTCGCACGCGGCGGCTTCTTCGCTGCCGGCACGATCTCGAAGTTCAGGTCATTGTCCTTCAGCGAGACACGAACCTCGCCGCCGTGGACAAGCTTGCCGAACAGCAATTCCTCGGCGAGCGGCTGCTTGATCTTTTCCTGGATCAGCCGGCCCATCGGACGAGCGCCGTACAGCTTGTCATAGCCCTTTTCGGTCAGCCACGCCTTGGCTTCGTCGGTCAGGCCGATGTGGACCTCGCGTTCCGAAAGCTGCAATTCGAGCTGCAGTATGAACTTGTCGATCACGCGTGCCACCACTTCCGGCGGCAGATAATCGAAGGCGACGACGGCATCGAGACGGTTGCGGAATTCCGGCGTGAACATCCGCTTGATGGCTTCCTCGTCCTCGCCGACCCGCTGCGTCGAACCGAAACCGACCCCTTCGCGCGCCATGTCGGCGGCGCCGGCATTGGTCGTCATGATCAGGATGGTATTGCGGAAGTCGACCGTCTTGCCGTGGTGGTCGGTCAGCTTGCCGTTGTCCATCACCTGCAACAGGATGTTGAACAGATCGGGATGCGCCTTTTCGATTTCATCGAGCAGCAGTACCGAATGCGGCTGCTGGTCGACGGCATCGGTCAGCAACCCGCCCTGGTCGAAGCCGACATAGCCGGGAGGCGCGCCGATCAGCCGCGAAACGCTGTGGCGTTCCATGTACTCGCTCATGTCGAAGCGAGTGAGTGGAATGCCCATGATCGCGGCAAGCTGCTTGGCAACTTCGGTCTTGCCGACCCCGGTGGGGCCGGAAAACAGATAGCTGCCGATCGGCTTGTTGGGCTCACGCAGGCCGGCGCGCGCCAGTTTGATGGCGCTTGCCACCCGCTCGATCGCCTTGTCCTGGCCGAAAACGACTCGCTTCTGGTCGGGCTCGAGAGTCGCCAGTGCCTGCTTGTCGTCGCTGCTGACGGTCTTCGGCGGAATCCGCGCCATGGTGGCGATCACGGCTTCGACTTCCTTGACGCCGATCAGCTTCTTGCGCTTGTTTTCGGGCAGCAGCATCTGCGACGCGCCGGTCTCGTCGATCACATCGATCGCCTTGTCGGGCAGCTTGCGGTCGTTGATGTAGCGCGCCGAAAGCTCCACTGCGGCCTTGATCGCCTCGGGCGTGTATTTCAGCTTGTGATGTTCCTCGTAGGACGGTCGCAGCCCCATCAGGATCTTGACGGCATCCTCGATCGACGGCTCGTTGACGTCGATCTTCTGGAACCGCCGCAGCAGTGCGCGGTCCTTTTCGAAATGGTTGCGGAATTCCTTGTAGGTCGTCGACCCGATGCAGCGGATGGCACCCGAGCTGAGCGCCGGCTTCAACAGGTTCGAAGCATCCATGGCGCCGCCGGAGGTGGCGCCGGCCCCGATGACAGTGTGGATTTCATCGATGAACAGCACCGCGTGCGGCAGCTTTTCGAGTTCGGAAACGACGTTCTTCAGCCGCTCCTCGAAATCACCGCGATAGCGCGTGCCGGCAAGCAGCGTGCCCATGTCGAGGCTGTAGATGACAGCGGGCAGCAGCACGTCGGGCACCTGGCCTTCGACGATCTTGCGCGCCAGGCCTTCGGCGATCGCGGTCTTGCCGACGCCGGGATCGCCGACATAGAGCGGGTTGTTCTTCGAACGCCGGCACAGGATCTGGATCGTGCGGTCGACTTCGGCATGACGACCGATCAGTGGGTCGATCTTCCGCGCCTTGGCCTTTTCGTTGAGATTGACGGTGTAGGACTTCAGCGCCGATTCGCCGCCCTTGCCCTTGTCCTTGGGATCGGCCTTCTTCTCTTCCTCTTCCTTCTCGCCGCTGCCCTTGACGGCGCGCGGTTCGGAGGTGCCGGACTTGGCGATGCCGTGGCTGATGAAGCTTACGGCATCGAGGCGGGTCATGTCCTGCTGCTGCAGGAAGAACACGGCGTGCGATTCGCGCTCGCTGAACAGCGCGACAAGAACATTGGCGCCGGTGACTTCCTCGCGGCCCGACGACTGGACGTGCAGGATGGCGCGCTGGACAACGCGCTGGAACCCGGCAGTCGGCGAGGGATCGACGCTGGCATCGGCCTTCAGGGCATTGAGTTCGGTATCGAGGTAGCGGACGAGCTGGCCGTGCAGCTCTTCCATGTCGACCGAACACGCCTTGAGAACGGCAATCGCGTGGTTGTCGCCGACGAGCGCCAGCAACAGGTGTTCAAGGGTCGCATATTCGTGGGAACGGCGGGCGGCTTCGCCCAGCGCGTTGTGCAAGGTCTTTTCGAGCTCGCGGGTGAATGAGGGCATGCCTGTCTCCGCCTGGCCATGACGGGGTCAGCCCGCCGCGGTCCTTGCAGGGAATGTCACCCTCCTGCTGCGAAACTGCAAGGGGGTGCGGGTGCGACACTTCCGATGCCGACGTGCGCGCGCTCCAGGCTTGTTGTTGCCGGTTCGCGGGCCGGCGACCCTGTGGTACGGTGGGCAATCAGAAAAGGTATGTTCCGATGCGCCGTTCCGCCCGTTCCCTGGCCGCCGCGCTGTTCCTGGCGCTTGCCGCACAACCGCTGCCGGCGGTTGCCGGCGCGCCGTGGGAGGGGGTGGCCGAGGGCCAGCCGTCGCTCGGTGGCAAAGATCCGGTTGCCTATTTCACTGATGGCAAGCCGGTTCCCGGCGATCCCGCACTGGTTTTTCGCTGGCAGGATGCGGTTTTCCGCTTTGCCACGGCTGCGAACCGAGCGGCTTTCATGGCGGAACCGGCGCGCTATGCACCCCAATTCGGCGGCTGGTGCGCGTGGGCGGCGTCGCAGGGCCGGCTGGCCAAGCCCGATCCGGCGATCTGGCGCATCGTCGACGGCAAGCTCTATGTGAATTGCAGCAAGTCGGCCGAGGAGAAATGGCTTGCCGATGTGCCCGGCAACATCGCGAAGGCCGCTGCCTTCTGGGCGACGCAGGAGGCCTCGCCGCAATAGGCGTCGTCCGTCAGGCTTCGGGCCAGTCGACAAGGAAATTGAGGTGCGCCGAGGCGATCGGCCGGGCGCGATCGGCCTGCCAGGCGCGGCTGATGACATTCACGACCCGGCGGCCGAGGCGAGTGACCTCGCCGGCTGCCCAGGTATCGATGGTCTGGCCGCCGCGCAGATAATCGACCGTCACCGTCACCGGGCGCAGCCGCGGCAGCCGTTCGTCCTCGGGCAGCGCGCGGATCACCGCCGCCATGCCGGCGATTTCGAGCAGCCCGGCGATGGCGCCGCCGTGCAGCCGGCCCGGCGCACCGATCAACCGATCGGCGAACGGCATGCGCAGCCGCACTTCGCCGCCTGAGGTTTCGAAATGCAGGTCGAGCATCCGCGCATAGGGCACCATGTCGAGCCGCCCGGCCGGCAGGTCGCGCAGCGCTGCGCCGAAACCGGTCGGCGTCATGCCGCCCCCGGGATGGCGACGCCGGCCCCGGCGGGGCTTGAAACGCCGGCCCCGGCGGGGCTTGAAACGCCGGCCCCGGCGGGGCTTGAAACGCCGGCCCCGGCGGGGCTTGA
>JBBQWE010000134.1:0-6516 GCA_038210855.1 Sphingomonadales bacterium | reverse complement strand
CGGCAAGACGGTGCTGGCGGCGCAGATCGCAGCCGCCTTCGATGCGCCGCTGATCGAATGGAACGTCAAATCGACGACCAAGGCGCAGCAGGGCCTGTACGAATATGACGCCGTCAGCCGGTTGCGCGACAGCCAATTGGGCGATCCGCGCGTACAGGATATTTCCAACTACATCCGCCGCGGCAAGATGTGGGAGGCGTTCACTTCCGCAAAGCTGCCGGTGCTGCTGATCGACGAAATCGACAAGGCCGATATCGAATTCCCCAACGATCTGCTCACCGAGCTCGATCGCATGGAGTTCGATGTCTATGAAACCGGGGAGCGGGTGAAGGCGCAAATTCGGCCCATCGTCATCATCACCTCGAACAATGAAAAGGAACTGCCCGACGCGTTCCTGCGCCGTTGTTTCTTCCACTATATCAAATTTCCCGATCGCGACACGATGGAAGCCATCGTCCGCGTCCACTTCCCCGATATCCAGCGCACGCTGGTGGCCGAAGCGCTCAACATCTTCTTCGATATCCGCGAAGTGCCAGGCATGAAGAAAAAGCCTTCGACCAGCGAGCTTCTCGACTGGCTGAAGCTGCTGATGCACGAGGATTTGCCGATCGAAGTGCTGCGCAACCGCGACACCAAATCATTGATCCCGCCGCTGCACGGCGCACTGCTGAAGAACGAACAGGACGTGATGCTGTTCGAACGGCTGGCGTTCATGAGCCGGCGGGCGGGGGCATAGGCTGGAGTTGAGGTGCCGCCGGCGGCTGGGGCCTGAGGCCCCGGACCCCCCTTTTACCTTACCAGATAAACGGGGGCCCGGGGTCCCAGGTTCCCAGCCGCCGGAGGTCCTGTTTCTTCGATGACCGAACCGCGCACTCGCTTCGCCCGCGTCCGCGACCGGCTGGAGGGCCTGCGCTTCCGCCGGCGCTGGCAGGCCTGGGGGGTTCGAATTCCTGCTGTTCGGGTTCAAGCAAGGCTGGGCGTGCCTGTTCGGCGGCCTGATACTGGCGGCGCTGCTCGGCACGCATGTCTGGTATCCGGCCACGGCGCCGATCGCGCGCTATTACGCGCTGGTGCTGATCGCGGTAGGAATTCAGCTGGCGATGCTGGGATTCCGGCTGGAAACGCGCGCCGAGGCGCGGGTGATTGTCGCCTTCCACATCGTCGGCACGGTGATGGAGGTTTTCAAGACGCAGATGGGGTCGTGGAGCTATCCCGAGCCGGGCGTGCTGCGCATCGGCAATGTGCCACTGTTTTTGGGGTTCATGTACGCCGCGGTCGGCAGCTACATCGCCCGCATCTGGCGGATTTTCGATATCCGCCCGATCGCCTATCCGCCGCGCTGACAGCCGGTGGCGCTGGCGGTGACCATCTACATCAACTTTTTCAGCCATCATTTCCTGCCCGATGCGCGCTGGCTGCTATTCGGCCTGACGATGCTGATCTTCCGGCGGACGTGGTTCGAATATCGCCCGTTGCACGCGCCGCGGCGGATGCCGATCCTGCTCGGTTTCCTGCTGGTGGCGCTGTTCATCTGGGTAGCGGAAAATATCGCGACGTTCAGCAACGCCTGGGTCTATCCGAGCCAGGCCGGCGGCTGGAACCTGGTGCCACTGTCGAAGCTGGGCGCTTGGGCGCTGCTGATGATCATCTCCTTCGCGCTGGTGGCGACCCTGCACGACATGGAGGATGTTGATGGAGGATGTTGATGGAGGATGTTGACCGCGCCCGCCTGGCGCGGCCGACGGCCTGAGCTTCGCAGGCGTCGTGACCGCCGTCACGCGCGCCACTGGCGTGCCGAGGTTAGAACAGCAGCAAGGTGGTATTTTCTCCCGCCCTTGGAGGGGGCAGGCTCAGAGCGCGCGGCGCGGCGGGTGGGGTGGTTGTGACCGGCGAAAGCCCGCGCGACGGCTCCTGCCGGCTCGGCCCTGCGGGCGTCTCTCGCCTTTCCCCTCCAGGAACATTGTGTTTCAATCGGACGACATTGAAGCCCAACCGCCGCCGCGGCAATTCCGGAGCGAGCCCATGCCCAACGACAACGGCCAGTCCCTGCCCGTGACCATACGGCAGCAATCGACCGCGCCGACCAACAAGGCGGTCGCCGCCACCGGCGGCACGGCGGTGGGCGGCGCCATTGCCACCATCGTCATCCATATCCTGAATGGGCTTACCGGCACCGAGATTTCACCCGATCTGGCCTCGGCGATCACGACACTGATCGGCGTGATCGCTGCCGGCGGCGCTGCCTATTACATGCCGCCGGGGACGCGGGACGGTGTGGTGATCGTTCCGTGACAGCGCTAGAGCGGTTTTCGGACCAAGTTGACCCACCGTCATCGCCCTGCGGGCACCCGCTTCGCGGCGGGGCGCTTTTGCGCCGTGCCGGTGATCCAACTTGATCGGAAACCGCTCCAGTTCCTGCTTACGCCGACAGCCCGCCATCCACCACCAGCGACGCACCACTGACATAGGCCGCCAGCGGCGACGCAAGGAACAGCACCGCCCCCACCATGTCATCGGGCTCGCCGATGCGGCGCAGCGGCACGGTGCGTTCCGTTGCCGCGAGGCGATCGGGATTTTCCCAGGTGATCGCCGTCATCTTGCTGCGCACCAGCCCGGGGGCTAGCAGATTGACTCGAATGCCCTCCGGCCCCCACGCCTGCGCCAGCGTCTTCGTCAGGGTCAGCAGCCCGCCTTTCGAGGCGGAATAGGCCGGCTGGCCAATGGTGCCGCGGAAACTGGCGACCGAGCCGACGAAGACGACGCTGCCGCGCGCCACCGCCAGCGCAGCGCGGAATTTGCCCGCCAACTGCATCGGGCCAATGAGGTTCGTCGCCAGCACATCGGCGAAGGTGTCGATCTCGAATTCGGCGCGGCGGTAGGCGACCTTGGCGCCGGCGACGATGAGCGCATCGAGCGTCGTCACCTTCGGGTCCCACGCCGCCACCGCGTCGCGATCCCCCTGGTCGAGGCGGTGATATTCGAGGCCCGTCAGATCGCCATCGGTGCCGGCATAATCGGCGGCGCTCGCCCGTGTTCCCGTCACGACCACCCGTGCCCCGGCGGCGAGGAACGCCCGCGCACAGGCATTGCCGATGCCGGTGCTGCCCCCTGTCACTACCACCGTCTTGCCGGTGTAATCGAAGCCCAACATGGTCGCCTTTCAGGTTGATCGAAGGGGTTTCGGCCATGGCGCTGCTGGAGAACAAGGTCGCGATTGTGACAGGCGGCGGCCGCGGGCTGGGGCGCTGCCATGCGCTGGCGCTGGCTGGCGCGGGCGCTCGCGTCGTCGTCAATGATTGGGGCGGCGGCGTTACCGGCGAGGCGGGCGAGGACGACGACAACGCCGCCGCTGCGGTGGTCGCCGAAATCCAGGCAATGGGCGGAATGGCGGTGGCCAACCACGCCAGCGTTGCCGAATGGGCCGGCGCCGCCACCATCGTCGAACAGGCAGTGCGGACGTTCGGCGGCCTGCACATTGTCGTCAACAATGCCGGCATCAACCGCCCGGCGAGCATCGCCGAGATGACCGAAGCCGATTTCGATCTGGAAATCGGCGTGCATCTGAAGGGTACCACCGCCGTCTGCCACCATGCAGCGCGGTTGTGGCGCGACCGCGGAGCGGACAGCGGCCGCGCCATCATCAACACGACCTCGCCCGTCGGGATGCACCCGATGCCGAACGGCGGGCCCTATGGTGCGGCGAAGGCCGGCATTGCGGCACTGACCCAGGTGCTGGCGCAGGAACTGGCGCCGCTGGGGGTGCGTGCCAACGCCATCGCGCCGGCGGCACGCACCCGCATGGTAATGGCCAGCCCCGATATCGACCGGCTGATGCCGCCGGCCACTGGCTTCGATCGCCACGCGCCGGAACATGTCTCGCCGCTCGTCGTCTATCTCGCCTCGCCGCTATGCCGCTTCACCGGGCGCATCTTCGGCGTCGAAGGCCCCGATGTCGCGCTGTATACGCCGTGGAGCGCCGATGGCCTGTTCAGCCAGCCCGGCGGCTGGAGCGCCGAAAGCCTGGCGCAGGCGCTCGCCGACGCGCCGCCGCAAGCGCCGATCCGGGCCTTTTATCCCGGCGGCCGCATCGATACGGCCAGCCCGCCGAAC
This sequence comes from Sphingomonadales bacterium, assembly GCA_038210855.1. Taxonomy (GTDB): domain Bacteria; phylum Pseudomonadota; class Alphaproteobacteria; order Sphingomonadales; family Sphingomonadaceae; genus Sandarakinorhabdus. The sequence continues at coordinate 2,406 of JBBQWE010000134.1, read as the reverse complement.
CGCACGCTGAAGGCGCTGGGGCCGGCGTGATCGCGACTGCGAGCGCCGCGCCGCCCTGTGGTTATTGCCACGCTGTGCAGCGCCGGCAATGCTGGCATAAGACGTTCGGCAGTCGCAGATGGGCGGTTGCCGGAGGGCCCTGCAATGTTCCTGAACTTCCTCGATGAACTGCGTGCCGCCAAGATTCCGGCGTCGCTGAAGGAGCATCTGCTGCTCCTTGAAGCGCTGCAGGCCGATGTCATCGATTGGAACATGGAACAATTCTACTACCTCTCGCGCTCCATCTATGTGAAGGACGAGGCGCTGCTCGATCGTTTCGACCAGGTGTTCGGCAAGGTTTTCAAGGGGCTGGAGCCGACGATCGAAACCGGCACTGCCGAGATTCCCGAAGACTGGCTGCGCGCTGTTTCCGAATTGAACCTCAGCGCCGAAGAAATGGCCGAGCTTGAAAAGCTCGGCTGGGACAAGCTGATGGAGACGCTGAAGGAGCGGCTCGAGGAGCAGAAGAAGCGCCACGAGGGCGGCAACAACTGGATCGGCACCGGCGGCAAGTCACCGTTCGGCGCCCAAGGCTCGCACCCCGAAGGCATCCGCATCGGCCAGAAGGAAGGCCGCCAAGGCAAGGCGGTGAAGGTCTGGGACAAGCGCGAGTTCAAGAACCTCGACAGCGCCGTCGAATTGGGTACCCGCAACATCAAGGTGGCGCTGCGCCGGCTGCGCAAGTTCGCCCGCACCGGCGCCGCGGACGAACTCGACATGGATGCGACCATCTCGGGCACTGCGAAACAGGGCTGGCTCGACATCGTCATGCGGCCGGAACGCCACAATGCCGTCAAGCTGCTGCTGATGCTCGATGTCGGCGGATCGATGGACCCGCACATCCGGGTCTGCGAGGAACTGTTCTCCGCGGCGAAGTCCGAATTCAAGCACATGGAATTTTTCTATTTCCACAATTGCCCCTATGAGGCGTTGTGGAAGGACAATCGCCGGCGCTGGTCCGAACGCACCCCGACGCTCGAATTGCTCCACAAATTCCCCCACGACTACAAGCTGGTGTTTGTCGGCGATGCGTCGATGAGCCCCTATGAGATCAATTACCCGGGCGGTTCGACCGAGCATTGGAACGAGGAAGCCGGCGACGTCTGGATGGAGCGGATGCTAAGTGTTTATCACTCCGCAGCGTGGCTGAACCCGATTCCGGAGAAGCATTGGGCGAACAGCCAGTCGATCCAGATGATCCGGACGATAATGGAGGGCCGGATGTTCCCGCTGAACCTCGAAGGCCTCGACAAGGCGATGCGCGAACTGACACGGTCGCGCTGACGGGACACGGTAACGGCGGCTCACCACGGTGAACCGCCGTCAAGCACGCCGCCCGGCGCTGCAGCCCCGAGCCATGCCCGGAAATGCAGCGCCGAGGGCCCGGATTACTTGCCGGCTTCCTCGTTCACCAGCAGCTTGGCCTGCATGCCGACATAGCCGCGGATCGATTCGATCTCTTCGCGGTTGATCCACTTCGAAAAGCCGACCATGCCGTTTTCCTTGAGCGCGCCGTCATGAACGATGGAAGCCCATAGCGCCTTGTCATCGAGCGCGCCGGAGCGGCGAAGATCGGGCAGGATGCCGACCGCACGGGCGCCAGCGCCGTGGCAGACGCTGCAATTGCCGGCATAGGCCGCAGCACCGGCGCTGACCTGCGCGGTGGTGAAGCTGTCACGCGGCGGGTTGGGCGGCGGCAGTTGCGGCGGCACATAGGCCGGCAGCTTGGCCGTACCGCCCAGCTTGAACACCAGCATCCGGCCGTTCGGCGCAATCCGCTGCGGGCCATCGCCAAACCCGCCAGAGATCGGGTAGGCGCCGCCATAACCTGCGGTAACCGCCACATATTGCTGGCCATTGACGGTGTAGCTGACCGGCCCGGCAATCACGCCGGTCTGCGCCTCGAACTGCCAAAGCGTCTTGCCCGATGCCGCGTCGAAAGCCTGGAAGCCGCCCTTGGCATTGCCCTGGAACACCAGATTGCCCGCCGTCGCCAGCGTGCCGCCGTTCCACGGGCCATCATATTGAACGCGCCAGACTTCCTTCTGCGCCACCGGATCCCAGGCGACGAGCTGGCCCTTCAACAGCGCGCGCGTTGCCTTGTACACGGCGCGATCGCTCGGCGGCTCCATCGCCATCATGTTGATGGCAACGTTCCATGCGCCCTGCTTGTGGGTGTAGCCGGCCTGGTTCTCATACTGCATCGGCACTTCCTGCGCCGGCAGATAGACCAGCCCGGTCTGCGGACTGAACGCCATCGGATGCCAGTTGTGCGCGCCGAAGGCGGCCGGGCTGGCCATGAAGCCGGCGCCGCGGAAGCGGGCGCCCGGCGCCTCGATCGGCCGGCCGGTCGCCATGTCGATGCCT
>JBBQWE010000133.1:0-6577 GCA_038210855.1 Sphingomonadales bacterium | reverse complement strand
GAATTACACCTTCCGCAACAAGAACCGAACGAGGCGGAAAGCCATGGCATGGCCGCGCCGCGACGGGCAGGCGACAAGAGGGTAAACGAGCCGCGGGAATGGTTAGCGGCAGCCGACCATGTCTTGCCGCTGGCGGCAGTTGCAGTTGCAGTTGCTTCCGCCTGGCGAGGTGGCCGCTTGCCGGCGCCGGTTGCTTCGACCTGCGGCAGCCACGCAACGGCGAAGCTCCTTGACTTCCACCTGCCGAAGTTATTCTTGGTGTTGACCATTCGGGCGGAGGTAAATCGTGTATCGTATCTGGCGGCGATTGATGTTTTCCTTGATGCTGTTCGTCCCGTTGCCGGTGGCCGCGGAATGGCATGTTGCCGAATCGGCGCATTTCCGCATCTTCGGCAACATGCCGGCGGAAATGCTGCGGGCGCGCGCCAATCTGCTCGAAGACTATCGCGACATGCTCGGCACCTTCACGACCGCGCAGCCGGTGGAGGGGCAGCCCCGGCTCGATATCTATCTCGTCGACGATATCCAGCAGGCCGTGCCCTTCGGCCGGATCGATTCCAACATCGCCGGTTTCTACAGCGCATCGCAAAGCGGCATCGTCGCCTTTGCGACCACGGGCGGTTTCGGCCAGACGACATTGTTGCACGAATATGCCCACCACCACATGTTTTCGACCGGCGCCGCGGTTTATCCCGCCTGGTTCGTCGAAGGCTTTGCCGAATATTTCTCGACCGCCAGGTTCCGGCCGGACCGGATCGAATTCGGCCTCGCCGACAACGGGCGCGCCCTGAACCTGGCGTACACGCCGGTCTGGACACCATTTGCGAAGATCGTCGACCCCGATTATCGCTATCGCACCGCCGAACAGGCAGCGATGTTTTATGCGCAAAGCTGGCTGTTGACCCATTACATGTTTCGCGCGCCCGGGATGGCGGCACGCCATCGCGCCTATCTCGAGGCCGTCGCTGCCGGCGAACCCGCGCTCACCGCCTTCACGCGCCTCGTCGAGCCGGCACCGGCGAAATTCGATCGCCTGTTGCGCACCTATCTGCGCGCAAGCGCCACCTACAGCCAGTTCCGGCGGCCGCCGCGCGCGCCGGCGGCGGTCAGCGTGCGGCCGCTGGGCCGATCGGCGAGGCGGCTGTTGCTGCTGGTTGCCGCAATGGAGCACGACGGCGCCGTCAAGGACCGCGGCGCGGCACTGGCGCAGGTGCGCGCGGCCGCCGCCGCCTTTCCGGGCGACGATCTTGCCGAACGCACGCTCGCGCAAGCGGAACTGACGTTCGGGGAACCGGGAGCGGCGATCGCGCGGCTCGATACGCTGCTCGGCGCCAGCCCGGACGATCCGACCCTGCTGCGCTGGAAGGCCGAAGCGCTGCAGGCGCTGCCCAACAGCGCCGACGCCGCCAACCGATCGACGATCCGCCGGCTGCTGGCGCGTGCCTTCAAGGCCGACCCTGCCGACTGGCGGACGATGCACGACTATCTGCACAGTTTCGATCTGGAGCATGCCCCATTGCGCGATGGCGAGTTTCTGGTGCTGCAGCGCGCCTATCAACTGGCGCCGCAGGTCGATGGCCTGGCGATCGACATGGCAGCCGCGCTGATGCAGCGCGGCGATTCCGCCGGCGCTGCCAAGGCGCTGTCGTCCGTGGCCTTTTCGCCGCATGAATCGGGCTTTACGCGCCTCGCCCGCGCCTTGCGGCAGCGCGCCGAGGCCAAGGACACCCAGGGCTTCGTCACCATTCTCGATCGCGGGCCGCCGCCGCCCGACGCAGTGCCCGCAGCCGACAAGGCTGGTGGCGACAAAATTGGTGGCGACAAGGCTGGTGGCGGCAGGGCTGGTGGCGGCAGGGCTGGTGGCGCCAAGCGCCGAGATGGGCAGACAAGCGGCCAGCGCGATGCCATGACGCCGCAATGACCGCCGCCATTGCGCCTTTCCACACCATCGCCATCAGCCGCCGCGCGCACCAGTTGATCGCCGCCGGGCGGTCGGTGATCCAGATGCAGTTCGGCCAGCCTTCGACCGGCGCGCCGGCAGCAGCGATTGCACGGGCGCAGGCGGTGTTGGCCGCCGATCCGATGGGATATTGGGAAAGCGATGCGCTGAAGGCACGGATCGCGCGGCGCTATGCCGAGACGCAGGGCCTGGCGGTGGATCCCGAACAGATCACCCTCACCTGCGGCGCGTCGCCGGCGCTGGTGATGGCGCTGTCGGCGGTGTTTGCGCCCGGCGCCCGGGTGGCGTTGGCCCGGCCCGGCTATGTCGCCTATCGCAACGTGTTGAAAGCGCTGCACATGCTGCCGGTGGAGATCGCCTGTGGTGCCGATGTTCGTTTCCAGCTGAGCGCCGCGACGCTTGCGGCGATCGACCCGGCGCCCGATGGCGTCATCATCGCCAGCCCGGCAAACCCGACGGGAACGATCATCCCGCCGCACGAACTTGCTGCCATCGCTGCGGTGTGCCGCGCACGCGGCATCCGCATCATTTCGGACGAGATCTACCACGGCCTCAGCTTCACCGGGCCGACCGACTGCCTGATGCGGCACGATTCGAACGCGCTCGTCATCAACAGTTTTTCCAAATATTTCAGCATGGCCGGCTGGCGGCTCGGCTGGCTGCTGGTGCCGCCCGACCTGATCGACGCCGCCCGCGCCCGCATGGGCAGCCTGTTCCTGACCGCGCCGAGCCTTGCCCAGCACGCCGGCCTCGTCGCGATGGACTGTGCCGACGAGCTCGAAGGCCATGTCCGCAGCTATGCCGCCAATCGCGACCTGCTGCTGGCGGCGCTGCCGGCGATGGGCCTGCGCCGCATCGCACCGCCCGATGGCGCCTTCTACATCTATGCCGACATCAGCCATCTGACCGACGATTCGCTGGCCTTCTGCACGACGCTGCTGGAGGAAACCGGCATCGCCACGGCGCCGGGGATCGATTTCGATCCGGTTGACGGCCGCCACTTCATCCGCCTCAGCTTCGCGGTGTCGACGCCGCTGGTGGAAGAAGCGATCGCGCGGCTGGCGCCGTGGTTCGCCGGGCGCCGCGCGGCGTAGCTCAGGCGAATTCGAGGATCACGGCGTCGACCGCCAGTGAATCGCCGGCCTTGGCGAGGACCTTGCCGATGGTGCCCGATTTTTCGGCGCGCAGGATGTTTTCCATCTTCATCGCCTCGACCGTCGCCAGCATCTGGCCGGCTTCGACCTTGTCGCCTTCCTGCACCGCCACCTGCACCACCAGCCCCGGCATCGGGCAGAGCAGATATTTGCTCATGTCCGGCGCCACCTTGGGGATCATGAAGCGTGCCAGCGCCGCGGCGCGCGGCGTCAGCACGCGCACCTTGTGGGCAGCGCCGCGTGTCGCGAGCCCGAGGAAGCTGCCGTCGCTGTCGACCGACAGCGCGCGCCGCACGCCGTCGAAGCGGCCTTCGAAACGCTTGTCGCCGACGCGCCAATCGGTTTCGACGGTGACATCTGTGTCGCCGACGCGGATTTCATAGGCGCCGCCGTCGCCGAACAGATTGACGGCGTGGTGGTCGCCGCCCAGTTCCACCACCCAGTCGGAACCGAATTCCGCACCGTGCCCGCCCAATTGCCCGTCGATCAGCTGCGCGCGCTCCGCCGTCAGCGCATTGACGATGGCCGCCGTGGCGATGACGGCGTGGCGCGTCGCATCGTCCAACGGCGCACCGTGGAAGCCTTGCGTGTATTCCTCGGCAATGAAGCCGGTCGTCACGTTGCTGCCGGCCTGGAAGCGCGGGTGCGCCATGATCGCGCCGAGAAAATCGATGTTATGATTGATGCCGCGGATGCGATAGCGATCGAGCGCCGCGGCCTGCGCGGCGATGGCTTCGGCGCGGGTCGGAGCGTGGGTGATCAGCTTGGCGATCATCGGATCGTAGAACATGCTTATCTCGGCGCCTTCGACGACACCGGTATCGATGCGCACCAGCGCGCCGGCCTCGTCGCGGCCGGCTTCCGGCGGCTGGCAGGCGACCAGCCGGCCGATCGAGGGCAGGAAGCCGCGATAGGGGTCTTCGGCATAGACGCGGGTTTCGATGGCATGGCCGCTCAGCGTCACCTGATCCTGGGTCAGCGGCAGGGGCTGGCCGGCGGCGACACGGATCATCAGTTCGACGAGATCGAGCCCGGTGATGCATTCCGTCACCGGATGTTCGACCTGCAGGCGCGTGTTCATCTCGAGGAAGTAGAAGCTGCGATCGGCGCCGGCGATGAATTCCACCGTGCCGGCGCTGAAATAGCCGACGTTGCGCGCCAGGGCGACGGCCTGTTCGCCCATCGCCCGGCGCATTTCGGGGGTGACGAAGGGAGAGGGGGCTTCCTCGACGACTTTCTGGTGGCGGCGCTGGATCGAACAGTCGCGCTCGCCGAGATAGACGATGTTGCCCTGTTGGTCGCCGATCACCTGGATTTCGATGTGGCGCGGTTGTTCGACGAACTTTTCGATGAAGACGCGATCGTCGCCGAAGCTGGCGAGAGCCTCGCGCTTGACGGCGGGGAAGCCTTCGCGAATGTCGGCTTCGTTCCAGGCAAGGCGCATGCCCTTGCCGCCGCCGCCGGCCGATGCCTTCATCATCACCGGATAGCCGATTTCGGCAGCGATGCTGGCGGCATGGTCGACGCCGTCGATTTCACCGACAAAGCCGGGGACGACCGACACGCCGGCAGCCTTGGCGCGGCGCTTGCTCTCGATCTTGTCGCCCATGGCGGCGATGGCGCCCGCGGGTGGCCCGATGAAGGCGATGCCGGCAGCGGTCAGCGCCTCGACGAAGCTGGCGCGTTCGGAAAGGAATCCATAGCCCGGATGCACCGCCTCGGCGCCGGTCGCGTGGCACGCAGCGATGATGGCATCGGCAAGCAGATAGGATTCGGCCGCCGGCGGCGGGCCGATGCGGACGGCTTCATCGGCCATTTCGACATGAAGAGCGGCGGCGTCGGCGTCGGAATAGACAGCGACGGTGGCGATGCCCATGGCGCGGGCGCTGCGGATCACCCGGCAGGCGATTTCGCCGCGATTGGCGATCAGGATTTTCTGGAACAAGCGGGCCCCCGCGCAGGCAATTGACGGCACTGAACCCTTAGCCGCTCGCCGCTGGCGCGCAAGGCTATGGAATCGGCGAGCCGGCGAGCAGCGGTGTCGGCGCCCGCCTTCACCGCGACGGTCATGGCCGGCACGGGCGTATCGACGCCGCGCCGGGAGCCGGAAAAGGTGGCTTGCCGTCAGCGAATGGCGAGAACGGTGCCGGCACGGGCAATGGCGGCCTTCATGTGCAGCGCGGCGGCGGCGCAGGCTTCCGCCTTGCACGCATCGCGGCCGGCTGCTTCGTCCCGAGTGAACAACACCGGCTCCCCGCACAGCTTCGACAGCGCGGCTTCGAGGCGAAGATCGAGCTGTCGCTGGCCGGCACGGCTTTTCAGGTCGAGGCCGCCGGTCTGCACATAGACCTGATCGCGGTGATAGCTGTCGGGCGCGGCAAATGCCGACGCTGTTGCCAGGATCGCAACGACGATCCCGGTGTGGACGATTTGTATCGATGAACTCCCTTGCTCTGGCGCCGGCCCTTCCGAGGCCGGCTTTGCCATGGCGAAAGGATGCGCGCCGTGTCATGGAGTTCAAAGAAAGATGTCACATAAGTATCATCTAAAAGTCTTGGAAACGTAATATCGTTGACGGGCGACGCGGCCTCGGCAGCCGACCGGTCGCCTGTGCCCGGCCGGGCTCGGGTCAGTGCAAGCCGGGTTTCGGCCGACGTTCCGGCCGATGTGTCGGCCGCGGCGATCAGTCGGGCTTCACCACCATCAGCCAGACGGCGACCGCGAGCGGGATGGTGCCGACCAGGCCCCAGACCAGCCAGGTGCGGGCGTGGCGCCAATAGCCGGGCGGGATTTCGCCGCCATCGGCAAAACCGCGCGCCATGCGCGCCTGGGCGATCTGCACCGGGACCAGCAGCCCGGCCCAGATGACGCCCGATACGACGAACATCACCTGCGACCAGAGCAGCCAGGCCGGTGCGAACAAATCCATGCCCGCAACCCAGACCATGCCGTAGCCGCCGCCGACGGTCAGCACGATGCCCCAGCCGGTCAGGCTCCAGTCGGTATAGGTGACCAGTTTTTGCGCGAACGCGACGATGCGCGGTTCGGCAGTGCGATCGGCGAAGAACTTCCAGATCGCCGTCGCGGTGACATTGCCGAGCAGCATGATGATGCCGGTGACGTGAAGGAACTTCAGCGTGTCGTAAGCCATGGCGGTAACATAGGCCGGCGCGCTCATAACGTAAAACTGCTGCGGGCTGCGGGCGCTCGGTTCAGCCGGCGGTCGGGGTGGTGGTTGCCGCGGTCGGTGCCGGCGGTGCCGGCGGTGCTGCGGTCGGCGGGGCCGGCGGTGCGGCGACAGGGGGCGGAGCGGCGGGGACGGCCGAACGATTGGCGGCAAATCCGGCGTCGCACTTGCCGGACGGAAAGCGCCTACAACGGAATATTGTCGTGCTTTTTCCAAGGATTCTCCAGCGTCTTGCTGCGCAGTTTCTGCAGGCCGATGGCGATGCGGCGGCGCGTC
>JBBQWE010000132.1:0-6624 GCA_038210855.1 Sphingomonadales bacterium | reverse complement strand
ACCGGACCCCGGACACACATTCTTCCTGCTACCGCAGCGCCCCGGCCAGCGCGGCCATGGTTTCGCTGGCGACCTGGCGCCCGACGCCTTCGGGCGTGATCGGCGGCGGTGCCGCGCGAACGAAGCCGCCGGGCCCTGCCACCAGCGGCGCCCGGCCGAGTGGCGGCACGCCGCGGCTGAGCACATTGACCAGCACGCGAGCCCGGCGCAGATCCTTGACGGTGACGCGGAAGGCAGCGCCACTCGGGGTGTTCGCGGGCGTCTGGTTGATCTCGACAAGCAAATCGGCGCGAGCGGTCGCAGCGGCGGCTTCGATTTCCTGAACATTCGGCTCGCGCCCGACACCGCGGGCGCTGCGCGAGGTGCGCATGGCAATGCTGCGATCGATCAGCACGGCGCCATTGGCGGTAAGCGCCTGGGTGAAGGCCGCTTCGACTGCGAAATCATCGACTTCGGCGAGCTGGCGAGTGCTGGCATCGCGCTCGCGAGCGCGGCCGGTGTTGTATTCCATGGTGGTGCTCGACGCCCCGTAGCCGGGACCCCGCACATAGGCGCTGTCGACATCGACACGGCCGGTGTTGCGATAGTTGGAAGCAACCTCGTCGGTAAACGACTTGTTCCAGAACACCATCATCTTGGGCTGCTTGGCGCGGGTATAGGCAGCGCGGAAGTTGGAGGCGGCAACCACGCCTTGCGGCACCGGCCGCGGCGGCGGCGCCAGCACTTCGGGCTCGCCTTCGCGCATCAGCGGCGACGGCACATCGGCGTCGCGATACTGCTGGGCACCGGCAGGGCCGGCGGCGAAAAGGGCAGCAGCCGCTGCCAGCAGGCCCGGGCGAATCACAGGTTGGGCCGCAGTTCGATCAGGAACGCATCGACACGGTCACGGCCGATCGAGCTTTCCTCGTAGACGCCGGTGGCGAGCGGCGAGATGAATACCGTCTTCCACGCCGACGACTTTTCCGTCGGGATCTGGTTGGCATCCATGAAGCTGGCGCGGAGTTGCACGGCGAGTGGCTGCTTGGTGCAATTGACGAAACGGGTGGTGACCTTGAGGCCGTTGGTCGGGGTGCGCTGGGCAAAGACCGCCTCGATGATCATCGACCGGCCGAGCTTCTTGTCGGTGAACTGCACGCCGTTGAGGTCGATGGGCGTCATCGAGCTGGGGATGTTGGCGACGAGCGCCGGACCCCCGGACGATTCGGCCCAGCGTGCGCGGTAGGTGTAGCACTTCACCGTGCGATTCTCGCGCGCCTCGGCGGCAGTCTGCGCGAGCAGCGCCAGCCCGATGGCCGCAAGGCCGAGCCGTTCCATCCTCATCTCACTTTCCTCCCTCGAGTTCCCCGCGGAACGCCAGGTTCCGGGCGGCATCCTTGGTTGCGACGGCGCGGCGAACACCGAGATCGTCGCCCGGCGTGTCATCGACACGCATTGCTGACCGCGACCGCGTCCAGGCGATGCTGCACTTGCCGGCGCGGGCCTGCATCGTCGGCAGTTCCGGCAGCGTCACCGGCCCGATCGGGCCGGCGAACGAGACATCGACATTGGGGTTGCCCGGCACGCGTGCCGTGGCGATCGAGATCAGATTGGGCAGCTGGTCCCATTGCCGGATATCGGCCTCGGCCTTGGTCGCCGAAGAAAACAGCTTCATGCCCAACCCGGCCAGCGCCATGTAGCCACCGGCATCGCCACCGGCGAACGAACTCGCGCCGATCAGCCCATCGCCGATCGCGTTGGTGCCGGCCTTCACATCGGCCTTGCCCTTCAGGATGCCGTCGATCGGGCGTCCGCCGCGCGTCGTTGCCTGATAGAGGATGCTGCCGGCAGTCAGCCCGGCGAGTTCGCGGCCTTCCGGCGCGGCAGCGGCGGCGGGCGTCACGCGGCGCCCGCGAACCCGGGCCGGCGGCGGCGCCGATGACTGCATTTCCGGCGGCAGGCTGAAGATCGCCGTGGTTTCCGGAAAGCCTTCGCGGCCACGGAACACCAGCTTTTCCTTGTTGCTGCCTTCGTGCACCTTGATCGGGCCCGCACCCAGTTCGGCGATCATCAGCAGATTGTGGCCCTTGGGCGGCTCGGCGAGATCGGCCTGCGCCTTGACGGCATATTCGAATTCGGAACGGGCATCGTCGCCCATGCACCGCGTTGCCCAGCCGATCAGGTAGTTCATAACCCCGAAATCGCCGGCGAACTCTTCATATTCGGAGACCGTGTCCTGATATTCGGCGCTCTTGAACGAAGCACGAGCATTGCCGTAATCACCGGCACGCAGATACAGCAGGCCGCGGTAATAATAAGCCATGGCGCGCTCATAGGGCTCGCCGCGCCAGTCCTTGTTCGATTCCTTGCCGAAAATGCTCTTGGCCGCTTTGGCGCGATTGTCCTTCGTGAAAACCGCTTCGATCCGAACGAGAGCAGCATCGAACGCCGCTTCGGCAGTCTGATATTCACCGATTTCCATTGCAGCCAAGCCGAGACGGTTGAAGTTCAACACCGCATTGCGTTCGCCGCCGGTGTAGAGATTTCGTGCCAACGGCCGCAGCAGATCGGGCTTTGCCGCAGCGTAGGTCTCCACCTCCTCGGGCGTCGGTCCTTTGGCACGCGGCGCCGCGTGCGCCGCGTGCGCCAGCGCCAATGCTGCGATGATGCCCAGTCCTGCCACTCGTGCCATTCATTGTCCCCCTGCTGGCGGCCGGGCCACGCCCCCGCGGCCCGGCGTCATCTTGCTGCGCTATCGATTCATGACGTTGGTCGTTTCCTGCCGAACTGTTACATAAGGTTCGGAAATATAGATTGTTTCCGTCGATTCGAGGTCGACCAGCTCGAAAACCAGCTGCATGGCGCGCTGCTGGGCGCCGGTGCGGTTGTCACGGCCGTCGATCGATGTCAGCCGGCCGACAAGGCGGTAATCGGCACCGGCAACGGCGCGCGTCAGGCCGCGCGTGCCGACGTCGGTCTGGCCCTGGCGCTTCAGTTCGCGCTCTTCCTCGATCAGCTGGATGTTCTCGCGGCTGAGAAAGCGCAGGCGGCCTTGCGCCGCACGGATCAACTGGGCGCGCAGCTGGTCCGAAATCACGTCGGTGTCGATGCGCTGGCTGGATTTGTTGTAGATATGCGCGCCATCGAGGATGATGCGCGGCGGCTTCGGCGAGCTCATGATGTCCGGGCGCTGGAACATGTCCCGCACGAGGATGTCGGCCATCTTGGTGATGTCGCCGATGCCGATGCCGGTGCCGAAATTGGCCATGCGGCTGCTGGGATCGATATCGATGGCAGGACGCGCCCGCTGCGCCAGAGCCGGGCTGAAAGCCCAGGCTGCACAAAAAGCCGTCGACAGCAGAACCGAACGATTCATTACGCCCCCCGCATGGATATGCCGCACTTGCGGCATCTTTGCGGACGAAGGCTTACCGCAAGATCAACAAGCCGCGCAACCGTCTCTTGCGGATCGGTTGAACCGTTCTGGCGCCATCGCCGTCACCACCGGCGTGCCCGGCGGGTTCATGCGCCCGGCGCGGCGGCAGCGACGAACAGGGCAGCGCCGGCGGCGACGTCGTTCGCCGTCATGCCGGGTTTGAACAACCCGCCCCCGATCCCGAAGCCATCGGCGCCGGCGTCGCGCCAGGCGGGGATCGATTCCGGGGTGATACCGCCAACCGGCAGCAGCAGCGTGCCACGCGGCAACACCGCGCGCATCGCCTTGAGCGCCGCCGGCGATCCGGCTTCGGCCGGAAAATACTTCAACCCGTGCGCGCCGGCCGCAAGCGCCGCAAAGGCTTCGCCGGGCGTCAAGAACCCCGGCAGCGCCACCATCCCGGCGGCAACCGCAGCCCCGATCACGGCGATGTCGGTCGCCGGCGAAACCACCAGTTCGCCGCCGGCGGCCGCCACCCGCGCCACGGCTTCGGTATCGAGCACGGTGCCGGCGCCGACCAGCACCGTGTCGCCGGCGATTTCGGCAAGCCGGGTGATGCTGGCGAAGGGTTCGGGCGAATTGAGCGGCACCTCGATGATGCGAATGCCGGCCTCGATCAGCGCCGTGCCGATGGCTTCCGCCTCGTCGGGACGCAGGCCGCGCAGGATGGCGACCAGCGGGCAGGCAAGCAGGGCGGCGTGAAAACGTGCAACGGGATCGATCATGCAACAGGCTCCGCCAACCGCATCAGGGCGCGCGCGCCAGCAACGAAGGCCGCTGCGCCATCGATCACAACCGTCTGGCGGTGCGCACGTTCCAGCGCCACGCCGAAGCGTTCGCAAAGCGCCGGATCGCCGACCAGCGGCACGATATCGGCGCGCAGCCGGCCGAGCCCGAGGCGGACATCGGCACCGATCAGCAGACCGGAAATGCGGCTGGCGGCCGCCGAGGCCGGCATCGCGCCGGTGATCACCCGGGCACGCACGGTGAACAGTTCGGACGGCAGGTCGGCGATCGCCAGTGCATGAGCGACACCTTCGACAAAGGCTGCATCGATGCCCGGCGTCGTCTGCAGCAGATCGGACAGGATCGATCGCGCTTGCAGGGCAGCGAACAGATCACCGGTCATCACGGTGCGAAAGCGCGCGATGGCGCCATCCTCGATCTCGACCCATTTGCTGTGCGTGCCGGGGTGGCAGACGAGGCCGTCACCGATCAGCCCGGCGGCATGGGCGCCGAGCAACTGCACTTCCTCGCCGCGCATGATATCGGGGCGGGCGGGATCGAGAACGCCGGGAACCAGCCAGACGCCGGGGCGTGGCCGGACCATCGCCGCAGCAACGGCAGTGAGCGACGCCGGCGCCGCCACATAAGGTGCCTCCATCCAGCCACGGTTGGAACCGACCATCCCGGCGAGCAGCAGCGGGCGGCCGGCCGCTTCAGCGAGCAGCGCTGCGACCTCGGCGTCGAAATCGGGACCGGACAGGATACCGACATCGTCCTGGCGCAATGTCCAGACGCCGTCGCCGGCGATATCGAAAACGCGCCGGTTGCTGCTGCCCCAATCGACCGCGAGCAGCGGCACGGGCGGTGAAGGTCGGGGATCGGGCATCGGCACCTCGCCAGTTGCGCGCCCCCCGACGCTGTTGCAAATGCCCGCCGCGGCCGACGGGTTCAATCGCCGCCGTCAGACGTTGCCGATGACGCCCTGGGTGACCATCGTGTAGAGCATCGGGAAGCTGAGCACGAAGTTGGTGCGGCTGAAGATCATCGCGGTTTTTGCGGCCTTTGCCTTGGCATCGGCGTCGGCATCGACGATGCCGAGAGCGATCTTCTGATTCGGCCAGATCAGGAACCAGACGTTGAACGCCATGATGAGGCCGAGCCACATGCCGGTGCCGATCAGGCGCGAACCTTCCTGGAAGGTCAGCGCCTCGATCAGATAGCTGGGCTGACCAGGGCCCGGATGCGCCGACAATGCCAGGCCAAGGATGACCGTCAGCAGCGCCGCATGGCGGAAATAGAGCAGCGCCTTGGGGGCGATGTACTTCGACACGCCGGGCTTCAGTTCGGCCGGAACCGTCGGCATCACCGGGATCTGAACGAAGTTGAAGTAATAGAGAAGGCCGATCCACAGCAGCCCGGCCCACGAATGGGCGAAACGCAGGAAGCCGTTGCCCCAGCTGGCGGTATCGCCGGTGACGACGCTGGCGTGGAACACGACGATGACCAGCAGCAACAGGCCGACACCGATCAGCATCGCGCGCTGCAGATTGCCCAGAATGTTCGCCATGGATATTGCCCCTCGAATTCGTTGTGTCGCCGTATAGGCGAGAGTTCCCGTCGTGTTAAGCTGCCCCGTTGCGCTATCCGATACCGCGTCAGTCGCCCCGCCCGGCAAGCGGTAGCGATCCGGCCCTGCCGGTCAGACGCTGCCGGTCAGACGCTGCCGATCACGCCTTGCTTATCAGGCTGAGCACTTCCTTGCGGCTGCGGTCGTCGTCGCGGAAAACGCCGATCATGCGGCTGGTGGTCATCACCACCCCGGGCGTCATCACACCGCGCGCCGACATGCAGGCGTGCGTCGCCTCGATGATGACCGCAACGCCGAGCGGTTCGAGGTGCGTCTGGATGCAATCGGCGACTTCCGCGGTCAGCCGTTCCTGAACCTGCAGCCGGCGCGCGAAGCCGTGCAGGACCCGCGCCAGCTTGGAGATGCCGACGACGCGGTTGCGCGGCAGATAGGCGATGTGCGCCTTGCCGATGATCGGCGCCATGTGATGTTCGCAATGCGACTGGAACGGGATGTCACGCAGGATAACGATCTCGTCATAGCCGCCCACTTCGCCAAAGGTCTTCGACAAATGCAGCCCCGGGTCTTCCTGATAGCCGCGGAAATATTCGCGATAGGCTCGCGTCACCCGGCCCGGCGTTTCGAGCAACCCTTCACGGTCGGGATCGTCGCCAGCCCAGCGGATCAGCGTGCGAACAGCATCTTCGGCTTCGGCCTGCGGAATCGGTTCGATAAGCGGCGCCGGTCGGCCGCTACCATAATCATCATCGTCCATGCGTTTGTCCCCAATCGTCGTTGATGCTGCCGAGGTGAGGATGATGGCCTGGTTCTGCAACCGCGCAAATGTCGCAGGCGACTGACTGGTCGCCAAATCGTCTTGGGGCTGGCGAGCGCACGAAGCAGAGCCGGTAGCGTCCGG
>JBBQWE010000131.1:0-6632 GCA_038210855.1 Sphingomonadales bacterium | reverse complement strand
CCAGGCCCCATTTTGCTGGTTGCTGCTTTTCCTGAACTGCGCATGATCATGGAATGAATCGAGATGGGGTCCGGGGCCCGCGGCCCCAGCCGCCGGAGGCCCTCTTTTCTTCGATGAGTCTCGATCGGCGAGATTGGGATCAGTCGAAATTCACCCCATGGCGTTTCAGCAGCGGCGTCTGCGCGACCGCGAAGATCATCGTGGCGGCGGTCACCCCCCACACCTTGAAATCCACCCATTGGTCGGTGGTCAGCACCCGCCGTGCGGTTTCGTTGGCCAGCATCAGCGCAACGAAGAACAGCGCCCAGTTGCGCTGCAGCTTGGCCCAGCCGGCCTCGTCGAGCGCCGGCAGCACTTCGCCGAGCACCATCTTGAGATAGCTGCGGCCGGTGGCCAGCCCGAGGCCGAGAATGCCGGCGAAGGTCGCGTAGATCAGTGTCGGCTTCAGCTTGATGAAGGTTTCGTCGCGCAGCCACAGCGTCAGCCCGCCGAACACCAGCACGATGATGCCGGTGAAGATCAGCATCGGCGGGATGGCGCGCGTTTTCAGCCACGATACCGCCATGGCGGCAGCCGTCGCGGCCATGAAGGCACCGGTGGCGACGAAGACGTCACCGAACTTGTTGGCGACGAAGAATATCAGCAGCGGCCCGAAATCGAGCGCCAGCTTGAGCCCGGCAGGCAGCCGCTGCGGAGGAACGGTCTCGATCATCGCTTCGACCCTAGTGGCTTCGGCGGGCGTTCGCAAAGGCGCCGCCGGCGCGGTATCACCTACAGCCGCACCCGGATGGACGCAGCATGCGCCGCCAGCCCTTCGGCATCGGCGATCGCCGCGCCGGCCGGGCCGATCGCGGCGAGGCCTGCCGGCCCGCAATCGAGGAAGGTCGTGCGCTTCATGAAATCGGCCACCGACAACCCCGACGCAAAGCGCGCCCGGCGCCCGGTCGGCAGCACATGGTTCGGCCCGGCGAGGTAATCGCCGGCGGCTTCGGGCGTGTGGCGGCCGAGGAACACCGAACCGGCGTGGCGCATGCGGGCGAAGATCGCCTGCGGATCGTCGATCATCAGTTCGGCATGTTCGGGCGCCAGCGCATCGAGCAGCGGCAGCGCATCGTCGAGCGCATCGATCACGATGATGGCGCCGTAGTCGCGCCAGGCGGCGGCGGCGACCGGCGCCGTTGCCAGCGTCGCGAGATGGCGCGTCACGGCGGCCGCCACCGCATCGGCTTCGGCAGCGGACGTGGTAATCAGGATCGATTGCGCGACCGGATCATGTTCGGCCTGGGCGAGCAGATCGGCGGCGATCCAATCGGGGTTCGACCCGCCGTCGGACAGGATGACGACTTCCGACGGCCCCGCCACCATGTCGATGCCGACAACGCCGTAGAGCTGGCGCTTGGCTTCGGCCACCCAGGCGTTGCCGGGGCCAGTGATGACATCGACGCGCGGGATTGTCGCGGTGCCGAACGCCAGCGCCGCGATCGCCTGCGCGCCGCCGATGCGGAATACCTGCGACACCCCGGCGCGATGGGCGGCGGCGAGCACCAGCGGGTTGGCTTCGCCGCCCGGCGTCGGCGTCACCATCACCAGCCGATCGACCCCGGCGACAACTGCCGGGATGGCGTTCATCAGCACCGATGATGGATAGGCGGCGCGGCCCCCGGGCACATAAAGGCCGGCGGCGTCCACCGCGCTCCAGCGCACGCCGGTGCGCACGCCGGCGGCGTCGGTCTCGTCATTGCCCTGCGGCTTCTGGCGATCGTGGAAGGCGCGGATGCGGTCGGCAGCCAGATCGAGCGCGCGGCGCAGATCGGCATCGAGCCCGGCATAGGCGGCGGCACAATCCGCCGCTGCGATCGACCAGCCGCTGGCGGCGAGATCGACCCGATCGAAGCGCGCCGTCAGTTCGGCAATCGCAGCATCGCCGCGCGAGCGGACATCGGCGATGATGCGCGCGACATCGCCCGAAACATCGGCATCGCCATCGCGTCGCGCTGCCACCAGCGCAGCAAAAGCGGCAGCGAAACCGGGGTCGCCTGCCTCAAGCCGCAACGGCATCTTGCGTCTCCACCAGGTTGCGGATGGCGTCGACCAGCGGCACGACGGCCGGGTGCGTCTTGAAAGCCGCGCGGTTGACGATCAGCCGGCTGGTCACCGGCGCGATGACCTCCACTTCGACCAGGCCGTTTTCGGCAAGCGTGCGGCCAGTGGAGACCAGATCGACGATGCGCGTCGCCAGCCCGGTCAGCGGCGCCAGTTCCATCGCGCCGTTCAGCTTGATGCATTCGGCCTGGATGCCGGCGGCGGCGAAATGGCGGCGGGTGATGCCGGGATATTTGGTGGCGACGCGGACATGGCTGAGAACGCGCAGATCATCGGGCAGGCTTGCCGGCTGCGCCACCGAAAGCCGGCAATGACCGATGCCGAGATCGACGGGAGCGTAAAGCTCCGAAAAGGCGAATTCCATCAGCACGTCGTTGCCGGCGATGCCGATTTCGGCCGCCCCGTGCGCAACGAAGGTGGCGGCATCGAAAGCCCGCACCCGGACGATGCGGACATCGGCGCGACTCGTCTCGAACATCAGCTTGCGGCTGTTGTCGTCATGAAAATCGGGTTCGGGCACGATGCCGATCCGCGCCAGCAGCGGCACGGCCTCCTTCAGGATACGGCCCTTGGGCAGGGCAAGAGTGATGGCACGCGTCATGGCAGCGGCGATTAGCGGCGCCGGCGGCAAAAGGCGAGCGATTGCCGCCGGCGCCTTCGGTCGCACCGGCGCTGCGCTCGTGTCCGAAAGCAGAATAATTGCCTCCGGCGGCTGGGGCCGTGGGCCCCAGACCCCATTTCCATTGATGCGGTCCTTGCGCACCAACGCCGTCGCATGGTGGTGAAAAACAAGATGGCGGCTGGGGCCCAAGGCCCCAGCCGCCGGAGGCTCGCTTTCTTCTTGGTTCGTCGTCAGCCGCCGCGCAGCAGCTTGACGATGCCGGAAAAATCGATTGCAGCGCCGCCGTTGTTGACGAACAGCTGGTAGAGCGCTTCGGCTTCGGCTCCCATCGGCACGCTGGCGCCGGCGCCCTGGGCGGCGTCCATGGCCAGTTTCAGGTCCTTCAGCATCAGCCCGGCGGCGAAACCGCCGCGGTAGTCGCGGTTCGACGGCGCCGCCGGCACCGGGCCGGGGACGGGGCAATAGCTGGTCATCGACCATGATTGCCCGCTGGCCTTGCTGCTGATGTCGAAGAAGGTCTGCGCGTCGAGGCCGAGTTTTTCGGCAAGCACGAAGGCTTCGCAGGTGGCGACCATGGTGGCGCCCAGGATCATGTTGTTGCAGATCTTGGCGGCCTGTCCCATCCCGGCGCCGCCGGCGTGGATGACGGCCCGTCCCATGTTTTCCAGCACCGGCCGGGCGGCGGCGAAGGCCGCTTCCGGCCCGCCGACCATGAAGGTCAACGTGCCGGCATCGGCCGCGGCGGTGCCGCCCGAAACCGGCGCATCGACCATGGCCAGCCCGCGTGTTGCCGCTGCCTCGCCGACGTGCTTGGCGGTGGCGACATCGATCGTCGAACAATCGATCAGCACGGCGCCGGGCGCGGCGGCGGCGAACAATTCGCCTTCATAGGCAGCGCGGACATGGGCACCGGCGGGCAGCATGGTGACGACGGCGTCGGCAGCGGTCGCGGCTTCGGCGGCGGTGGCGACGACGGCGCAACCATTGGCGCGCGCCCGGTCGAGCGCTTCGGGGGCGAGATCGAAGGCGCGGACGACATGGCCGGCTCGCACCAGATTGGCGGCCATGCCGCCGCCCATGTTGCCAACTCCGATGAAGGCGATGGTGGGCATGTTACCTCCCCGTCCAGCTTCCCGGCCGCTTTTCGACAAAGGCCGACATGCCTTCCTTCTGGTCGGCGGAGCCGAACAGGCCGTGGAACAGCCGGCGTTCAAAGTTCACCCCCTGTGCCAGCGGCATTTCGAAACTGGCGTTGATGGCTTCCTTGGCAGCGATGGCGGCAAGCGGTGCCATCGCAGCAATCGCAGCGGCGGTCTTCAGCGCTTCGGTGACCAGATCGGCGGCGGGAACGACGCGCGCCACCAGCCCGGCGGCTTCGGCTTCGGCGGCGTCCATCATCCGGCCAGTGAGGCACATTTCCATGGCTTTCGCCTTGCCGATGGCGCGTACCAGCCGCTGCGATCCGCCCATGCCGGGGATGACGCCCAGCTTGATCTCGGGCTGGCCGAAGCGGGCGTTATCCGCGGCGATCAGGATATCGGCCATCATGGCAAGTTCGCAGCCGCCGCCGAGTGCGAAGCCGCTGACCGCGGCGATCCACGGCTTGCGGGTGGCGGTGACGCGTTCGTAGCCGGCGAAATAATTGCTGCCGTACATGGCGGCGAAGGATTGTTCCGACATTTCCTTGATGTCGGCGCCGGCGGCAAAGGCCTTTTCGCTGCCGGTGAGGACAAGGCAGCGCAGGTCCGCATCGGCATCATAGGCGGCAAAGGCGGCGATCAGGTCGGCGAGCACCTCGCCGTTCAGCGCATTGAGCGCCTGCGGCCGGTTGAGCCGGACCAGCAGCACAGCGTCATGGCGTTCGGTCAAGAGCGTTTCGGTCGTCATCGCATCACCC
The DNA here is from genome assembly GCA_038210855.1 of Sphingomonadales bacterium. GTDB lineage: Bacteria > Pseudomonadota > Alphaproteobacteria > Sphingomonadales > Sphingomonadaceae > Sandarakinorhabdus. The sequence continues at coordinate 2,010 of JBBQWE010000131.1, read as the reverse complement.
CATCGTCGGGATGACGAACGCCGAACCGCCGTCGCCAACCCCGCCATCGGGCCCCCCATCCGGCCAGCGCCCGGTCATCGTCTTGCGCTTGGTCCAGAATTGCACGCCTTCCATGCCGTGCTGGCCGATATCGCCGAACGCCGACCGCTTCCAGCCGCCGAAGCTGTGATAGGCGACCGGCACCGGGATCGGCACGTTGATGCCGACCATGCCGACATTCACCCGCGCCGCGAACTCGCGCGCTGCCTGGCCGTTTCTCGTGAAAATGGCGACGCCGTTGCCGTACTGATGCTCGCTCGGCAGCCGCAGCGCCGCCTCGAAATCGGCAGCGCGGACGATCTGCAGCACCGGGCCGAAAATCTCTTCCTGGTAACTGCGCATTTCGGGCATCACATGATCGAACAGCGTCGGCCCGACGAAAAAGCCGCCTTCATAGCCCTGCAGCGTGTAGCCGCGGCCATCGACGACCAGCTCGGCGCCTTCCTCCACCCCCATGGCGATATAGCCTTCGATGCGTGCCTTGTGCGCCGCCGTCACCACCGGGCCATAATCGGCTTGCGCGTCGGTCGAGATGCCCAGCCGCAGTGCTGCGATCGCCGGCAGCAGCTTCGCCCGCAGTGCCTCCGCCGTTGCCTCGCCCACCGGCACCACCACCGGCAGCGCCATGCAGCGTTCGCCGGCCGAACCGAAGGCCGCCCCGGCCAGATCGCGAACGACGGCATCCAGATCGGCATCGGGCATCACCACGGCGTGGTTCTTGGCGCCGCCCATCGCCTGGACACGCTTGCCATTCGCCCAGCCGCGCGATGAAATATACTGCGCGACATCCGACGATCCGACAAAGCTGACCGCGGCGATATCGGGGTGATCGAGGATCGCATCGACCATTTCCTTGTCGCCATGGACGACGTGGAGCACGTCCTTGGGCAACCCCGCCTCGACGAAAAGTTCCGCCAGCCGCACCGGCAGCGACGGATCGCGCTCCGACGGCTTCAGGATGAAGGCATTGCCGGTCACCAGCGCGACGCCCGCCATCCACAGCGGGATCATCGCCGGGAAATTGAACGGCGTGATGCCGGCACCGATCCCCACCGGTTGCCGATGCGCCCAGACATCGATGCCGGGGCCGGCGCCATGGCTGAATTCCCCCTTCAACAGGTGCGGGGCGCCGCAACAGAATTCGATGACCTCCAGCCCGCGCTGGATATCGCCCTTCGAATCGGCAACGACCTTGCCGTGTTCGGACGACAGCAGCCGCGCCAGATCGTCGATCTCGCGCTCCACCAGTTCCTTGAACTTGAACATCACCCGCGCCCGGCGCTGCGGATTGGTCGCTGCCCAGCCCGGCTGGGCCGCCTTGGCCAGCGCTACCGCGGACGCCAGCTCGGCCGCGCCGCCCAGCCGCACCTGCGCCTGTACTGCCCCCGAATTGGGATCGAAAACGTCGCTGGTGCGGGCGCCGCTGGCAACGGCAGCGCCGCCGATGAAATGATCTATGTGTCGCATAACATGGGCCATACCGCCGCAGCCTCGGTGTGTCAGCCCGTCAGAGGAAGCAGGGGCGGAGAGAAGCGATGGCCGCCGGCGGCCCACTTCACTCCTACTCCGCCGCGATCGCCTCTTCAGCCTCGGCCTGTTGCAGCGCCCACATTTCGGCATAGGCCCCGCCGCGGGCCAGCAGGGCGTCGTGGCGGCCGCGTTCGAGGATGCGGCCCGCCCCCATCACCAGGATTTCGTCGGCATCGGTGATGGTCGACAGGCGGTGGGCGATGACGAGGGTGGTGCGTTCGCGCGACACGGTGCCGAGCGCGTCCTGGATGTCGGCTTCGGTGGCCGAATCGAGTGCCGAGGTTGCTTCGTCGAGGATCAGGATGGCGGGATCCTTGAGGATGGTGCGAGCGATGGCGACGCGCTGTTTCTCGCCGCCGGAAAGTTTCAGGCCGCGCTCGCCGACTTGCGTTTCATAGCAATCGGTCAGCGACAGGATGAAATCATGGATCGCTGCGCCGC